>JAEWCF010000094.1 GCA_023390775.1 Bacteroidota bacterium | reverse complement strand
CTTTTTGCTCCATGTACATATTGCCAAAAAACGTAAGGCTCTCGGCAATTCCCAGCTGTTCGTTCTTGGCGCGCCTTATCGCAAGCGCCCTCTCGTAAATCGGCTTTGCCTTGTCAAATTCCCCGCGCATCACGTGGATCCCGGCAATATTGGAAAGGCTGTACGGAATCCCGATGCTGTCCCGGACCTGTTCCTTGATATCCAGCCCACGCCGATAATAGAGGAGCGCGCTGTCCAGTTGGCCCTGCATTTCCTTGAGCACGCCGTAGTTGTCGTAGAGCTTGAGCTTTTCCCTGAGCAGGCTTTCCGATTCGGCGAGCTTGATCCCCGTCTGCATGTACTGCTGCGCCTTTTTCATGTTCCGGCGCTTCATGGAATACCCGAGTTCGCCATACTGGTCGGCCAGCGGCCCCGTAAGCCCGAGTTTCTTGTACAGTTCGATCGCCGCAAGTCTGTATTTTACATTGAGTTCATAACGCCCTCGGTAATAGTAAATCAGGGCAAGCCGGGCGTAGGATTGTGCGAGGCCCAGGGGATACTGCGCGCTTTTGGCGTCCGAGGCATTCCTGAGGTACACCTTTTCATACCGGTCCCCGCTCGCGACAATGCTCTCCACGGCGATGTTGTTGATGGAATCGATGGTGCGTTTGTGCTGTGCCGATGCGATGACCGTCAAAAGTAAAAGCGCTAAGGTCCTGATTGCCATCGGTAGTTTTGCTGATAAAAATAGGAAAAAAGCATTACGTCGCTCTATCCGATGCCGCGTCCATCAGCATTCGGTCCAGTTCCCTTCGCGCATTCAGGAGCTTGTGCTGCAAATCGTCCGAAGCCACCAGCAACGCACCGTTTCGCGCATTTGCCTTTTGCAGCCATTCGATCCTGCTGCCCAACCGCGCCGATGCCCCGCGATGGGATTCGCGCGAAAGCCGGATCTGGATGCAAAGCAGCACGATGGCCACCGTCAGCAACATAATGACACCAATGAGAAAAATTACCATGCTCCTGTGGCTGATGATGCGAAAAAAAAATTTCCTTCAAGATGATTGGGGCTAAAAAAACCGGGCCTGGGCCCGGTCTCATGATTTGATCGATGCTAGTTCATGAAAACGCCGCGGAAAGATCCCTGCGTGATTGTCTTTGACATGGAGCAGTCCTCGTCGTTCTTGCCCACGAGGCTGAACGTACCTTCAACTTCGGTATCGGTGAGTTTAGTGATCTTGACGGTTCCGTCGGTACCCGTACAGTTGCTGTTGTCGTAGCTTACTCCCGTTCCGTTTTCCACGTATGCGATCGTGCTGTTGGAATCGGCGTTGAGCGGATACTCGCCTGTTGCGTTGATCCCCAACAGGTTGACAGACCAGGCCTTGGTACCGTTCATGTCGATCGACCCGCCGATCATGATCAGCCTTGAGTCGCCCGATCCGGTAGAAATCGCCGTTGCGGCCGAAACGCCTTGGATGCGGTAAGTCTCGTACGTAGTGCCGTCAACTTTAGCCTTCACGTAGGTTCCGCTGGGAGTGGATCCGCCGCCTCCGCCGTTGTCGTCATCGTCGCTGCAGGCATTGAAAGCCAGGATGGCTGTTGCAAAAAAGAGGGATTTCCAGAAAGTCTTGTAATTTTTCATAAAAGTGTTATTGGTTTTACTGTGACAAATCTGGACCAATAAACACCTCCAATCAATACGTAAAACAGCGTATTTTTAAAACTGCATGTGGGGAAACCTCGCGGTGATGACCGCAATGTCCGACTCGAGGGAAGCCCGGAAAGCCCCGTGATCCGCAGACGCGGGATTGAACGGCCTGTGCGCCAGCCTGCGGACGATCGATTCCACCTCAGCCATCACGGGCCGGGCCTCATCGGCAATCCAAACATCGGCGAACCGTTCCCAGATGTAATCGATGGCTACCCCGCCGGGATGAATCATATCGGGTGCATAGAACCGGTAATCGCGAAGTTCATCCATCATGATCTCGTAGGCAGGGAAATACCCGACGCCTGCAAACCGGTCGAGCGCCTCGTGCAAGGCGGCAATGAGGTTGGCCTTGCTGCGCTGGTTATGGACAAAGCCGTCCTTGATATGCCGGACGGGCGATACCGTAAAGACAATTTGAGCCGAAGGATTCACTTGCTGCAAGGTTTGGATGATTCGGTCGAGGCTTTCGCCGATGGTGTCCACCGAAAGCAGTTCCTTCGAGAAATGGACCTGTGGCAACTTGTGGCAGTTGGCGACGAGCTGGCCGGTTTCCCGATGCCGGTAGGCCCACGCCGTACCGAGCGTAATGAAGACATGCGTCGCGTGCAGGATGTTTTCGCGCCCAAGGAGGACCGCATCGTTGAGCGACAGGCACATTGCATCCGCCGAAGCGCCGTCCATCTGCGAATGCGCCTGGAAGTGATGCCAGGAGCCCCTGGATTCAAATACATCGTCCGGCCCATAAATTTTCCCGGAAATACACGCGTTGATAAAACCCGCAATCGCCGTAGGCTGGAACAGGATGCCAAACGGATTCACTTCATACCTGAACCTGTACATCGAAAACTTTTCGGCCATATTGGATGCGAAGCACGAGCCCAGCAGCAGGATCCGCGATCCGTACCCGATCGATTTTCCGGAGCGCGCAATCGGGACCGTCGTGGAGAACTTCATCAGTAGACGTATGAAACCGATTGTAAACCGTCACTGGATTCCACGGTAGCCGAAACCGGGTAACCCGCCGAATTGTAGGTGTATTCATAGGTGCGCGGGCTGGTTCCGTCGATCGAGATGACGTTGTGCGGGCCGGAATTGAATTCCATCAGCCTTGCCATGCCCTCGATGTTGTTGAAGGGGTTCAGATGCTGGTCATAGCCGTATTGGACCACCGAAGTCCCGGACTGGCCATATTGTTCGATCCTGACGAGGTTTCCCTGCGTATCAAAAAAATATTTGCCCGGATTGCCGGCAGTGAACGATCCGTCCCAGTTAGTGGACATCGTCGTGAAATCCACGGTGCTGTCGGGATTGTAAAAATACTCTGCTTCATAAACAAAATCCTGGAACGGCCGGGTGGTCACGTTCTTGACCAGCAACCCGTTCTCGTAGTAGAACAATGTTCGCTGATACACCTCGCCGTCATAATCTTCATAACTGATCTCGCTGATCAGGTTCCCCGAATAGGTATAATCGATGACTTCGTCCTGGCCGATTTCGATATAATCCAGCCGGTTGCCATCATAATGATAGGTCGCGGTGAAATCCTCGCCGTTTGAAGTCTGCACGAGTTTACGGAGCAGGACTGCCGAAGACCCATTTTCGTCATTGGAACATCCCGAAAGGATCATCAGCAGGGCAAATGCAGCGCAATAAAATTTCATCCGATTGTTTTGCACAAACATACGCATTTGAAATTCCATCGGAACAAAAAAAGCTGCCCGGTTGGACAGCTTCTGGTTTTGGGTTATGAATAACCGGTATAGCGCTGATAGCTAACGGCTGACCGCTAATTGTTCACCTTGATCTTCTCCACCTTCTTCCCCTTGAAGGCAAAAATGTACTCGCCGTCGTCGGTGATGTCGATGCCGTCGCCATACTCCGGGCTTCCGCCCTTGCCCTTGGACTGCACCGAACCCTTGGTGTCTCCGTTGGTCATGTCGATCCCATGGATGATGTTTTTGCTGTTGCGCTGGTCGCGGAGGAAATAATTTCCGCCGACCTCGTAAAAATAGTCCACACCGCGGATTTTCTCCGATGCATAGGCGCGCGAACCGTCTTTCTTGTTGTAGGAGGCAAGGCCTTTTTCGCTCAGTACCACCACTTGCTGGCCAAAGTCGATGACATCGGTCGCCTTGCCCACCCTGGCGTCGTTGTGCCTGACGTCAAAAAGCTGGTTTCCGCTGGCGATGTCATAGGAATAGAACTGGTCGCCGTCGCCCACAAAAACGGTCTTGTTGTCCTGCAGGATCAGGTCGGTGATGCGCTTGTCGAATTTCTCCGACCTCCACGCGGTTTTCCCGGTAGCGTCGTCTAGGCACAGCACACTGTTTTTCTGGTTTTTATAATCCCAGTAAATGTAAGGAACCCAGTTCGTACCGCCGCCAAAGCCGCCATAACCGGCCGATTGCTCCTGGCGGTATTCCTGCACCTGGACCTTGCCTCCCACCTGGACAAGGATCTTGTTGCCGGCCTTATAGATGTTGGGCATCGAAAAAGCGCCCGTGATCTTTTCGGACGTCCACAGCAATTTACCCGTTTGCAAATCGTGCTTTTCCACGAACTTGGCGCGGTCGCGGTTGCCCAAAAGCGTGAGGTAGACGGCATCCTCGGTAAAAAGCGGATCGGCGATGGTGCGGTAGATTTTGGAACGCTTGCCTGCGCCGAGAAGCTTGATCCCGTTGCCTCCGTCCATGTCGTTTTCATAAACAGACTCCCATTGTTTTTGTCCCGTGTCATAATCGTAGACCGCGAGGCCGTTCAGGTAAAGGAAAACCTTGTTGTTCTTGAGCCACATGTCCACGATGGCGCGGCGCGTCACAAGCTCCTTTTCCACCACGCCGAGGAAGGTCGCATCCCAGATCACGTCGCCGTTTTTGGCATTGATGCGCACAAGCTGGTTCTTGAACCCGGCGAAAAGCGCCCCGAGCCCCGTCGGTTTGAAGTTGACCATGATGATCTCGTTCTTGGCGGGGTTGTAAATGTATTTCCCGACGCCTCCCTTGAAGCGGTTGGTCTCCCAGATTTTCTCGCCTGTACCGGCTTTCACCAGGATCACCGACGCCTTTTGCGAAATCAGGAACGCATCCAGTTCGCTGATGTACTTGACGGTTTCCAGTTCGCCTTGGTCGGTGCCTTCTTCCGCGGCGGTCCCTTTTGGCAGCAGGTTCTGGTATTGTTCCGAATTCCACAGTTCCTTTCCCGTCGCGATGTCGATGACGGCGACCCGGTCCTTGCCCATGCTGCGCTCGTCAAAGAGGAACAGGTAACCGCCCTTGTCCTTCCAGATGGTGTACTGGTATTCGGATTTATTGGTGCCGTTGGAGGTGATCTTCTTAAAATCGCCGCTCCAAATGGTTTTGCCCATTGCGTCCAGTACGGTCGCCGAATTATCGTCGGTACCGATGATCATCGAGCCGTCGCCCGATGTAAGGGCCAGCCTCGTGGCCTTGTTGTCAAATTCGGATTCCCAGACAGTGGACAGGCTGCCCGATTTCTTGGCTCCGCCGCCCTTGGCAAGCGACATCAGTTTGCCCAATTGCGCCTGCGTGGGCTGGGCCGCAACCAGGACCATAAATAGGTAAAGCATTCTTTTCATTATCTAAAATTTAAGTGTGTGACGGATTTTGTAGCGCTGCTTTTTGGGAAGCTTGAACCGGAATTTGTGGTCAAGGATGTATTGCGACATGAAGTCGATGAAATCGATGTTGCGGATGTCGCTTTCGGCCTTGAAAAAAGTGGAAACTTTGCCGTTTTGCACCACGCCGATGTCAACGGTCATGGTACCCGAAACCTCCGGGAATTTGCGATTCTTCTTTTTGGTGAAATCCTCCGATGCGAAGACTTCGTCCACCTCGGCAATAACCGCCCGCTCAACCGTCTCCTGGTCGCTCAGGACCGGACGCTGGGAATAGCCATGGACGGATGCCATCAGGAAAAAGAAAAGTAGCGCCGATTTTTTCATCATTGGTTTTTAAGGATTTATCCCAAAAAAATTTTTGATAAAAGTATGTTCGGCGAGCTGGGGCGGCAATACGAAGGACTGCGTATTTTCCAGCCAATAAAAAAACCGAAGCGTTTGCCCCGGGTTTGCTGTTATTTGATGAAGTCGATGGCTTTTTGCAGTGCCGGTGAAAGACCGGAGACGTCCTTGCCCCCCGCCGTCGCAAAGAATGGCTGGCCCCCGCCGCCGCCCTGGATGAATTTTCCAAGCTCACGGACGACCTGCCCGGCGTTGAGCCCGCGCGATGCCGCGAGTTCTTTTGAAATGTAGCAGGTGATCGTGGGTTTGTCGTCTGTCACCGAACCCAGAACGATAAAGAGATTGTCCCCCAGCGTACCGAGTTCATGGGCGAGGTCCTTGGCTCCCGAAGCATCGAGTTCGATCTTTTCGGCCAGGAATCGCACTCCGTTTACCTCCTGCAGTTTCCCTGCAAATTCGCCCTTGAGGTTCTTGGCCTTGTCGCGCAGGAGTTGCTCGAGCTGCTTCTTCATCTTTGCGTTCTCGTCGATCAGGCTGTTGACCTGGCGGACGGCGTCCTGCGGATTTTTGAGCGCTGCCTTTATTTCGGAGAGCATGTGTTCCTGGTTGTCGAAATAATTTCGGACGGCATCACCCGTGATGGCCTCGATGCGCCTGATACCGGCCGCCACCGCACCTTCGGACACGATCTTGAAATGCCAGATGTCGGCGGTGTTTTTCACGTGGATGCCTCCGCAGAGTTCCATCGAATCGCCGAACTTGATCGCACGGACCTTATCGCCGTACTTTTCGCCAAAAAGCGCCATCGCGCCCTCGGCCACTGCATCGGCGAAAGCCATCTGCCGGCGCTCCTGCAGGGCAATCTGTTGCGAAATGCGGTCGTTGACAAATTTCTCCACCTCGCGCAGTTGCTCGTCGGTGACCTTGGCAAAATGCGAAAAGTCAAAACGCAGGTAATCGGGCGCCACGAGCGAGCCCTTCTGCTCGACATGCGTGCCCAGGATCGTGCGAAGCGCCAAATGCATCAGGTGCGTCGCCGAATGGTTGGCCGCGGTCCTTGAGCGCAATGCCCCGTCGACCTCGGCTATGAGTTTCCCTTCGACATTCGCGGGGAGCGAACGCGTAAAATGGATGATCAGGTTGTTTTCCTTTTTGGTGTCAATGACCTCGACCGATTCGTTGGCCGAGCGCAATACGCCCTTGTCGCCAACCTGGCCCCCGCCCTCGGGATAGAAAGGCGTCTGGTCCAGGACGATTTGGTACAGCGTGCCGTCCTTCTTGGATTCGGTCTTGCGGTAGCGCAAAATCCTGACTTCGTTCACGAGCAGGTCGTAGCCCACGAATGGCTGGTCGGCTGCAGATTCCGACACGATGACCCAGTCGCCGGCCGATGTTTCGGAGGCTGCGCGGGAACGGTTCTTCTGCTCGGCCATGGAGGCGTCAAATCCGGCCTCATCCAGAGACAGCCCGCGTTCGCGCAGGATCAGTGACGTGAGGTCTATCGGGAAACCGAAAGTATCGTACAGTTCAAACGCCTTGGCGCCCGAAACCGTTTCGCCTTTGGTTTCCTTAATGACTTGGTCGAGCAACTGCAATCCTTGGTCGAGCGTCCGCAAAAACGATTGCTCCTCCTCGCGGATCACGTTGGAAACAAGCTGCTGCTGGCTGCGGATCTCGGGGAACGAATCGCCCATCTGGTCGGCCAAAGTCGCCACCAATTTATAAATGAAGGCTTCTTTGGTATTGAGAAATGTGAAGCCGTAACGGATCGCGCGGCGCAGGATCCTGCGGATGACGTAACCCGCACCCGTGTTCGACGGAAGCTGGCCGTCGGCGATGGCAAAGGCAACCGCGCGGACGTGGTCGGCGATGACGCGGATGGCGATGTTGGTTTTTTCAAGTTCCTTATCCGAAGTTTCCTTGGTGTATTTGGCTCCCGTCGATTCCTCGATTTTGGCAATCAGGGGGGCGAAGACGTCGGTGTCGTAGTTTGAACGGACGCCCTGCAAGACCATGCAGAGGCGCTCGAAACCCATTCCGGTATCGACGTGTTGCGCCGGAAGTTTCTCAAGCGAGCCGTCGGCCTTGCGGTTGAATTCCATGAACACGTTGTTCCAGATTTCCACCACCTGCGGATGATCGGCATTGACGAGTTGCTTCCCGGGAATTGCGGCTTTTTCCTCGGCCGAACGGATGTCCACATGGATTTCGGAACACGGCCCGCACGGACCCTGGTCGCCCATTTCCCAGAAGTTGTCCTTTTTGTTACCGAGCAGGATCCGGTCTTCGTCGATGAGCGTCTTCCAGATGTCATACGCCTCCTGGTCGAAGGGTACGTTTTCCTCCTTGGAACCTTCGAAAACGGTCACATAGAGTATGTTTTTGTCGATCTTGTAGACTTCGGTCAACAATTCCCACGCCCAATGGATCGCCTCCTTCTTGAAGTAATCGCCAAAGGACCAGTTGCCCAGCATTTCGAACATGGTGTGGTGATAAGTATCGATGCCGACTTCCTCTAGATCGTTGTGTTTGCCCGATACCCGAAGGCACTTTTGCGTATCGGCGATGCGCGGGCTCTTGGGAACCGCGTTGCCCAGGAAATATTCCTTGAACTGCGCCATCCCCGAATTGTTGAACATAAGCGTCGGGTCGTCCTTTAAAACGATGGGCGCCGAAGGGACGATCAGGTGGCCTTTGGATTGGAAGAATTCGAGGAACTGGCGGCGGATGTCTTGTGATCGCATATGAAATGTGAAAATGTGTAAATGTGAAAATGTGCAAATTGAAAGCACATCCGTGAAAGAGTCTTCCTGCACACTAAATATTTGTCGAAACCGCAAGCAGGGACAAACATTTTTATAAATTTGTTCAGGTGCCGAAAAATGGCCCGAAAACTCCTGTTTTGCACGCAAAAGTAGGACATTTTCACAAATGAAGAAGGTAAAATATTACTACGATCCGGAGACGCTCGCCTACCGGAAAATCAAGCGGCGCAAGCGGACCAAGTTCGCCTATGCGGGGCTGTTTTTGCTTTCGTCGGCGCTGTTCGGGTTTTTGGCCTTCATCGTGCTATTGAACACGCCCTTCTTTGAGACCCCGCGCGACAGGCTGCTGAGCAGGGAAATCCAGAACCTGAGGCTTCGGTACGAGATCCTCAACAAGAAGATGGACCACGTCGACGAGGCGATGGCTTCGCTTGAAGATCGCGACAACAATATTTACCGGGCGTATTTCAACTCGGCACCGATTCCCGAGGAGCAACGCAAAGCGGGATTCGGCGGAATAAACCGTTATCGCGACCTGGAAGGCTACGACAATTCGGAGCTCGTGATCAATACTACCAAGCGCATCGACGTTCTCTCCAAACGGCTCGTGATCCAATCGCGTTCGCTGGACGAGATCGCCAAGCTCGGCCGGGACAAAAGCAATTTGCTGGCTGCGATTCCGGCGATCCAGCCCGTCCGCAACGAAAATCTTAAATCGCTTGCATCGGGTTTCGGGTACCGAAGCGACCCGTTTACCAAGATCCGCAAATTCCACGAAGGAATGGATTTTTCGGCCAGGTCGGGAACGCCGATATTCGCCACGGGTGACGGCGTGGTCGTCCGTGCCGACAACTCGCGGTCGGGTTTCGGGAACCACATCGTGCTTCGCCATGGCTACGGCTATGAAACGCTTTACGCACACCTGTCCAAATACAACGTCCGGCCGGGCAAGCGCGTCAAACGGGGCGATGTCATCGGGTTTGTGGGATCCACAGGAAGGTCGGAGGCTCCGCACCTGCATTATGAGGTACACAAGAACGGCAAGCCCGTCAACCCGCTCAATTTTTATTACGGGAACATTTCGGCCGCCGAATACGTCGCCATTTCAAAAATCGCCAACCAGGAAAACCAATCACTTGACTGATGCACATAGAACTATCACCTGACAAACGTTATTACAGCATCGGCGAAGTCGCGCGCGCATTCAACGTCAACGCGTCGCTGATCCGGTTTTGGGACAAGGAATTCGACATCCTCAAACCCAAAAAAAACGCCAAGGGCAACCGCCTTTTCACGCCCGAGGACGTCAAAAACCTCCAGCTGATCTACCATCTGGTCAAGGAACGCGGCTTCACGCTGGACGGCGCCCGCACCCACCTGCGGAACGGCCAAAAGAAAACGCTTGACAAGTTCGAGATCATTGCGAAGCTCGAGGGGATCAAGGCGCAGCTACAGGCAATGAAAGAACAATTATAAATTATAAATTACAAATTATAAATGTTGTTCTTAAGTAGCTTTAGTGGTTCATTTGACATTTGTCACGCGACATTCGACTATTTGTAGCTTCGTTCGACATTCGTCACGCGACATTCGACAAACTTTATAACTTTACAACTATTCAACTAACCAACTAACCAACTTACAAAATGAGAAAATTCCTTCCCTGGATCATCATCGGTGGTATCGTGCTGATCCTTTTCATGTGGGCCAAAAGCGTGAACAACACAGCCGTCACGCTCAATCAGAACATCGAAGAATCGTGGGGCAACGTCCAGACCGCCTACCAGCGCCGCAATGACCTCATCGGCAACCTGGTCAATACGGTAAAAGGCGCAGCCGAATTCGAGAAATCGACCCTCACGGCGGTGATCGAGGCACGTGCAAAAGCCACGCAGGTGACCGTTGACCCAACCAACATCACTCCCGAGCAGTTGGCGGCTTTCAACCAGGCGCAGAGCGGGGTTTCTTCAAGCCTTTCGCGTTTGTTGGTGACCGTCGAGCAGTATCCCGACCTGAAGGCCAACCAGAACTTTTTGAAACTGCAGGACGAACTCGCGAGCACCGAAAACCAGATTTTGACCGCGCGCACCCGTTTCAACGAGGCTGTCAAACCGTACAACACGCACATCAAGACATTCCCGAACTCGATCTTCGCAGGTCTTTTCGGGTTTACCGAAAAAGCGTATTTCAACGCCGTCGAAGGTGCCGACCGTCCCGTCGAAGTCAAATTCTGACCGTGACTCCCGAGGCTTTATTATCTGCGGCCGACGAGCGGCAGGTCGTCGAGGCGATCCGCACCGCCGAATCGGCCACGTCGGGTGAAATCCGTGTGCACATCGAGCGCAAGGTCCCCGGGGGCGACCCTGTTGTTCGCGCCAAGGAACTGTTTGTTGAGCTCGGCATGAGTGCGACCGCGCTGCGCAACGGCGTACTGATCTACGTCGCGGCCGAAGACCACAAGTTTGCGATCTGCGGAGACAAGGGAATCGACGACATGGTCGAGGACGACTTCTGGGATTGCACCAAGGATGCCATGCAGGCCGAATTCAGGCGCGGGAATTTCAAGCAGGGGCTTATCGACGGGATCACGCGCGCCGGTGAACGCTTGCAACAGTATTTTCCCGGCCGCCACGACGATACCAACGAACTTTCAAACGAAATCTCAAATGGGTAGATACCTGTCCCTTTTCCTGCTGCTGTTCACCGCTTCGGTTTGGGCGCAATTCGACATACCCGCCAAGCCCGATTTCCAGACAAGCGTATACGATTATGCCGATATGCTGTCGCCGGACGAGGAAAAGGCGCTGGAGGAAAAGCTTATCCGCTACTCCGATTCAACCTCGACACAGATCGTGGTCGCCACTATCGAAACCCTAAAGGGCGAGGACATCGGGATTCTGGCACCCAAATGGGGCCATGAATGGGGCATCGGGCAGGCGAAGGAGGACAATGGTGTTTTCATATTGCTGGCAGAGGCTGAACGCAAAATCTGGATTGCGCCGGGCTACGGTGTGGAAGACAGGCTCTCGGCCGGAATCACGGGCGAACTGACCCGCAATGTCATCATCCCCGAGTTCAAGGCCGGAAGTTACTATCGCGGGCTCGACAAGGGAGCAGATGCGATTTTTGACGTACTGAAGGGAAAATATAAAGGGACGCGGAAAACCGGCAAGAAGGACGGCGGTTTTCCCATCGCGCCCTTTATCGTGATCGGGCTGGTCATCTTTTTCCTGATCGCACGCGGCAGGCGCGGCGGTGGCAACAGTGGCGGCCGTGGCGGCGGCATGGACCTGGCCGACATCATTATCCTGAGCAGCCTGGGACGTTCCGGACGTGGAGGTGGCCTGTTTGGCGGCGGAAGCGGTGGCGGCGGCTTTGGCGGCGGCGGATTCGGGGGCGGATTCGGGGGCGGCGGATTTAGCGGAGGCGGCGCCGGAGGAAGCTGGTAGCTTATCTATCCGAAGGTTTCCCCGCGAATTTATCCAATTTGAACGTCAACGAAAACATCACGTAACGCTTCAACACATCGTTTTGTTCATCGCGCACCGACGTCGCGGTAATGGATCGGGTGGCATTCTGGTTCTGGTCCAGAACATCGTATACCTTAACCTTCGCAAGCAATTTGTCGTCGAGAAAATTATACCCGAGGCTTGCGTTCCACAAAAAGAAGTCTTTCCGGAATCCGCCCGCGATATTCGAATTGTAGGTATACGTAAAATCATTTCCGAAAACGACATGCTTCGGCCAATAGGAAGTGATCATCAGGTTCGCGCGATGCCTTAGGTTTACGGCACGGTCCACAATGTAATTCTGGTAATCCAGTGTAGACGAAGTAAAACTGTACGACGGATTGACCGACAGCAGTTCGCCATAATCGTAGGTAAACGAGGCCTGCGGCGTCAAACGCAGCGATTCGGCCAGGAACAATTGCCCATTGGTAAAGCCCTTGCTTCGGTCAAATCCACCGTTGATCCCAAATGAATACTTAAACGAATGGGCCTCGATCTTCTTCGATTTGTTCCAGGAGAAGCCCCACCAACTGTTGAGTACTCCGTCGACATTGACATATGTGGTGCTTCGCTCGCCCGTATCGGCATACGTCGTGCGCGCAACCGTTACGCGGTCTGATCTCCCGCCCCCGCCATAGAAATTATACCCTGATTTGGAAGAATGGTCGTAATTGCGGAAATTCCCATAGAACGAATGCCTTTGCGAGGGATCCAGATCGGGATTGCCCGTGATGGTGTGGAGCGGATCCGACAAGTCGGCAATCGGCAGCAACTGCGTCATCCAGGGCATGTTGACCCGGTACGAATAACTGAAATACAGGGACGCCTTTGTTGAAAAGCGGTAATTCAGATTGGTGGAGATTTCAGGTGCGGTGAGGTTTCGGCTTACTTGTGCCCGCTCGCCCAGGTAAAGCGCGTTCGCGTTATAGTCGATGAATTCGGCGCCGCCGGAAAGCTGTAAATTGTACTTCTTCTTGTTGATGGAAAACCGGGCAAAGGGCGAGCTTCGGAATTCAACATAATCCTGCCGGTTGGTGAGCAGGTCGTTCCCATCGGTAAAGCCTCCCGTTCCCGCGTCGAAATCAAAGACATCACGCGAATTCGCGGCCTCGCTGATCCTTCTCCTCGCGCCCACAGTCAAACTAACCGAGTCGACGATGGGCTCGGTATATTCAAATGAAATCGAGGTATTGCGACTTTCGTCGGCGTGGTCAAAACGCTGGTTGCGCAAGTCGACGCGTTCCTGGTCGGTCGTACCGTCGTCATCCAGGTCATCGTAAAAAGTGGAGCTGCTGTTGTAAAAACGTTCGCGGCCGCTGTCGCGTATATCCCCGTCCAGATCGGCGGAAATCGCCCTGCCTTTTTTGGTCAAAGACTTGTTGAAATTGAGCTCGTACGAAAAATTTGAACTGATAAATTCCTGGCGGGTCCCGGTCGCGACCTCATTGGTCAGCCTTTCCTCCTGATCACGGGTAACGCTTGAATAAGTATCCTCGCCACGGGTTACGGTGCGGGAAAATTTGGGTTCGAAATAAATTGTGGCCGTGGAATCGATCTTGTATTCGGCCCGAAAGCCGGCATTGTGCGCCAACCGGTCATTCCTGAACCTGGCCTGCGACCGCGTGTTGAAACTCCCCTGCGGCAGGAATGTCGTCAGGTCGGTCCTGTTGTTGTTGCGCATGTGCGTTTCGACGTAGAAATAATTGAGCGCGGTCTCGAAATCCTTGAACCACTGGTCGGCGTAATTCCCGCCCGCGAGATGCGTTTGGGTAATTCCCGTCTCGGAACCGAAATAGGTGTTGTTGATCGCAAAAGCGCCATTGTCCATCATGTAGAACGATGAGTTGCGCCCGCCGCCCATTGCATCAAAGACCTCGTTCATGGAAAAGCCGCTGGCGTTGATGTTATTGGACGACGCGAGCACGCTGACCTTACGCGGGCCCTCGAAATAATTGGCGATCAAACTGCTTTCATATCGCTTGTCGGAACCTGCTCCCGCCGTCGCCTTTCCAAAAAAACCCTTGTTCTTCTTTTCGTCGATGGTCAGGTTGATGCTTGCCTCGTCCGAACTGGCGGCCTGTTTGGTGAGCTCCTCTTTTTTGGTTTTGAGGTCTGTGACCTGGACCTTGTTGATGAGTTCGGCCGGGAGGTTCTGCATGGCGATCTTGCCGTTTTCATCAAAAAAAGGCTTGCCGTTGACCAATATCTGTTTCACTTCCTTGCCATTGACCGTGATCTTTCCATCGGCATCGATCTCGACGCCCGGCAATTGCTTGACCAGCGCCTCGACATTGGCATCGGGGCGCATCCTGAAGGACGATGCATTGAACTCGAGCGTATCGTTTTTGACGCGGACCGGTGGTATCTCGGACTTCACGACGACTTCCCCCAGCATATTGGGAGCTTCGGACAGTGCGACGGTCCCGAAATCACGCGATTCGGCAAAGGTACCTGCAATCTTCTTGGTCTCGAATCCCATGAAGGAAAATTTAAGTACCGAAGGCTTCTCGACTTTCCGCGTTTTGATGGCAAAAGCGCCGGTTTTATCGGTTAGGGTATAATCCACCATGGCTGAATCCTGTACCGTTTCCAGGTAGACCGTCGCCGATTCGAGCGGGAGATTGGTAATGGAATCCACAACGCGGCCGGAAAGGGTGATTTGCTGGGAATGGGCGGCAATTGCCAGGAGGAAGGTCAGGAAAAGTAAATGACGTCTGAACATTGGGCCGGGTTTTAGGCCTCGCGAATGTACGGCATTTCGCAAAAAAAAGCGCCGCGGCTCACGCCGCGACGCCGCCCCTTATGGCTAGGGCAACTAATCAAATGGATATTAAGGGATTGTGATCTTGATCGTTTGCGCATGGTCCCCGGAAATCTTTGCCATGTAAGTGCCGGGAATCAGTGCCGACACATCTGCCTGGGCCTCTTCCCTCCGGTTGAGCGGAACGTTCATCGCCAGTCGGCCAGACAAATCGTAGATTTCAACCGTTTCGATGCTACCCAAACTGCGGATATTGAGCGTTCCGTCCCCGACGAATGCCGTCAGGCTGCCGGTTTCAACGGGCCGACTTTCACCAACCGGTTCAAAGCGGATGGAAAAACGCTCGTCATAGGTTCCCGGATGCAGGAAGATCGAGGCTTCGGTTCCCTTAATATCATAGGATTGGCCGGTTTGGCCGTCGTGCAGGGATACGGCCTCGAATCCATCGGCTTCCGTCACCGAAAAGATCACGGGCCCGGCCTTGGCAACCTTCACGCCCAGCGGGACCGCTGTGCCGTCAAAATCGCCGCGTGCCTGGATTACCAGATTCTTATCGCCCGCCCTGAAATAGGCGTCGTTGGGCTTCGTGTCGATCTGGACCGCATCGTACCCATTGTCAAAACCAGCCGTGGCAAGTCCGGGGTTGAATGCCAAAAGCAATTGGCGCTTGACGTTTCCGGCGGGGCTGGAATAATTTAGCCTCAAGCCTTGCATAACGGATTGCGGCCTGAACATCGGATTTGACAGCGCATCCGATTCCAGGACGAACGCGCGCTGCGGATTCCGGAAAGTGATCGTGCCGCCCGTAGCGCTGCCAAAGAGCAGGAATCCCTGTCCTACCGGAACATACCGGCCGGGCGTGCGGTTGCTCGATCCCGCCGAACTGATGCCGATCGGCGCAACCGGAGGAGTGGCTCCCGTCAGGTTGATCGTCGCATATCCGCCTTCGTAATTAGCCGTAATATGGCTGGAGTTGGTGGTAAACTGTTCCCAAAAATAAAGCGTGCCGGTCGTTGTCGAGAGGTTGTCGTTGATGAACGCGTACGCATCCAGTGCACACGGATAGGGATTGCCGCTCAGGTTCATATTGTTTGCCGATACGGTGCTGGTGAACTGCCCGTTGTTGGGCTTGCCGACAAAAGTGTAATTCTGTTGCGGGGCGGTCGTGCCGGAACCCTTCATCGTATAACCCTGCCCGGCCGAGAGAAGCCCCGTCTGGAAGATGCAGCTCCAATTGGCATACGCCCCGGAACCGTTCTGGTACTTGTTGATCCAGAAGGGCGAAAGGCTGATCGGCGAAGTGGGCGATCCGTTGTAGCCGGAAATCCAATTCACCGGTTGCGGGTTCTCCGGGTTCGTGCCGTCATACAGCACATTGCCCACGGTATAGGTATTGCCGTTGCCAACGGGCGATGACCAGTAATTGTAGCTATAGTAATTGGACTGCCCCTGCTGGTCGACGAGCAATTTTCCGTTTCCGGATGTGGGGTTGAGCGATGCGCCATCGGCGGTCTGGACCAATTGCGATTTGCCATTGAGCCTGATATCGCCGTTTACCAGTGATAGCGCGTGGTGGACCAATACGCCTGAACCGGTCGGTACGCTCAGTCCTTTTGCCCCACCCTGTGATGCGATGGTCAGGTCAAAGAAGTTGATCGCCGAGGTGGAATCGTTGATGTATTGCCAGAGGCCCGATTGCCAGCCCATGAACGTGACCACCCCGTCGCCGGGCGCGAAATTTCCGTTGGAGGACCAGTTTCCGGCCACGGCCAGGCGCCCCCCATCAGACATCTCCAGATGCGCCGAACCATCGATCGAAATGTTGAAGCAACGCGCCGTCAGGTCGGCCGGGGCCTTTGGCGACAGTGAACTGATCAGTGACAACGGGGAGTTCGTCGGGATTATCACATTCGTATTGTTGTTTGGGATGACCCCTCCTGACCAGTTGCGGCAATCGAACCAGTCACTGCTGTGGTTTCCGGTCCAGCGCCCCACCTCGGCAGCCTGCAGGCTGTAGATGACGAAGGTCGTCGCCGAACTGACATCGTTGGCATTATTGGTGTCGCCCGATACCGAGAACACCTCGGCAGAATTCGCGACCGTGGGAACGGATTCGCAGGTGGTGCGGACGCGGATGTAAATGGTCATGGGCATCGACGCGCTCGTCATGGTGCTTTGAACCAGCGCATTCAGAGTGCGGTTTGCCGCATTGTAGGTAAAAAGGACGTTACGTGGATCGGCCGGATTTTTATGGTAGCTGATCAGGTCGGCGTTGGAGGGAATAAAATCCTTGATCACCGGGTTGTGCGCGTTTTTGTTGGTCAGGTTGCGGATCGTGAGCGTATAGTCGATGAAATCCCCCACCGAAGCGTTGACGGTATTGGCCGTTTTCACGATTTCCATATCGGGGGCGTCGGGAAGATTGGCGTTGTTGTTTCCGCAATAGATATAAGTGGAAATATTGGTCTGCAGGGTTGCGCCCGTCAAGGCCGAAGTCGCGGTGACCACGGTGGTATTCCAGTTTTCGGGCGGTGTTCCGTTCGGCGTCTCGAAAAGCATCATCAACGTGTAGGATTCGCCTGGATTGAGCTGTGGTGTCGAGGTTATCGGTTGTCCGGTGAGCGTGAGGAAAGTCGAGGCCAACGGGTAGAGCGATTGCACTTTGGTAAGGCCAAAGCTATCGGGGACCATTCCGGTATTGGTGATGGTAAAGGTATAATACGTGATGGCAGGCGATTGACACTTGATGGCGCCGTTGAGCTGGGCCGGCATGGAGAATGAGGCGGTAATTTCAAAGGGTGCCGATGGAACCGAGGCCGCCGACGGCTGGGACGTCCCAATCGAAATCCGGTAACCGCTGCCGGGAAGCGTTCCCGCCGGAATGGTCACCACATGCGAAACGATGGCGCTTGCCAACGGTGTAGGAGCCGGGGCCGATGCCGAGTAAAACGTCCCTATGGCCTGCATTCCCGATGCGTTGGGTGCATGGAGGTACACGGTGTAGCCGGTGGAGTTGGTAAAATAGTTTCCGGATGGGCCGTTGGTCACCTGAAAGCTCACTGAAACTGTGGCCTGGGCGGTCGTGACCGTGGGCACACCGATGGCCTGCGAGAACGCAAATGCCTGAAGGAAAACGAAGTAGAGGCAAAGCAGCGGCTTGCTGATAAGTAATTGTTGTTTCATATGAATTTAATTTTTGGGGCTTCAATTAAATATTCTACGAAACCTAAGTCGGGTTAAGTGGCTTGGGTTTGGGGACAACTAATTTAGTATAGCACTTCCGAATTTGCAGACAAAATGCATTAAAAATCGATGAAATACAATCTTTAAGAAAAATTATAAAATTTGTACTACAAAAATGGTTTTATGGAATTGCCGATCGGTTCACCGCTGCCGAGCGGAGATGATGTAAAGTGAATTGTGCTGCAGTTAACACAAGCACAGGTCACGCGGTCGTAACTTTAGGTAAACCAACAACCAACCACTATGAATGCAGTAATCAAACTCGTCTGGCTCACCACAATCGTGGTTTTTGCGACGACCATTGTCGCTTACACCGAATTTTCCACAAGCCTGCTTGCCGTGCTGATGCTGATCGGCCCGCCGCTGATCATCTATATGGTCATCCGCGTGCTCAAGGATGCGCACCGCGATAACCTGACCTTCAACGACTGGTATGCCGACAAGCCCCGGAATGTCAAATAATTACTTCTCCCGAATGTAGATGTCGATCGGTACGCCCGAAAAATCCCAGTTTTCGCGGATCTTGTTCTCAAGGAACCGCTTGTAGGGCTCCTTCACGTATTGAGGGAGATTGGCAAAGAATACGAACTGCGGCGTCGCGGTCGGCAACTGCATGCAGTATTTGATCTTGACGTATTTTCCCTTAAGTGCCGGCGGCGGGTGCCCCTCGATCACTTTGAGCATGTAGTCGTTGAATTTCGAAGTGGGGATCCTGAACTTTCGATTGTCGTACACCCGCAATGTTGCTTCCAAAGCCTTGAGCAGGCGCTGTTTGGTGAGCGCCGAAACAAAGAGGATGGGCACATCGGTAAACGGTTCGATTTCCTTGCGGATCTTAAGTTCATATTCACGGGTGGACATGGTATCCTTTTCGACAAGGTCCCATTTATTGACCAAAATCACGATTCCCTTGCGGTTTTTCTCGGCCAGCCAGAAGATGTTCTGGTCCTGCCCCTCGAAACCGCGCGTGGCATCGACAACTAGGATGCAGACATCGGCATGCTCAATCGCCCGAACGGATCGCATCACACTGTAAAATTCAAGGTCTTCCTTTACCTTGGCCTTCCGACGGATTCCCGCCGTATCCACGAGGTTGAACTTGAAACCGAAACGGTCGAATTTCGTGTCGATCGCATCCCGGGTGGTTCCCGCAATATCGGTGACGATATACCGGTCCTGACCGATCAGCGCATTGATGAAACTGGATTTCCCCGCATTTGGACGGCCCACCACCGCAAACCGGGGCAGTTCGTCCTCTTCATTATCGGCCTCCGGCTTCTCGGGAAATGCATCAATCAACGCATCGAGGAGTTCGCCCGTTCCGCTTCCCGAAATACTCGCAAATGTATAGTATTCGCCAAGCCCCAGGTTGTAAAACTCGACCGCATCCTTTTCACGCATGGCGTTGTCCACCTTGTTCACGGCCAGCAGTACGGGCTTGGTCACCTTGCGCAGCAGTTTGGCGACCGCATCGTCCATCGGGGTAATGCCTTCCTCGACATCGACCACGAAGATGATCACGTCGGCCTCATCAATGGCCAATTCCACCTGCTTGCGGATCTCGGCTTCAAAGACGTCGTCGGAACCCCGGACGTAACCGCCCGTATCGATAACCGAAAACTCCTTACCGTTCCACTCGCTCTTTCCGTAATTCCTGTCGCGCGTCACCCCGGCAACCGAATCCACGATCGCCTCCCGCCTTTGGATCAGACGGTTAAAAAGGGTTGATTTCCCGACATTGGGGCGGCCCACGATGGCAACAATGTTATTCATGCGAAAAAAATATTGGGCAAAGGTAGTCTAAAATCTTCAGGCTTTCCAGATTGAGTTCAGCGCGGCTTTCGCTAAACTTTCGCCAAAATCGCTTGGATCGCCTCGCCGGAGCATTGCCTCGCCCCTTCGCTTTGCGTATCTTTGGGCAAAACGAATCATCATGAAATGTCCCAATTGCAACGAAACGCTTGTCATGACCGACCGGAGTGGCGTCGAGATCGATTATTGTCCCAATTGCCGCGGCGTGTGGCTCGACCGGGGCGAACTGGACAAGATTATTGAGAGGTCCCTATCACCGGCGGCCCAGGCGCGTTACCCCCAGCACGACGAGCGCCGGCACCACGATCCACATTACGACTACAAGAAGAAACGCAAGGATTCGTTCCTGGGCGATTTGTTTGACTTCTAGCAGGGACCAATTCCCAACGGATAACCGTGGTTGCTCCAATTAGGCCGGATAGTTCCGGCTTTTTTTATTGGACAAAAACAAAATAGTTGTTAAACTTTTAAATTTAATAGTAATACTATTAATTTTGCAGAAAGACTAATGCTCATGCTTTCGACCCTACGCATTCAGGTAAATCCCAAAATTTTTGTCAAGGATCCCGAAACCTCATCTCTGGGCCGAAAAATCGTCGAGTCCGGAATCCTGCTCATCGACGAACTCGGCTTTGAAAACTTTACGTTCAAGAAGCTGGGCGAAAGGATCGGTTCCAATGAAAGTTCGATTTACCGCTATTTCGACAGCAAGCACAAGATGCTGGTGTACCTGACCTGCTGGTATTGGGGTTGGGCGGAATACCGGATCACGCTTGCCACCGCAAACCTTCCGGATCCCATGGAAAAGCTCCGCGCGGCCGTGCGTGTGGTAACCGAACCACCGGCGGACGATGTGGCCACACAGCACATCGACGAGCGTGTCCTGTACAGGATCATCGTGGCGGAGTTCACCAAAACTTTCCACACCAAGGAAGTGGACGACGAAAACAAGGACGGCTTCTTCCTGATCTATAAAAGCGTGATCAACCGGATTTCCAACATCGTGTCGGAAGTGGACCCAGAATACCCGTATGTCAAGAGCCTGGTTTCGACAATAGTCGAGGGCGCCCTGCACCAGCATTTTCTCGCCGGCCATCTCAAGACCATCACCAGTGCGGGTCCCGATGTCCGCGTCAGCGATTTCTATATCGACTTGGTTGAACGCATCCTAACCAAAAAGCCATGACGCCGCTCAAAAGATTCTATTCGTTGCTCGACCTGGACCGCAAAGATGTCTACCAGATTTTCTTTTACGCGCTTTTTGCGGGGCTGATGAGCCTCACGCTTCCCCTAGGGATCCAGGCGATCGTCAATTTCATCCAGGCCGGACGGGTGAGCGCCTCGTGGATCGTGCTGATCTTCATCGTCGTGATGGGAGTGGCCCTGGTGGGCGTCCTTTCGCTGATGCAACTCAGGATCACCGAAAACCTCCAGCAAAAGATATTCATCCGCTCGTCCTTTGAATTTGCCGCGCGGTTGCCCAAAATCAATTTTGTCAGGCACCATGGAAATTATCCGCCGGAAGTGGCCAACCGTTTTTTCGACACGCTGTCCATCCAAAAGGGCACGTCGAAATTGCTGCTGGATTTCTCGGCGGCTTTGCTACAGATTGCCTTCGGGGTGGTGCTGCTGTCGCTTTACCATCCGTTTTTCATTCTTTTTGGACTGATGCTGCTGGGGCTTTTGTACGTAATCTTCCGGTTCTCGTACAAAAGCGGGCTCGAAAGCTCGCTGGCCGAATCCAAATTCAAATACCGGGTGGCCGGCTGGTTGCAGGAAATCGCCAGGAATTACCTCGGTTTCAACGAAGGCCGCAACTTTGATTTCGCCCTCTCGAAAACCGATCGCCTTACCGCCGAGTACCTTTCCCGGCGTGAACGGCACTTCAAGGTCCTGCAACGGCAGTTCACCCAATTGATCGTCTTCAAGGTGCTGATCACGGCTTGCCTTCTGGCCATCGGCGGCTACCTGGTGATCATCGGGCAGATGAACATCGGGCAGTTCGTGGCGGCCGAAATCATCATCCTGCTGGTGATCAATTCGGTGGAAAAAATCATCCTCGGGTTGGAAACGTTTTACGATGTCCTCACCTCTGTTGAGAAGATCGGTGAGGTAACCGATATGGAGATCGAACAGATTCCCCAAACCACGCCCACTTCATGCTATACCCAGATCGCCCTGCACGCCGAGGGGCTTTCCTTTCAGTATTCCGACGCCCCGCTACCGGTTTTGAGCGATATTTCGCTGCAGATCGGCCAAGGCGAAAAAATATTGCTGGAGGGCGCGAACGGGGCGGGAAAGACAACCCTGATCAGGATTTTGGCGGGGATGATCAAACCCACGTCCGGCGCCGTTTTCATCAATGACGACACGCTTCGGCGGATCGATCTTCACCAATACCGGGCACACGTGGCCGCAATAACCATCGGGGAAACGCCTTTTGAGGGAACCATCCGCGAAAACATCACTTTCAATGACCCGGACATCAGCGAGGATGACCTCAGGATGGCCGTGGATGCGGTGAATCTGCGCGATTACATTACCAAAATGCCGGAAGGCCTCGAGACCCGCTTGTTGCCGGAAGGCCGCCAGCTCTCGGCATCCATCGCCGCAAGGATCGTCCTGGCGCGCGCCATTGTCAGGAAACCGCTGATCCTGTTCCTTGAAGACCCGACGGCCATGATGGATCCGGATGCCGCGCGTGAGCTCATCGAACTTTTGATGTCGCCCAAAAACCGATGGACCGTCGTGGTCACATCGCGCAACCCCGAATGGCGCAGGCGGGCGACCCGGATCATCGCGATGGAGCAGGGAAATATCATCAGCGACAAAAAAACAGGCCATGCTTAACCTTTCCAAAGACAACCGCACCCGCATCCTCGGGCAGGAGCGTTACCAGACACTCAGGAGCCTGGCCGACCGGCCGCATTACAGGATACTGAACCGGATCATCGCGGTAACCTCGCTCATTGCCCTGCTGATTCTTTTCCTTCCGTGGACCCAGAATATTTCGGGCTCGGGCGCCGTTACCACGCTGCGTCCGGAGCAACGTCCGCAAACGATCCATACGGCAATTGCGGGACGAATAGAAAAATGGTATGTGGGCGAGGGCGACTTTGTCAAGAAAGGAGATACGATCGTGTACATTTCGGAAGTCAAGGACGAATATTTCGACCCGAACCTCGTGGACAATACCCGTGAACAGGTCGAGGCAAAAAAAATGACGCTTGAATCATACGGCGGAAAGGTCACTTCGCTCGAGGCGCAGATCCAGGCGCTTCAACAGGAGCGGACGCTAAAGGAACGGATGGCACAAAACAGGATCCGCCAGGCTGTGCTCAAGATTCGGAGCGACAGCATTGACGTCGAGGCCGCACGGACCCAGTTGCGGATCGCCAATACGCAATTCAACCGTTCGGTCCAATTGCAAAAAGAAGGGCTCAAACCGATGACCGATGTCGAGGAAAAAAGGCTTAAACAGCAGGAGGCCGATGCCAAACTGATCAACGCGCAAAACCGGCTGCTCTCGGCACAGAACGAATTGATCAACGCCCGTACCGAAGTTTCCCGCATCGCCGCCGAATACGACGAAAAAATTTCCAAGACCAAAAGCGACAGGTTTACCGCCCTCAGCAGCCGGTTCGATACAGAGGCGCAGGTCAATAAGCTTGAAAACCAGTACACCAACTATCGGATCCGGAGCGGGCTGTACCATATCACGGCGCCGCAGGATGGGTATGTGAACCGCGCGCTGCAATCGGGATTGGGGGAAACGATCAAGGAGGGAACGCCCATCGTGAGCATCATGCCCGCGAATTTTGACGTGGCGGTCGAAACCTATGTGCAGCCCATCGACCTTCCCCTGATCAGGCGCGGAAACAAGGTACGCGTTTGGTTTGACGGATGGCCCACCATCGTGTTTTCGGGGTGGCCCGGCATGTCGTACGGGACATTTGGCGGAAGGATCGTCGCGATCGAAAATTTCATCAGCCCGAATGGCAAATACCGCATCCTGATCGCACCTGACCCGGATGAAGCGCCGTGGCCGAAACAAATCAGCATCGGAGCGGGCGCACAAACCCTTGCCCTGCTCGAAACGGTTCCGGTATGGTTTGAAATCTGGAGGACACTCAACGGATTTCCGCCCAATTATTACACCCAGCCTAAAAACCAGGACGCGAAATGAAAATTTTGGCCCTTGTGATCACGCTGATAACGTTTCCGGTGTTCGCACAGGATTCGATCCTGTCACTGGACGAGGTCCTTGGCATGGTCAAACGATACCATCCCGCGGTACGCCAGGCGGAGTTAAAGGTGAGCATGGCGCAGGCCCAATTGCTTGAAGCCCGCGGCGGATTCGACCCCAAAATTTCGGCGGATGCCTATACAAAGCGATTTGACGGAAAGGAATATTATACCCTGGCGGGCGGCGCATTTACGGTCCCGACGTGGTTCGGCGTCGAGGTCAAGGCCGGTTTTGAACAAAACGACGGCGCATACCTGAACCCCCAGAATATCAGCCCCGCCGATGGACTTGCCTCGGTCGGGATCAAGGTCCCGCTTGGTCAGGGCTTGTGGATCAACCGGCGGATGGCGGATCTCAAAATGGCACGAACGGCCCTGGGCCTTAGCCGTGCCGAAAGGACATTGGCTGCCGTCGAGGTCGTACACGGTGCGATGGCCGCCTATTTTGACTGGAAACGCCAGTATGACGAGGCAAAACTGTATGAACGATACCTCACAAATGCACAGTCGCGCCTGGAAGGGATTACCCGCATGATCCGCGCGGGCGACCGGCCGTCGATTGACAGCGTGGAGGTGGGCGTAACGGTGCGGCTACGCATGCTGAATCTTGAGGATGCACGGCTTAAGCTGGCCAAGGCGAAGCTCGAACTTTCCAATTTCCTGTGGGCCGACGGCAACATTCCCCTTGAACTCACGGATGGCATGGTGCCCGAAGGCGCGATAACCGGCGTAACCGACCTTGATCTTGCGCATCCGGATTCGCTCGCCATTCCCGCGCATCCCAAGATCCGCGCGTTGGAAAACAAGGTCGAAATACTTGACATTGAACGGCGGTTTAAGGCCAATCTCCTTTTGCCCAGGATCGACCTTAGCTATTCATGGATATCGGAGGCCTGGGACTTCAATGGCGATTTCCGCGAAGATTACAGGGCCGGCATCAACCTGAGTTTCCCGCTATTCCTGCGCAGGGAGCGCGGCGGCCTCAGGTTGGCGAGGCTCAAACTGGCCGATGCGCGGTTCGAGCTGGAAATGCAAAAACTGGTGTTGCAGAACAAGTTGCGGGCAGGTTATGCCGAGGTTGTCTCCCTGGACCGACAACTGGAAATGACCCGGCGTATCGCCGAAGACCAACTCTACTTGTTGCAGCAGGAGGAACGGCTTTTTGAGATGGGCGAAAGTTCGGTGTTTTTGATCAACTCCCGGGAAGCGGCAGTGCTTTCGGCGAGCCTGCAGGAAATCGCGATGGCAAACCGGTCGCTACTGGCGCGGGCATCGCTGTACAGGATCCGGGCGGCGGAGACCGGTAATTAGGAGTTAGTGGCTGGTGGCTGGTGGTTAGTGGCTGGTGGCTTGTGGTTCGTTTTAAGTCCTTAAACTGTTAACTGTTAACCGTAAACTGTAAGCTCTCATCCGTTATATCCAAACCGCTTCAGCTGCAGGGCATTCGTCCGCCAGTCCTTGACGACCTTTACGTATAGTTCAATATGGATCTGTTTGCCGAAAAATTTTTCGAGGTCGGCACGTGCCTGGATACCCACTTTCTTCAGCGCAGCGCCCTTGTGTCCGATGATGATTCCCTTTTGCGTGTCCCGCTCTACCATGATCAGCGCGCGGATCCGGATGATGTCATCCTGCTCGAGGAACTCTTCGGTTGCGATTTCAACGGCGTACGGAATCTCCTTGCTGTAGTTGAGCAGGATTTTTTCGCGGATTATTTCATTCACAAAAAAGCGTTCCGGTTTGTCGGTCAGGGCATCCTTTGGATAGTACGGTGGCGATGGCGGCAAGAGCGCCAGGATTCGGTTGAAGACCTCGGTAACATTGAAATTCTGCAGTGCCGATATCGGGATGATCTCGGCATTGGGCAATTTTTCCCTCCAAAGGGTTACCTGCTCCTCGAGCGTTTGTTGGTCCGAGGTGTCGATTTTATTGAGCAACAACAGAACGGGCACCTGGGAGTGGAAAATCCGCTTGAAAAATGATTCGTCCTTTAAATCCTTTTCGCCTATCTCGACCATATAGATCAGGATATCGG
>JAEWCF010000092.1 GCA_023390775.1 Bacteroidota bacterium | reverse complement strand
GGATTACGACAACGTACAGACCTATCGGCTTGAGCAGAATTACCGGTCGACCAAAAACATTGTGGAGGCCGCGAACTCGATCATCGAAAAAAACAAGACCCGACTGGACAAGGTCGTCTGGACCGCCAATGACGACGGGCCGCCCATCAAAGTACACCGTTCCATGACCGATGCCGAGGAAGGCCGATTCGTGGCCGGTGCGATCTGGGAGGAAAAAATGCAGGGCCAACGCAACAACGGCGACTTTGCGATTCTTTACCGCACCAACGCGCAGTCCAGGGCGATGGAGGACGCGCTTCGCAAACGCGACATTCCCTACCGGATCTACGGCGGACTTTCGTTTTATCAGCGCAAGGAAATCAAGGATGTATTGTGTTACCTGCGGCTGGTGATCAATCCCAAGGACGAGGAGGCGCTCATCCGCGTGATCAATTATCCTGCGAGAGGAATCGGCGATACGACGATCGACAAACTCACGGTCGCCGCCAACCATTACAAACGATCGATTTTCGAGGTTATGCAGCACATCGACCAAATCGATTTGAAACTGACCGCATCGACCCGCACCAAACTCAAGGATTTCGTCACGATGATCCAGAGTTTCCAGGTCATCAATGAGAACCACGATGCCTTTTACGTAGCCGAATACGTCACCAAGAAAACAGGCTTGGTGCAGGAACTCAAAAAGGACGCGACTCCCGAAGGCATTGCCCGCATCGAGAACATCGAGGAACTCCTGAACGGTATCCGCGATTTCACCGAAGGCCAGAAGGAAGTCGTCGATGCGCGGGGATCCCTTTCGGAATTTTTGGAGGACGTGGCCCTTGCCACCGACCTGGACAAGGATACGGGCGATGACGACCGCGTGGCCCTGATGACGATCCACCTGGCCAAGGGGCTGGAATTTCCGTACGTTTTTATCGTCGGGATGGAGGAGGACCTTTTTCCCAGCGCAATGAGCCTCAACACCCGAAGCGAGCTCGAGGAGGAACGCCGGTTGTTCTACGTTGCCCTGACCCGTGCCGAAAAGCAAGCCTACCTGACCTACGCCCAATCGCGTTACCGGTGGGGCAAACTCACCGACAGTGAACCTTCGCGCTTCATCGACGAGATCGAATCGCAATATCTGGAATACATCACGCCGCAGGAAAAGGGATATCGTTTCAGGCCGATGATCGACAATGATATATTCGGCGATGTGGACAAGAGCAAGCTCCGTCTTGCAAAGCCCACCAACGGAACGCCACCGCGTACGGGCGAACCCGCGCCGCCGTCGCACATCCGCAAACTTAAACCGGTGGGAACCTCGCCGCAGGTTTCGGCCAATCTCTTCGACGGAAACCTCACCGTGGGCAACATGGTGATGCACGAGCGCTTCGGCAAAGGGGAGATCATGGGGCTCGAGGGGGCCGGCGCCGACAAGAAGGCCGAAATCAGGTTCGAGGTAGGCGGTATCAAGAAACTTTTGTTGCGATTTGCGAAACTGGAAGTCATCGGGTAATGGACAAAATAGTGCTTCCATATAGCAGAAAATTGGTTCGGCGTTCGGCCTGGCTCGGGGCAGCATACCTTTTGGTAGGCCTGGCGTCGGTTATTTTCGGAACCTATAGTCTCGTCGTTTTCATGGTTATGGGCATTTTCATGCTAATGGTCGCCTATTATCAACATCGTTATCCGTACGTCGTCCTGGAAGATGGAAAGATTCGGATAGGATTCAGGAATTTAAGGCTCAATGAACTTAAGAGTGTGAAATTTTTTGCAGGGGACCTAAGCCTTTCCGACGGAAGGCGCGAACTTACCATCAATGGCAATATGGTTGCAGACGCCGACCGGGCGCAGTTTGAACAAATGCGCGGGATATTTGAAAAGTATGCATCCCAACACAATTTTGCCTAACTTTAAAAGAAAAGCGTGGCCGAATTCATAAAAATCTACCCCGACAAGCCCAGTGAGGCCGCCATCGCCAAGGTGGTCAAGGCGCTTCGCAACGGCGCACTCGTGATTTATCCGACCGATACCGTGTACGGGCTGGGTTGCGACATCACCAACTCCCGCGCCCTGGAACGCATAGCCCGCATCAAGGGGATCAAGTTGGAAAAGGCGAATTTTTCCTTTGTGTGTTCGGGGCTCAGCAACCTTTCGGATTACGTGCGGCAGATCGATACGGCGACTTTCAAACTGCTCAAGAAGGCACTGCCCGGGCCTTACACCTTTATTTTGCCGGGAAATAACAGCCTGCCCAAGGAATTCAAGAAGAAAAACACAGTGGGAATCCGGGTTCCGGACAACAACATAGCGCTTGAGATCGTACGGCAATTGGGCAACCCCATCGTTTCGACCTCGATCCACGATGACGACGAAGTGCTTGAATACTCCACCGATCCCGAACTTATTTTCGAAAAATGGCAGAATCTTGTGGATATCGTCATCGACGGCGGGTATGGCGACAACACGCCGTCGACCATCATCGATCTTTCAGGCCATGAGCCCGAAGTGGTGCGCGAAGGCAAGGGAAGCCTGGATATCTTGTGATTCACGGGCAAAAATTGACCGGTGACTTACCCATTTTGCCAAAAAAAATAAGGGGCACCGAAGCGCCCCTATTTTTATGGTAAGAAAGATTTACTTTCCTGACATATTTTTCATTTCCTTTTCAATCATGTCGTAGAACTGATCGATTTTCGGCAGGATGACGATGCGGGTCCTGCGGTTGGTCTGGCGGTTTTCGGCGGTGTTGTTCTCAACAAGCGGAACGTATTCGCCACGACCGGCCGCGATCATTTGCTTGGAAGGGATTCCCAGGTCCTGAAGCACGCGGATGATGGAAGTCGAACGTTTCACCGAAAGGTCCCAGTTATCCAGTAGGACGCCGTTTGATTTATATGGCACGTTGTCGGTGTGCCCTTCAACCATGCATTCGAAATCGGGCTTGCTCTTGATCACCATCGCCACTTTTCCGAGTACGGTTTTGGCATTTTCGTTGACCATATAACTTCCGCTCTTGAAAAGCAGTTTGTCGGAGATCGAGATGAACACCACACCCTTTTCAACATTGACCTGAATGTCGGGGTCGTTGATGCCAACCGCCGATTTCATGCTGGAAACAAGGGCAAGCGTGACGCTGTCCTTGCGCGTGATGGCATCCTGCAACCTCGTGATCTTAAGGTCTTTTTCCTTCATGCTCTCCAGTGATTTCTCCAAATTCTCGGCGCCTTTGGCCGTCAGGGTAGTCATATTGCCCATATTGTTGAGCAGGTCTTGATTGTTCTTTTTAAGGAAATCGATCTGGTTGCTGAGCGCATCGCGTTCGGCTAGGCAGGTATTGAGTTTGACCGTTGCCGTGTTGAGCAGGTCCTGCACTTCCTTGTTCTTGGCTTCACATTCGGCGAGTTTCTTTTTCGAAACGCATGATGTCGACAGCATCGCAATGGCCGACAGGGCTAAAAGGACTTTTTTCATAGTTCTTGGTTTTTGACTTACAAATTTAACATTTTAAAGCCATCTTCGCCCGAACCGAATTTTTAAACTATTGTTAAAAGGTGCCGAAGTACCGCCGCTTCTTGACGAAGTATTGCCAGGCAATGCTTTGGATCGAAAAATATTTTTTTGTAATCCTCAGCGGCCTCCGTTCAAAGAAGATGAACATTCTCTTGTAAAAAGCGAAATGCGCACGGATGACCGCGCCGGTATGTTCGGGGCCGGCCGTGGTCAAAAACCGAAGCCCCGCAACCCCGTCAAGCACCAGCCTTGCGAAGAGGACCGGGAGTATTTCGGCCTGGGGAAGATTCTTGACCAGCATGAAGAGTGAATTGCGGAAGTTCAAATAGGTCTTATGCGGATTGGCCGCGTCCAGCGTCGCGCCGCCAACATGGTAAACGGTGGAGGTTCCGCAATAGCGTGTCCGCAGGTTCAAGTGCGCCGCCCGCCAGCACAGGTCGATCTCTTCCATGTGGGCGAAGAAATCGGCATCAAATCCTCGCAGTTCCCTGAAGACGTCCTTTCGTATGAACATGCAGGCCCCCGATGCCCAAAAAATGTCAACGATGTCGTCATATTGCCCCTTATCGGCTTCGACCGTTTCAAATATCCGTCCCCTGCAGTACGGGTAGCCCAGCCGGTCGATGAACCCTCCGCCCGCACCGGCATATTCGAACATTTCGCGATTTTTGTACGACAGGATCTTTGGCTGCACGATTGCCGTCGAAGGTTCCCGGTCAAAAAGTTCAAGTACGGGATCGAGCCAGCCCGGGGTGACCTCGACATCCGAATTCAGCAGGACATAGATCTCTTCCTCCACGAAGCGGAGCGCCTCATTGTAACCCTTCGCAAAACCGAAATTCGAAACATTTCGGATCACCGTGACCATCGGGAAATGGACGCGCAACAGTTCCACCGAGAGGTCATCCGAACTGTTGTCGGCCACATAAATGGCAGCCTGTGGCGAATGTTTCACCACCGTTGGAAGGAACTGTTCAAGCAGTTTCTGACCGTTCCAATTGAGTATGACGACTGCGGCTTTCTTCATGGTTGGAGTGCCGATGTGCGATAGGCGGGAAGTTGCGGCATGAAATCGTATCGCCCGTTACCATAATCTACATGGCAGTAGTAGTGGGAAAGGCCGTTGGTGACCATCAAATATTTGGCGCCCGTGGCCAGGTTGTACCGTGCGGCCTGGTCGAAGGCGGCCTGGGTGATCGCGACCTCCGGGGCCTTGCATTCCACCAGGATTTCGATCGCACCGGTGCGCGAAAAAACAGCGATGTCAAAACGGCGCGTGAGGTTGTTCACCTTAATGCATTTTTCTACGCTGATCAGCGAAAGCGGATATCCGAGCTCGTGCTGAAGGTAATGCACGGCGTGCTGGCGCACCCATTCCTCGGGGGTCAGCGCCACGAATTTTTTGCGGATGCGGTCAAATATCGCGGTCTTATTTTCGCTATTTTTGAAGCGGAAGTCACCGGGAGGAAAGTTGAGACGCTGCATGCCGCAAATATATCGTTTTGGCGTTGTCCCTTGCCGGATCCCTTTCACAAGTTATCAAGAATACCACCTGAATTTTCAATAGCCACTTGGAAGAAGCAGCGAGAATTGTCAACGACATAAAATCGGGGAAAATCCATCCGATCTATTTCCTGATGGGAGAGGAGCCCTATTTCATCGACCGCCTTTCCGAATACCTGGAAAACCATCTCCTGGCCGAGGAAGACCGCGGCTTCAACCAGACCATCCTTTATGGCCGGGACGTTTCGGTAGAGGATATCGTAGGGGCTGCCCGGCGCTACCCGATGATGGCCGAACGTCAGGTCGTGGTTGTCCGGGAGGCACAGGATCTTTCGCGGACCATAGACAAACTTGAGGCCTACGCCGCCAGTCCGACGCCTACTACCGTGCTGGTTTTCTGCTACAAGTACAAGACGCTTGACAAACGCAGGAAGCTCATCAAGTACCTCGAAAAGTCCGGCCTCGTATTCGAAAGCAAGAAATTGTACGAAAACCAGGTGGGCGACTGGATCAAGCGCGTCCTGGCCGGAAAGCAATACGGCATCGAGCCCAAGGCCGCGGCCATGCTGGTGGAATTCCTCGGCACCGACCTCGGCCGCATCGCGAAGGAACTCGAGAAACTCCAGGTCATCCTTCCGCCCGGAAGCACCATCGGCGCCAAGCACATTGAGGACAACATCGGCTTTAGCAAGGACTTCAATAATTTTGAGCTGACCAAGGCCATCGGAAGCCGCGATGAATTGAAGGCCTATCAGATTATCCAGTATTTTACCGACAATCCAAAGGACAATCCGCTGGTGGTGACCACAAGCATGGTCTTCCGGTTCTTCGTACAACTGTTGCAGTATCACGGGCTCAAGGACCGCAGCCCCAAAAACGTCGCTTCGGTTCTTGGAATCAGGCCCTCCTTCGTATCAGAATACACCGCGGCCTTGCGGCATTATCCCATGAAAAAGGTAAGTTCCATTGTCGCGGCCCTGCGGGAAATCGATGCCCGCAGCAAGGGCGTGGGCGCCAACCTGGGCCAGGGAGACCTGCTCAAGGAAATGATGGTGAAAATTTTCGCGTAACCGAATCCTGTAAATTCTTTGGGAAATCATGTAATGGATTCGGCCGGGGAGCATGTTAATTTTACAATATTAATCTGAGAAACCTCATCAAGAAGAACATTATGCATGCATGATTTTCATGATTTGATTGGTTACTTGGTTAGTTAGGAAGGGGCAGCCGTTTGGTTGGCCCTTTCTTATTTTTTTTAAATTAGCCTTATGAGAGCAATCGCCATTTTGATATCGATCGTGTGCGCCTGTTGTACGACGGCGCAAAAATCCAATCCAAAAAACACTCCCGCCATGCAGACGCTTCACCAATATTCTGCGACCGACATTGCCGGCCGCAATTTTGACTTCAGTTCACTGAAAGGTAAAAAAGTCATCGTGGTCAACACCGCTTCCGAATGCGGGCTTACGCCTCAGTATGAGCAACTTCAACAGCTTCACATAAAGTACGGCGATAGGGTGACCATCGTCGGTTTCCCGTCAAACGACTTTGCGGGCCAGGAACCGGGTACCGAAAAGGAGATCGCACAATTCTGCCAAAAAAATTACGGCGTGACTTTTCCCCTTATGTCCAAGGTAACCGTCAAGGGGCAGGGGATGCACCCGGTTTATGAGTTCTTGACCCAAAAGGCCAAAAATGGGTTGGAAGATTCCCAGGTGAGCTGGAACTTCCAGAAATACCTGGTGGATGAACAAGGCCGGTTGGTCAAAGTAATTTCGCCGAGGACCTTGCCCGACGATCCCGAAATCGTGGAGTGGATCAAGAGCTAGCCGCTATCTAATCCAGAATGCGCTGCATGAAGCACAGGTCCAGCCATTTGCCAAACTTATAGGCCGCCTGGCGCACGAGCCCGCAACGCTCAAAACCGTGTTTTTCATGAAAATCGATGCTGGACGCATTATCCGCATCGATCCCGCCGATCATCACGTGCCGTCCTTCGTTTTTGGCAAGCGATACGAGGTGCTCCAGCAATCGCGAGCCGATGCCCTTGCCCTGAAAACCCTTTTCCACGTAAACCGAATGCTCGACCGTTGTTTTGTATGCGGTCCTTTCCCGGAAGGTACCGTAAGCACCGAAACCCGCAACACGATTGTCGGACTCGGCCACGATTACGGGAAATCCCTTGCGAAGTTTGTCATGGTACCAGGCGAGTTGCGTCTCCAGGGTTCTGGGCAGGTATTCGTAAATCGACGTGCTGTTGAGGATTTCATGGTTCACGATCTCCAGGATCGCGGGCACGTCGTCGGCTGTTGCCGCGCGGATGATAACCTTCATCGGAAAAATTTGCAGTTCGTCAAATATAGATAAAGTTTACCCCTTTTTAATAGGCATTTTGCATCGCCATTGCTAAATTTGTTAGGCTGTTAACAGGCCCTAACCCATCTGCATGACCTATCCGAAAATACCTTTAGCGCAGAGCATTGTCCAGATTTGCCTGGCTAAGGGGCTCACCAACATCATCATTTGCCCCGGTTCGCGCAATGCGCCCCTCACGATCGGGTTTGCGTCCAATCCAAAGTTCAACTGCTACAGCATCGCCGATGAGCGCTCGGCCGCTTTTTTCGCTTTGGGCATTTCGCAACAAACCAGCCGGCCGCCCGTGCTTGTATGCACTTCGGGTTCGGCGTTGCTCAATTTCTATCCGGCCTTTGCCGAGGCATTTTACAGCCAGGTCCCGCTCGTGGTCATTTCGGCCGACCGTCCCCCGCACATGATCGACATCGGCGACGGCCAGACCATCCGCCAGGAGAACGTTTTTCACAACCATTCGCTTTACAACGCCAACCTGAGCCCCGCGGCCTCACCCGAAAATGAATTCGAAATCAACCACGCCATCAACAAGGCCTTTACCCGCCGCGGCCCGGTCCATATCAATGCCCCTTTTGAGGAACCGTTGTACGAGGTAACCCGTAAATTGACCGTCGACGTAACCATTTCGGCTTTTGCCAAGGTTTACAAGACACTATCGGTGGACGATCTTAAAGCATACACCAATATCTGGAACTCCGCGTCGCGCAAGTTGATTCTTGTCGGTGTTGCCGAACCCGATACCCTTGACGAGGAAATCGTGCAGCAGCTTGCGGCCGATCCGTCGGTTGCGGTAATGACCGAGAGCACGTCCAACCTGCACCATCGGGATTTCACGGGCAACATTGACCGAATCATCACGCCTTTTACGCCAAAAAATTTCCTGTCCTTGCAGCCGGAAGTCCTGGTGACCTTCGGCGGGATGGTCGTTTCCAAGCGGATCAAGTCATTTTTGCGCCGCTACCGTCCCCTTCACCATTGGCACATCGATCCCATCCGGGCCTACGACACATACGGCAGCCTTTCACGTCACTTCGACGCAGGCCCAAACGATTTTTTTCAGCAATTCCTTCCGTTTACGATGGTGGTCAAGAGCAATTATAAAAAGGAACTGCAAAAGACGGCCGAAGCCCGCAGGAGGCGCCACGACCGTTTTTTTCCGACGGCCCCGTTTTCGGATTTCAAGGCCATCGGGATGATCATGCCCCAACTGCGTGCCGGGAGCATGCTGCATGTGGGCAACAGCGCGGCTATTCGTTATGTCCAGCTTTTTGACGCCGACCCGAGCGTGGAGATCTGGTGCAACCGCGGAACGAGCGGGATCGACGGAAGCACTTCGACGGCAATCGGCGCGGCATTGGCCAGCCAAAAACCCACGACCCTTTTGACCGGCGATGTCGGGTTTTTGTATGACAGCAATGCGCTCTGGAACGATTCGGTACCCGCTGATTTCAAGATTATCGTCATTAACAACCGCGGCGGCGGAATCTTCAGGATCCTGCCGGGCCACCAGGACAATGAAATCTTCAGGAAATTCTTTGAAACCCGCCACAACCTCGATGCGAAACACCTCGCGCAGATGTACGGATTCCATTATTTGGCCGCTGACGATGAGCCTTCCCTCAATCTCGGCATGAAACAATTGCACGAAACCTCCGGGCCGGCCATACTGGAAGTGTTTACTCCCTCGAACGATAATGAAAAGGTTCTCGCCTCGTACTTCGCCGCGCTTTAGGGAAATGGTGGAATCATTGGGGCAAATTCTGTAAGGCAGAAGCGAGGTTGCGTGACTATCTTTGGTTAAACTTTAAACCGGGAGATTATGAAAGCGATCATGAAACTGGCCCTCGGAGCCCTTTTTGCCACTACCGCCTTGACCTCGTGCAAAGATAACAAGGCCGAGACCGAAGTCGAGACCACGACCGAAACTACCGAAATGGAGATGGAAACCACCGATACCGCCACCGTTGTGAACGATACCAATGTATCGGGAACCACGTCAGGAGAGATGGAACAAGTTCCATAAGGGAATTTTTGCTATGAAAGAGAAAGCCGGAACAATCCGGCTTTTTTTATGCGCACTGATTCAGAAGCGGACATCGCGCCGCCGGAAGATTATCTCCAAGAAGACGGTCGAGCGGGCTAAAGGGCGCTTGCCTGCCCAATTGCGAAACGTGAAGGTATATCAGGGTATGGTTGATGTCGGCGTGGCCCAGGAGCCTGCCGATCGAAAGGATGTCGAGGCCGTTGTCAAGAAGGTGCGTGGCATAAGTATGTCGAAGGGTGTGGACCGAAACTTTTTTGGTGATTCCCGCACGGGACGCGGCCTGCACAATGATCCAGTTCAAGCCTTTGCCGGAATACTGGCCGTCCGCACGTTTGAGTCCCAACCTTGATGAAAAGAAGTAGCGAGTGTCGGTTTTATCGAGGCTGTATTGCGCGAGGGAACGGGAAAGCCTGTCGCCCATGACCACATACCGGTCCTTGCGGCCCTTTCCCCCGCGAACGTGGACCGTCTTGCGCTCAAAATCAAGATCGCCGCTTTGCAAATTCCGCAATTCGCTGTTGCGAAGGCCGCATCCGTAAAGCAATTCTATCATCAGCCGGTGTTTGCGATTGGTACAAAGGTCGAGTATCCGCCTGACCTCGGAGCGGTTGAGTACGACGGGCAATTTCTTCTCGCGTGCAATTTTGGGAAGTTCCACCATGCGTGCATCCATTCCAAAAACACGGAATGAAAATCGAAGGGCATAAACCGTGAGCTTGAAAAATGAATTTGAAGGGGTGGGGGACAAGGTGATCGCCTCGTAGAGATAGGTCTGGATTTGCTCGGGCGTCAACCGTATGGGAACCTCGTGGAACCGCAGGGCCATCCTTGCCAAAAACAGCGAATAATTGCGAATTGTCTGCGGGCTGCGTCCGGCGATCGTCAATTGGCGATGGACTTTTTCGTAAAAATTCTCAAATCCCGGGACACATTCGCACGCCCGGGAAAGGTAATTGCTTTTTTTTCATGATTAAGGTTTCGGCAAAGCTACTACACAATTCCGAGGGCAAAAAGCCCCCCGATCAAGATCAGCATCCAGGCAACCGCCATTTGGACCGTGCGGATCGTCACCTTGCGAAGCAACCTCTGTCCTGACAACGCCCCGAGAAGCGCCGCGAAGATGGCTACCCAAATGACCGGGGATTGGAGAACACCTCCCCTGAAATCAACCGCCGCGGCATAGATGGAAAGCCG
>JAEWCF010000087.1 GCA_023390775.1 Bacteroidota bacterium | reverse complement strand
ATCGATATCATGGCCCCCACGCTCAAGTCGCCCCTGCGCGAAAATGGAGGTGTCGTCATTGAGGTGAACGCCGCACCCGGTTTCAGGATGCATCTGGAACCCAGCCAGGGCAAACCGAGAAATGTCGCGTCCGCGGTGATGGACATGTTGTTCCCGCCGGGGAAACCAAGCCGGATTCCGATCATCGGGGTGACCGGAACCAACGGGAAAACCACCACGACTCGATTGCTGGCGCACATTGCCCGCAACCGCGGTTTCAGGACGGGTTTCACCACCACCGACGGCATTTACATCGACGATTACATCATCAGTGAAGGCGACAATACGGGCCCATTGAGCGCCGGATTTGTCCTGGGGGATCCCACCGTTGAATTTGCGGTGCTGGAAACCGCGCGCGGAGGGCTTCTGCGTTCGGGACTGAGCTATGACCAGTGCGATGTGGGAATCATCACCAATATCCGCGAGGACCATTTGGGTCTCAACGATATCAACACGCTCGATGACCTGGCCAATGTGAAGGCCGTGGTAGCGAGGAGTGTCAAGCGTACGGGTTGGGCGGTGCTCAATGCAGACGATGCCAATTGCGTAAAGGTCGCTGCGGAGCTGAGTTGCAATGTGGCTTTTTTCAGCATGGACGCCGATTCACAGGTGATCGCATCGCACAGGCAGAAGGGCAAGCCCGTGGCCTTTTATGCCGACGGGTACCTGACGATCGTCAATGGTGGTGAAACGACGCGCATCGCCAAAGCCGAAAGCATTCCCCTGACCTACGGCGGGACGGCTCACTTCATGATCGCGAATTCCCTTGCTGCTGCCCTTGCGGCCTCCCTTTGGGGTTTTGGCGATTCGGAAATCAGGGATGCGCTGTCCTCGTTCCAACCCGGATTCGAACAGACGCCCGGCAGGCTTAATTACTTTGACTTCAAGGACTTTCGGATTTTGGTAGATTATGCGCACAATCCTCACGGTTACCAGGCTGTCGCCCAGTATCTTGAGACCGTCAAGGTCAATCGGAAGATCGGCATCATCTCCGGGATCGGGGACCGTCGCGACGAGGACATTGCCGAATGCGCCCGGATCGCCTGCGACATGTTTGACCACATCATTATCAGGCAGGAGCACGACCTTCGGGGCCGTACCGAGGGCAATATCAATTCGCTGCTTATCCAGGGAATCATGTCCTCGTGCCGCAAGGTCGGGTATGAAATGATCGCCGAGGAAACCGAAGCCATCCGCCGCGCCATCCAGATTGCCCGGCCGGGCGACCTGGTCGTTGCCCTGAGCGACCAATACAAAAGTGTCGTCGAGGTGATAAAGGAGGAACTCGAACGTGCCACTGCGCCCCGGGTCATTGCGGCTCAGGTACACGACCCGCACGTACAGGAAATACAACGCGAAAAAAATAATTATCATGGAAAATCGGCCTAATGACCAGACCACGGACAACAATTTTGACCGTTCGCACCGGCCCAGCGAAGTGGGCAAGGGGTTGTCTTCAAACGAATCGCCGCAACCCGGAAATCGCAGTTTCGAGCATCAGAACCTGACCACCGGCAGCGGGTACAGCGAACAGGAACGATTGGTTCAGGACGGGATCAACAATCCGTCGGTAATCGACCATCGGGGAAGCGAGGAACTCGCGGAGAAATACAACATCAACGAGAAGGCGCACTTTGACAGCAGCAAGGACGATTTCGTACCGACCGTGTCGTCGTTTCGCCATGCTGATGAAGGCAATCCTGAAACACTGGGAACACTTTAAAAATTGGGCTTGCCGTAGGGCAGGCCTTCCCTTTTTATGGAAATACTCAAGATCATTTTGGCCACGATTGCCGGAACGACCTTCATGACGGCGTTCAGTTACATGATTTCGGAGAGCTTCAACAAGCTTTTCAAGGAGCCCGTGTTGCTGAATTTTGCGCTCAAGGCCCTCAAACTGGAATTGTCGCCAACCGCCCGAAGGATTGCGGGCTGGGCAATCCACTATTTGATCGGGGTGGCGTTCGTCCTGGCCTACCATGTGATCTGGGAAAGGGGAGTCCTTCCGCTGGATTGGATCAATACCGTATTATTGGGTGCGATCAGTGGGCTGCTGGGAATTGCGGGCTGGATGCTCATTTTTCGGATTCCGGCCAACAATCCTCCGGTTAAATTTGGGCAATATTACCTGCAGTTATTTTTTGCGCACATATTTTTCGCGGCCGGCGCCGCGGTAGTGTACATGATTTTTCCCTCATAAAAAAAAGCGGCTCCAAGGCCGCTTTTTTTTTATCTCCAAATCGTCAGCCGCACCTGCGGCTTGGTTTTGCTCATCATGCTTGCAAGCATTCCCGCGATCCCCAAAATCAGATGGGGCAAATAGATCGACTGCGCAAAGTTGAACAGCCATGGGGAAGCGGCCAGCAACAATCCGCAGAAGAAATCAAACCGCAACCGTACCTTCATCGGGATGATATTGGTGACGCTCAGTTCATAGGCGGTGACCAGGTTAAAGAAGATGGTCAGTGCCCCCAATACCATGGGAACTAAGATTTGCGCGAGGTTTTCGGTCCTGCCAAACACGGGCAGGATGATGAGCAGGATGCCCATAAAGTAATCGAAATATCCGTAGGTTCTGGTTTCTATGATTTTCATGGCTCAGGGTGTGTTGGGAGTTTTGGTTGAGGCCGCACCTGTCGAATCGGTCATGGTACCGCCGCCTGGAGTGTTGGAGGCGTCCGAAGCGGTACCCGTATTATTCCCCGGGCTGGTCGCATCCTCGGTGGATTCCATTCCTTCGGCGGTGGCATCGGTGGTGGTGCCGGCCCCGGTGGTTGTATTCTCGGAATTGTTCCTGCATGCCGCCAGGCCAAGGCCCAGGGCGAGCAAAAAGACGATTTTGGTCATGATCTTTTTCATATCGGCTTCATTAGTGTTCGTTTGTAAAATTATGGTCAAGGCCCAAAGGGTCACTTATATCTTTGCTGCTGAATATTACACGATTATAATCTGCTTATCGCGGGGCCCGCGCAAGGGATGGAAGCGGCATCCCGGCCTTTTTTGGCCGGATACAGCGGACAGCCCGGCAGGCGGCAAGGCAAGCCTGTGCGCCCTTAAAAAAAAGAAACCGTAGCCACCCCAATGGTTACGGTTTCCAACACACACATTTGCAATTATTCAGACCTATTTTCTTTATGATAGTGTAAAGTTAGTGCGGAGCGACGCCGAAATGATTACGGGAAAGCCGGAAAAAGTTACAGGATTATAACACTAAGTATCAATTATTTATGCCCTAAATGCTGTTGCACAAACGGTCGTGGCTTTTGTTGCGTGTGGTTGACCACTATTCTCGAATTCTGTGTACATTCGCTATCAAAGAATATCCCTATGGCAGAATTTACAAACGGCGGCGGGCAGATCGATCTGGACGCGGCACTTTTACTGGTGCGGGAATACCGCTCCCGTTACCCCCAAAATGTCAAGGCGCATTTGGTCAGTGCCTCGGTGATCAGGCTCATTCTCGATCAGCCGGGCTGTGCCGGAATCCGGATTTACCAAGGCATGAATCCCGACGGTACGCTTGCCCCGGTATGCGTGGGCGTCGATTCCGAGGGCGATGACATGACCGACGGCGTATTGACCGACCGTTTCGGGCCATGTCCCCCGCTTTGCACCGAATCGAGTGTCCTGATGAGCTGATGGTGGACATTTACTCGTTATTATTTTTCGTGGGGACGCTCTCCGCAATGGGCGTCCTGATCTCATATTTGATCAACCGCAACAAACTCGCGGACGACCTGCGGGGCGCGGTGCCCTATTTTTGGCTGACCGGCGTCTCGGCGGTCTATGAGCAGGTCTTCACTTTTTTCCTGCGGGTGGATGCTACCGTCTACTTTAGGATTTACGGATTTTTGGATCCCATGCTGATTCTCTATTTTTATTCCCGGGTCCTGCGTGGCGAAAGGGCGGCGCTCTGGTTTGCCGCGGCCCTGCACGTGGTAGTCTGTGCCTACCTCGCCATCAATTTTGACCAGTACGACCTCCAACAGGCCGATCAGGTCATGGTACCCCTGGCAACGGTTTTCGTCTTTTATTTTACCTTCGGGTGGTTCCGGCAGAAATTCATGGAGATGGAGGATACCTCGTTGCTGTCGATGGGATCGTTTTACATGATCTCCGGGATTTTCATCTACTCGGCCGCGACGATATTCTTATTTTTGTATTCATCGCTGGTCCGCAAGGCAGAAGGCGTGAATTTCCTGCTTGATTTCTGGGTGTTCAACATTTTCATGGGCGCGCTTGCCCGAGTGATATTTATAGTGGCAATATGGAAGGGACGCAAGACGTAATACCGATATTCTGGATCGGGACGGCCATCATGCTGTTTTTGACCTTCGGCCTGATTTTCCTGGTCGTGTTCTACCAGGGGAACCTCGCAAAGATCAAGCGCGCGGAAGCCGAACAGTTATTGCGCGTATCCATCGAATCCGAACAGCAGGAACGCATGCGCATAGCCGCCGACCTTCACGACGGGGTCTGTGGCGACCTCAGCGCCATCAAATATTACCTGGCCTTGCTTGAAAAGCAACCGGCATCGGCCACGGAGATGCTGCGCGAGATCCGGGACGGGATCGACAATGCCTTGGACAATACGCGGATGGTTTCCTATAAACTCATGCCGCCCCTGCTGGAATCGCTTGGAATCGCCGCTGCGCTAAACGACAATTTCGAGCGGCTCTCGGCCAGGACCGGGGCCGAATTCAAGGTCGAGGGCGAATGGCCCGGAAAGCCGCTTGCCGTTGAATACGAATTGTTCAGGGTCATCCAGGAATTCACAACCAACATGGTCAAATATGGCAACATCTCCCATTGCCTTGTGCGATTGTCTGCTGATGAGAAGGGCAGTGAAATCGAAATTATCGACGATGGGAAACCCTTTGATTTTGCCGCAATGTCCCGGGCATCCCACGGAAGCGGGCTTCGGAACATCGCTTCCCGGCTGAGGGCTGTCGACGCGAAACTTGTGCAAATACCGGTGAGGTCGGGGAATCAATTCAATATTAAGCTAGGCCAATGATTAGAGTAGGGATTGTCGATGATCACGCGTTGTTTCGCAAGGGATTGATCATGATGGTTGAATCTTTTGAAGGGATTTCGGTGGTATTGGAAGCATCGGATGGGCGCCAGTTCCTCGATGCGCTCGATGAAACGGACCTTGATCTGGTCCTGCTCGACCTCCAGATGCCCAACATGGACGGGTATAAGACCTGTGAGGTCCTGAGGGAACGTTATCCAGATCTCAGGATCCTGATCATTTCCCAACAGACCACCCGCGAGAGCATCCACAAGGTCATGGAGCTTGGCGCACACGGCTACTTTACAAAGAACTCCGATCCGGCGCAGTTGGAATCTGCCATACGAAGCCTGAACGACAAGGGTTTTTACTTTGGAATGGAACTGGGTAGCGTCTTGCGCGAGGCCATTTTGTGGGAGGCAGGCCATCCCTCCAAGTCGGTGGCAGGGTCGCACAACCTGAGCGAGCGCGAGATCGAGATCATCCGGCTTGCCGCCAGCGAACTCAACAGCCAGGAAATAGCGGATAAGCTTTTTATCAACGCGCGTACCGTGGAAACCCATCGCAAGCACATCATGGAAAAGACCGGCGCCAAAAACTTCATTGGTGCGGTCCTTTTTGCGGTCAGGCATAACCTGATATCGGTTGAGCTGACGTAAATACGTAATTCTACGTATCAAAATACGTAATTATCGGTATTGCGCCAAGCGCCTATTTTTTAGTGCTTTGTCCTGTACAACATCAATAATGGCGTAATGCTGCTCATGAATGATAATATACGGGAATTCGGAACCTCGCTTTACGGCCGGAAAGATCTGTTATATGATTATTCCTGGATGCACTACCATCCGGCAGATCCCCGCGTTTCGGGAATTCCCAATGAAACGGTCTTCAATCGCACGCAGGGCATGGAAGTGCTGTACCTGATAAACGCTTTCGCGCAAAAGCGTGGTTTCCGGAGCAAATCGTCCTGCTGCAAACTGGAGAAGATCATTCATCTGTACGTGCCGGCAACGGTGCGGAGGCAGGACGAGATTATTGCATGGATCGAAGAAAACTGGTTTAATTTCATGTAACCATGGAATACACCGAAGAAGAATATGAGGCGTTTCACATCATCAAGAACATCGTAGGCGAAAAAGTCAATCCCGGGCGCCTGACCCGGAGCGAGGCCAAATCCTACCTCGCCGTATTGCTGGACAACAGCGCGCACAAGACGGTTTGCAGGGTTTATCTCCTGGGCCGTAAAAAATACATCGGGACGATCAGCAGCCGTAAGGTTGAAACCAAGATCGAAATTGCAAGCGTGAGCGACATCCACCGTTTTTCGGCGCAGCTCCGCGACATCGTAAGCCATTACGAGAATAGAGGGTAAGTTTTATGTTAATTTTGGTAGGGACTGACGCTGGCGCAAGCCGGCGTCTTTCTTTTTTGGCCCAACTGACAATTATCATTTTGAACATCATGCAATTGGGGGAATTTTGTGAAACCGTACATTCGGCCATTCACATGAGTCCATCGATTGATATCATCAGGAAATACAATGTCCCCGGTCCCCGCTACACGGGTTACCCCACGGCCCCGTTTTGGGATCCCGGCGAATTTGACAGCGCCAACTGGAAACGGCTGCTTGCCACCTCATTTGCCGAAAGCAATGCCGAGGGCATCAGCCTCTACATCCATTTGCCTTTTTGCGAAAATATGTGCACCTTTTGCGCCTGTGAAAAATGCGTTACCCGGGATCACGCAGTCGAGAATACCTATATCCGGACCGTCCTTGCCGAGTGGAAAATGTATTGCAGGCTGCTGGGCGAAAAGCCCCGTATCCGCGAATTGCATCTCGGTGGCGGCACGCCCACCTTTTTTTCGGCCAAACATCTGGAGGACCTGATCAACGGGATTTTTTGCCTTGCCGACCGGGCCCCCGATGCCGAATTCAGCTTTGAGGGACATCCAAACAACACGACCCGGGAGCATCTGCAGACCCTTTTCGCGCTGGGCTTTCGGCGGGTAAGTTTTGGCGTCCAGGATTATTCCCAAAAGGTGCAGAAAGCCATCAACCGCATCCAGCCGCTCTGCAATGTGGCTCGGGTCACGCTTTGGGCGCGGGAGTTCGGTTATCATTCCGTCAGCCATGACGTGGTATTCGGGCTTCCGTTCCAAAATCTGGACGATATCACGGATACTATCGAGAAAACCATTTCCATGCGCCCTGACAGGCTTGCTTTTTACAGCTATTCCCATGTGCCCTGGCATAGGTCGGATGGCCGTCGCGGATTTGCCGATGCCGACGTGCCGCAAGGGGAATTCAAGCGCCGGTTATACGAAACCGGGCGCGAAATCCTGCGGCAAAATGGCTATCACGAGGTCGGGATGGACCACTTTGCGTTGAAATCGGACAGCCTTTACAAGGCATACGCCGAATGTTCGATGCACCGCAATTTCATGGGATACTGCGCCTCGGGTACCCGGCTCACGATTGGGTTGGGCGTATCGGCCATCGGCGACAGTTGGTATGCATTCGGGCAGAATGCCGGGAATCTTGAAGATTATTACCAGCTTGTGGAATGGGGGCAATTCCCCGTAATCAACGGGCACATTTTGACTCCTGAAGACCTCGCGGTTCGCCGGTGTATCCTCGACATCATGTGCCGTTTTGAAACCGCGATCCCGGATTGCTTGCCAGCCGATGCGATTTTGCGGAGGTTGAGGGAACCTGAAGTCGATTCGCTGGTGGAAATTATCGGAAGCAGGATCCGCGTCACCGAAAAGGGAAAACCGCTGGTCCGCAATATCTGCATGGCCTTTGACCTGCGGATGCATCGCGCAATGCCAGACGCCCCGTTGTTTTCCATGGACGCGTGACGTACTTTTACGCAATGAGAACCGTACTGTTCCTGTTGCTTTTGAGCCTTGCCGCAATCTCGTGCCGGCAGGAACCCAAACCGCGCTTCCTTGCTTCGGCCAAACAGGATTGCCAAATCGATTCGGTTGCGCTTGCATGGTTTTTTGCAAAACACCCGTTGCTCGCCGACCATCGGGCCGACGTCATCGATTTTTATCGGGAAAAAAGTTCCTGCGCGTGGTTTGCCGGCGGCCGCCTCACCGAACAGGCCCATGTGCTCTATACCCGCTTGCTTGAACTCGACCAGGAAGGACTGCCCGCCGAGATTCCGTATCGCGCTCAACTTGAAACGACGATGGCGCGTTCTGCTCCCGAACCCAATTCGGAAATGCTGCTGACCGCCCTTTACTATTATTATACATGCCTGATCTACGGTGGGCTCGACCACGACCGCACCATGGCTACGGGTTGGTTCATCCCACGGCAGCGGTCGTCGTATCCCCGGCACATCGATTCGGTTTTGCAAACCACCGGTCGAAAAGTGTTTTTCGATCAATATTACCATCTTCAGGCCGCGCTGCGCAAATACCGCAGGACCGAAAAGGAGGGAGGTTGGCCGGCAATTGCGATGCCCGCGGGAGTGACGGCGGTCCGTCCGGGCGATTCGTCGGCAATAGTGCCGATGGTCCGCAGGCGGCTTTCCGGGGAAGGATTCAAGGCGGAAGGTTCGGGGGAAATACTGGATGGGCAACTGGCCGATGCGATTGCCGGTTATCTTGAAAGGAACCAGCGCCAGCCGGGCCGGTCCATAACGCCCAGGCTTCTGTCCATGCTTAATGTTCCCGTATCGGAACGCATCCGCACGATTTCGCTCAACATGGAACGTTGCCGGTGGATCGATCCGAAGCTTGCCCGAGCACAGGAATATATCGCCGTAAACATTCCTTCCTACCGCCTGCTTTATTTCAGGAATGGAAAACCCTATTTCTCCTCGAGGGTCGTGGTGGGCAAGGAGCTGAGCCAGACGGTGGTGTTCTCGGGCGAATTGTCTTACATTACCTTCAGCCCTTACTGGAATGTGCCGAAGTCGATCCTTCAAAACGAAATCCTTCCCGCGATAAAGAAAGATCCCGGGTACCTGCAAAAGCACAACATGGAATGGAACGGAAAAAATGTAAGGCAACGCCCCGGCCCCGACAATTCCCTTGGCCTTGTCAAGTTCATGTTCCCCAATTCAAACAACATCTACCTGCACGACACACCGGCCAAAAGCCTGTTTTCCAAGGAGGAAAGAGCCTTCAGCCACGGGTGCGTCCGGGTGGAGAGGGCCCGGGAACTCGCTTTGGAGATAACGGCCCGGGACGGAAGTTGGACTCCTGAAATGGTAGACGAAGCGATGGCGCGCGGCGTGGAGAATAATTACGTGCTGAAGAAAAAGATTCCGGTTTACATCGCCTATTTTACCGCATGGGCCGACAGCGAGGGCAATGTGGCCTTCTTTGACGACATCTATAAGCGGGATCCTGCGTTATCCGAAATGTTGTTCAGGGAGTCGGGGCATTAATGGCAATCGGGTGCCTGGCCGAGAAAAAGCGACATCGCCGAGGGCGAAACATAGGGGATGCTCAGGCCCATTCCGCGGACAATGAACAGGACGCCGAGGCAGCCTACGGCAATCGGGACGAATTTCCTGATCCGGTTGCGCACCGCCGGCGAAAATGTATTGCCGATATAGGGGACAGCGCTCATCAGCACCATCGTCCCCATTCCGAAAAAAAACATGAATGCGGCACCCCTGAAAACATCCTGCATGGCAACGGCGCCAAGCAGGGCGGCATACACCATTCCGCAGGGAAGAAGCCCGTTTAGAATGCCGATCGCAAGCATCGACCTTGGGCTCGTTCTTCCGAATTGCCGGGCCATCGCTCCCCTGATCCTGCCGAGAGCCTGGCCAATCGGTCCGGAGAAATTATAACGTGCGAAGGTTTTTTCGGATACCAGCACCATCAGGATCATGGCGGCACCGGCAACCATGGAAAGTTTCTGTTGCATGCCCGCCAGGTGGAGGCCGTGGCCAAGCACTCCGAACATCACCCCGAGAGCGCCGTAGGAAAGCAGGCGCCCAAATTGGTACGATGCCAGTTGCAAGGCTTTTCTAAACGAGTTGGTTCGGTCCAGGGGAAGCATGAGCGCAATGGGCCCACACATCCCGATGCAGTGCAGGCTGCTCACAAGTCCAAGCAGGAATGCGGCTGAGATCATGGGAGGTAGGCGGTTTTCTTTTGTTTGTACTTGATCCCGTCAAGTTCCCAGTATAGGGTAATATCCCATCGGCCGCCGGCAAGATCCGCTGTGGGTATGAGCATGGTTGCGCCGGAGAGTGAAAGCGTCTTTTCAAAATCCAGCTTCTTCCCGGACGGCCTGTAAAGGGATATTTTTCCTGTTAGGGCACGTGTATTTATCGTGGAGGGAAACGTGACCCTGATCCCCTGGTCACCGATCGAGATTTCAGGAGCCTGGGGAAGGTTGGCCGCGTTTTGAACCATGGCCATTTCCTCGCTGTAGCGCGTGTCGTGTTTGTAATATTCGTCGATGACGAGTTCGTTGTCGTATTTGGAATTGGTCTGCACCTTGATGACGAAGTAAAGGATGAACGCCATGAACATTGCGAATGCTGCCACGATTCCGGTTCCCCAATTGATCTTTTTCATGTCCTTTTAATTGAATGTCCGGGGGGACAAAAAGTTTGTATTTGTTTTTTCGATGAGCTTCCCGTCGCGGAAAAGCCCCAGTTCGAGTTCGGTTTTGTCGGATGAGAGTTCGCTCTCGGCAATCTTGATGAACATCGTGCCGCGCACCATGCCTTCGCCCTTGAGGCTGAGTTCCTGCTTGCCCACCTTGACGATCTCGCCATCGTGCGACAGCAGTTTCAGTTCCAGGTTGGCCATATCGGTGGAGGTCTTGTTCACGATCCTGAAGGTGAACACGTTGCTGATGCGGTTCCCATCGTGCTGGAAAAGCTGGCCGGGTACTCGAAGGACGGTGGCCTCGACATCGTTGCGCATGATCATCAGCCCAAAAAGTACCGTGACCAAAATCGCAAGCACGGCCGTATAGCCTTTCATCCTCGCGGTGAATTTGAAAGGCGCCTTGCGCGTGATTTCCTCTTCGGACGCGTATCGGATCAGCCCCTGCGGATACCCGACGCTTTTCATGACCGTATCGCATTCGTCGATGCAGGCCGTGCAGTTGGTGCATTCGAGCTGGATGCCGTTGCGGATGTCGATTCCCATCGGGCACACCGAAACGCAAAGCGCGCAATCGATGCAATCGCCCTTTCCCGAAAGGATCCGGTCCTCGTGGCGGTTGATCTTTCCCCGACCGGCCGTTTTTTCGCCCCGGGCAAAATCATAGGCCACGTTGATGGTCTTTTTGTCGATCAAAACTCCCTGAAGCCTTCCGTACGGGCATGCGATGATGCAAACCTGTTCGCGGAACCAGGTAAAGACAAAATAGAACACCCCGGTGAAGAGCAACAGGGCCGCAAATTTTCCCGGATGTGCCAGCGGGCCTTCCATCGCCAGGCTGAACAGGGCATCGCTGCCGATGACGTAGGCCAGGAAGATGTTGGCGATCGCAAACGATATGACAAAGAAGATCGTCCATTTCATCAGCCGTTTCCGGATCTTGTGCGCGTTCCATTCCTGTTTGTCCAGTTTGATCTGGGCATTGCGGTCGCCGTCGATCCAGTATTCGATGCGCCTGAAAACCATTTCGAGGAAAATCGTCTGCGGGCAGATCCATCCGCAGAAAATCCTGCCGTAGACCACGGTAAAAAGCGCCACGAACACCACCATGATGATCAGTACGATCACGAACAGGTAGAAATCCTGCGGCCAGAACGGGAATCCGAAAATGTTGAACCTGCGCTCCATCACGTTGAAGAGCATGAACTGGTTGCCGTTCACCTTCACCAGCGGGTTGGCCACCAAAATGGCCAGCAGCAGGTAACTGACAAGTTTTCTATATCGGTAGAGCTTTCCCGAAGGTTTCTTGGGAAAAAGGAACTTGCGTTTTCCCTTCTCGTCAATGGTGCCAATCGAGTCGCGGAACCTTTCGTCTGCCTTTGGGGCCATGTTGCTTATTTTATGGTGGAGACGCCGGGTGCGACTGCGGTAGGTTCGCCGGACCAGATGATATCGCCCTCGGGTGCTTTGGCATCCTTAGGCGCCGAGCCCTGAAGCGAGATGATGTAGCTGGCCACGTGCTGTATTTCGGCGGGTTTGAGCGTGCCTTTCCAGGCGACCATTCCCTTGCCGTCGCGGCCTCCGTTTGTGATGGTGGAGAAGATGGGCTTGATGCCGCCTCCAAGGATCCAGTGATCGTCGGTCAGGTTGGGGC
>JAEWCF010000044.1 GCA_023390775.1 Bacteroidota bacterium | reverse complement strand
GTACCAGGTCGGTCACATCGACTGCCGTGCCTCCGGTTGACAAATTTGCCGTTGATTTCAGGTATACGACCTCATCACGCGCGGGAACCGATTGCAGGTCATAATTCCTGGCTTTCAAAAGTTCCATGGAACAGGAATCGATGGTAATCTTGGTCAGCACTTTATCGTGGCCGTCCCCGCGTTTGGGGTCGCTGTTGACAAACTCCACCAACTGTTCGATGGTGCAGGTGCCGTTTCCGATAACGTGCGCGGGTTCACGCCGGGACGCAGCCACAAATTTTCCGTTGACGACCAGCATCCGGAAATCGTATCCTTCCACATAGCGTTCAACCAGTACCTGATCACTGTATTTTTGTGCAAGTTCAAAAGCCCTGACCGCCTGTTCGCGATCCCGAATTTTGATGGTCACGCCCTTTCCCTGGTTTGCGTCCAGCGGTTTTATCACTAAGGGAAAATCGAGCTCGGCAATAATTTCCTCCAATCCCTCGACCGTCCTGCAGGCCTGCCCCTGGGCTACCGGAACATAGGCTCTTTCCAACTTCTGTTTGGTTTCATACTTATCCCCGGCCAATTCAACGCCGAGCAAAGACGTCCGCGAAGTGATGGTGGCCTGTATCGAGGCCTGGTTTTTTCCCTGCCCGAACCGGATTCCGCTCCTGCCAAGCCGTGTCCATGGGATGTTTCGCCGCGCCGCCTCGTCGCAAAGGCTTTGGGTACTCGGACCGAGTCCATATTTTCTCTTTAGGGCCCGTAATTCGTTCAGGTCTTTGTCCAGATCGTACTCTTGTCCTTTGGATATGGCGTCGACCAGGTTAAAGGCCGCATCGGCGGCGTACAGGCCGGCTTCCTCGATCAAATAAGCGAACACCATATTATAAACTCCGGGTTCACCTGTTCCCCGGGTCCTTCCATAACCCACTTCCATCCCGGCAAGGGTCTGGATTTCCAGCGCGACATGCTCAATGACATGCCCCAGCCAGGTTCCGCGTTTCAGCCTTTCAAAAAATCCGCCCCTGCGCCCTTCCGAACATTCGTGTTCGACGAGCCCGGGAAGGAGCGCTTCCAGCCTTTCTTTAAAACCGGGAATCTTATCGGTGGGGAAATTTTCCATTTCCTCGAGGTCAAGCCTGACCTGGATGAGGTTTTTTCTATAGTTGCTCCAGATATTGGGTCCGCGGAGCACCTGCTTTTTTAGAATTTTCATATACTTCTTTTATTCTACAGGGCGTGTAGTTTCAAGTTTTGTAAAGTTCAACCCATGTCACAATCTTAGGGTTACAGAATTATTTCAAAAGGTTACATTTTTATAAAGCCCTGTGTTAAATGATATAACAATTCACAAATTATGTTAAGTAGCTTTATAAAAGAGAGATCTCATGAAAGGAAAACTTATCATAATAGGTGGTGCCGAAGAAAAGGGGCTTCCTTCGGATACCAGCAACGGCGACGATTTTACCAAGAACGGGATTTTGAAACGCGTCATCGACGAATCGCCGAAGGGAAAGGATTCCCGCGTTGAAATCGTTCCCGCCGCCAGCACCAAACCGGAGGAAATGGGCGCCGAATACATGAAGGCCTTCCACAAACTGGGCGCGCAAAATACGGGCGTGCTAAACCTGCGTTCAAGGGCCAACGCATCAGATCCGAAGTTCCTGAAAAGAATCGAGGCCGCCGACGCCATATTCTTTACAGGCGGCAATCAGTTACAGCTCACCCACCTTTTGGGCGGCACCCCGTTCTTTACGATTATCGAGGAGAAATTGCGCCAGGGAAACTTCATGTATGCGGGAACATCGGCCGGGGCGGCGTCGATATCCGAGTCGATGATCATCGAAGGCAGCAGCGAAAACGCAATCCTGAAGGGAGAAGTCAAGACAACCGGTGGTTTCGGATTGTTGTCGCACGTCATTTTCGATACGCACTTCATGCGCAGGGGAAGGATCGGGAGGTTGTTCCAGATTATCCTCAGCAATCCCGAAATACTTGGAGTCGGTATCGAAGAGAACACCGGGCTCATGATCACGGGAAACAGGATGGAGGCCATCGGTCCGGGCATGACCATTCTGCTGGACGGGCGAAGCATCCGCAACAGCAACCTGCTTGAAATCAGGGACGGTGCACCGCTATCCATCGATAACCTGACGCTGCACGTAATGAGCAAGACCGATGTGTTCGATTTGAAAACGCGGGAGTTGAAGATCATCACGCCGCCCGAATGCAGGATTTAGATCATTGCCGAGCGGAAATCGGTGCGGAAATCTTCGGAAAAGCCATTTTCAAGATAGGTTTTGAGGTTGTCCACATCCTTTCTCAACATTTTTGAAAGGCTAGGTTCAAGCATCCGGGCGAGGCTTTCATCGCCGAAAGATGATTTTGGATGGTAGGAAAACACGACGTGAAGCCTTGTCGCATGCGTGCCGATGGGGAAGAATTCCACTTTGCCGGCGTTCTCGATCACACTGCCCGGTAGCGATTGCCATCCGATGACATCATCTTCGCGGTAATTCACGACCGCCGCGTTCCATTTCAGGCTTCCGATGCCTCCGGGAAGCGCGACTTTCCAGGTGGAAGTTCCGTCGCCGTGCACCTCAACAGATTGAAGGTGCTTCATGAACAAAGGCAGGTTTTCCAACTTGGACCAAAAGGCGAATAATTCCCCGACGGGCCTGTTCACCACGATCGTTTCGCGGATATTGACATTGTGCTTCTTCACCTCATCCTTTCCCATCATATCGTTTAGCGGACAATAACCCGACAGTCCCCTGAAAAGCAACAACCCTGCGGCAATTGAGGCGGGAATCCTGTATTTGGGTTCCCGGGCAGCAGCCAAAATCAAAAGGCCTCCACCCAAAATCGATACTGCCCTGGAGGTGGCTTGCGTGTTCTGTTTGAAGTGAATGTTTTCCATTTCCCGAAATTTTATAACAAAAAAGGAGGCCATTAAATTTCTTTAAAAGCCTCCCGCTCAAAAATCACGAAGTGAGTTATTCGGCTCTTAGAGCATATCGTCGTTGGCGTGCAGATAGTTCATATAGTGCAATCCGCCCAGGTTGTCGAACTCCTCAGTATTGAAGTTGTTGGGTTCGCGGTATTGCCCCGAATATCCGTCGTTGGTATAGATATCATTTTCCACTACGGGATGCATCTGTTCGGCGTCGCTTGTTGAAATATTGTAAGTTTCCATGGCGCAGGTGATTAAAGTTTGCTTGATTACAAATTTCGACCACCGGCTCCAAAAATGTTTACAGCATTCCGTACAAGGTTTACAGCATTTACGTTCAGAAAATGACTGTTAAACTAATTCGCGACGGCGCCCTTCCAATTGCTGAAGCCGCCCAGGAGGTTATACGCCTCGGGAATCCCCATCTGCGACATGATGCTGCACGCCTGTGCGCTCCGCGTGCCGCCCTTGCAGTAGACATAGTAGTGCTTTTCCCGATCCAGTTTCTCAATTCCCGCCATAAATTCCTCGGGCTTGTAGATATCGAGGAGCGTCGCGTTGGGAATGTGGCCGTCATCCCACTCATCGCGGGTACGGACATCCAAAATAATGGCCTGCGGATCGTTCTCGATGCGCTCGGCCCATTGTTCCTGTGTCAAATCCATATCATAATTTAATTGAGCACCCAATGGCGCGAGTTTCCTTTACCGGAACTTCCTTGCCGGCGAGCAAGGCGTCGACCGCGTTTTCAACATATTTCTGTTTTACCGCTTTCTCGTCTTCATAATTGTCATCGATGGCCCCAATGTACTTCACCTCGTTGCCTTTTGCGGTTTTTGCCAGGACATAAACATGCGGCGTTTTGGTCGCGCCGTATTGCGGATAGATCTTTTGTCCCTCGTCAAAGAGATAGGGAAAAGTGAAATTCTTTTCTTTCGCGCGTACCTTCATCAGTTCGTAGGAATCTTCCTTTTGCTTCGCCGGATTGTTGGGATTGATCGCGATTACCGGATATCCCGCCTTGGCATAGCGGGCATTAAGGGCAATGATCCGGCCTTCATAGGCCTTGGCGAACGGGCAATGATTGCAGGTAAAGATCACGATAAAACCCTTGGCCTTCCCGTAATCTTTCAGCGAGACCATTTTGCCGTCCACGTTTTTGAGGCTGAAATCAGTCGCGATGGATCCGATTTCGTAACCCGGGCCTTTAGCGGTGAAGGCTCCTGTTATGACCATGGCGACCGCGGCCAGCAGTACAAATTTTAATTTTCTCATGATATCTAATTTAAGAAAGAATTGATTTCGTTTTCAAGTCCGGGGGCAGAAAAACTGCGCTCGTAGAATTTTCTCTTCTTTGCCGAGTAAATCAATGTGGCCGGAAGCGCCCCGGACCATTGGGGCGAAACCTTGGGAATCCACGAATCGGCATCCGGCTCGTGCAGATGGACCGCCAGATGGCCGATGCCGTTCTTTTCGACAAACGGCATCAGTGTCGGTTCCACTTCCTTGCGCATATCGAGGCTGACCAACAAAATGCGGACTTTTTGATCCTTGTATTTCTCCGACGCGTTTTTAAAGTGCGGAAGCTCCTTCACGCAGGGTGCGCACCATGTGGCCCAGAAATTTACCACATACACCGAATCGTTCTCCCGGTTCAAATAAGGTTCGAATGCCTTGAAATCGTAGGTGCGCAATGCTTGGGCGCCCTTTCCGGTGACGGAGGTCGCAACAGGGTCGGCAGTGCGCGCATCGCCACACGAGATTGCGGCCAGCAAAAGGACGGCGTATATACTCTTCATGATCGATAAGTCAACCAATTTATCGAATCGAAACAGTCAAAATTAAATTTAACAAATTAATAACAATCGTATGCAATTAAACACTATACATTTGTACCTACAAATATTGTACTTACAATAATGACAATTGAAGAGATCATCAAAGCCGGAAAACCCGTGGATGTACACAAGAAGATCCTGCTCAATATCCTGGTATGCCAACAGGTGATTTCCGAGCGGTTTGCCGAGGTGCTCAAACCTTACGATCTTTCGGGTGAGCAATTCAATGTTCTTCGGATCCTTCGCGGGCGTGGCGGCGAACCAGCCAATATGTGTTCGATCCAGGAAAGGATGCTCGCCCGGACGAGCAACACCACGCGCCTGGTAGACAAACTTTTGGCGAAAGGACTGGTTGAAAGGCGCATTTGCCCCGAAAACCGCCGAAAAATGGAGGTCACCATCACGGATCGCGGGCTGGAGGTCTTGTCTCAACTCGATGAGGCCGTCGAGGCCCACGACCGTTCCTACGGAGCTACGCTCACATCAAACGAATTGGAAACCCTCAATTCGCTTCTGGAAAAATACAGGCAGCCATGAAAAACGAAATAATCGATGCGCTTTCGTGGCGCTACGCAACAAAGAAATACGATCCACAGGCGCGCATTCCCGCAGGAGATCTTGAGACCTTGCTGGAATCGGTCAGGATGAGCGTCTCGTCCATGGGCCTTCAACCCTACAAGGTGCTGGTGATCGAGGATGCAGGGCTTCGTGCAGAATTAAAGGCGGCGGCCTACGATCAGGACGGCATCACGTCGGCTTCCCACCTGTTTGTTTTTGCTATCGACAAGACCGGTCACGAAACGCAGATTGAAGATTACCTTCACAACATAAGCCACACGCGGGCGATATCTTTGGAGAGCCTGGACGGATTTAAACAAAGTATGCATAAATTTGTTGGCGGCCTGGGCGAAAAACGGGTATCGTGGGCCGAAAAACAATGTTATATTGCGCTGGCAAACCTGATTTATTCGGCTTCGCTGCTCAAGATCGATGCAACGCCGATGGAAGGATTTGACCGGGGCGAATTTGACAGGATTTTGGGCCTTCCCGGGAAAGGGCTGCAAACGGCCGTGATCGCGACCGTGGGATACCGGCACCCGGAAGACAAGTTGCAGCATTTCAAGAAAGTGCGCAAATCAAAAGAGGAATTATTCATTCACCTATAATTAATTAAACAAAAAAACAATGAGGAATTTTAAAATGATCGCCATCGCGTTGTTCATGGCATCCGCAACGGCCGTTTCGGCACAAACAATGAAGAAAATCGACACGGGCAAGACCAAGGTAACCTGGGTCGGGAAAAAAGTGACCGGTGCGCATGAAGGTTTCGTAAAGATCAGCGAAGGGTATCTCAATTTTGACGGAAAGGCGCTTACTTCAGGGTCGGTTACCGTGGACATGAACTCCATCACCGTTACCGATCTTCAGCCCGGAAAAGGCAAGGAAAAACTTGAAGGCCACCTGAAAAACGATGATTTTTTCGCAACCGATAAATTTCCAACCGCAACCCTGGCCTGGAAAAACGCAATGGCAAAAGGCAACGGAACTTACACCATCAATGGATTTTTGACCATCAAGGGAATTTCGCAGCCGGTGTCGATCGACCTGGTAATGAATGGAAACACAGGTGTTGCAAACTTTAACGTTGACCGCACCAAGTACGATATCAAATACGGTTCGGGATCGTTTTTCGACAACCTAGGCGACCGCGCCATCAATGACAATTTCGAAGTTAAGGCAAACATCGTGTTGCAATAATTTGATTTAAATTGTTTGGAAGGCCCGTTGAAAGACGGGCTTTTTTTTTGGTAATGCCGATATATGTTCGACATTTGACTTTTGACCTTCGACGTTCGACGTTCGACGTTCGACATTTGACATTCGACATTTGACATTCGTCATTCCAACCTAAATGAACATCCTCGTCATCGACAATTACGACAGTTTCACCTTCAATCTGGTCCATTACCTGGAGGAACTCGATTGCCGGGTAACCGTCTGGAGGAACGACGCGTTTGAGTTGGCAGACGTGCAACAATTTGACAAAATCCTGCTTTCGCCCGGGCCCGGCGTTCCTTCCGATGCGGGGCTGCTGATCCCGACGATTGCCGAATACTCGGGGAAAATACCCATTCTGGGCATCTGCCTGGGGCAGCAGGCCATCGCCGAAGCTTTTGGTGGAACCCTCGTAAACCTCGAAGGCGTTCATCACGGGGTGCCTTCCGAAATTTCGATCATTGAGAATGATGTGCTCTTCAGGGGGCTTCCCGATCGCATGATCGTCGGGCGCTATCATTCGTGGACCGTCGACCCGCAACTTCCCGAAGTCCTGCAGGCAACCTCGGTCGATGAAAACGGCGAAATTATGTCGCTCAGGCACCGATCGCTTGATGTGCGCGGGGTCCAGTTCCACCCCGAAAGCATCCTCACGACGCACGGCAAGGCAATGCTCGCCAATTGGCTCGGCCGTTTTTAAAATTTATGTGAAAAAATCGGTGAATGACGTTTTTGAGACGTTGAACGGTAAAATAAAATTTTTATATTTGATTGATTTCAAACCACTTACCGTTAACCTAAAACTTGAACCATGGCATTATTCGGCAACAACATCCGCAAAATCGTTAGGGAGTTCAGGCGCGTCAATGAATACTACTTCAACGACCTCAGCAAGGAAATCAGGGAGTCTTTTGAGGACCTGAAATCGGAATACGAGGAAAACAGCAACGTGGTTTCGGAATTCGAGGATTTCGTCCAGGAGCTCAAATCCAAGCTCAACGTTCAGGACGCGACCAAACTGGACATGTTCACCAAGCGCCTCTCCAGGGTGAACAGGACCGCACGGCACGGCGTCGAGGCGATGTGGGAACTGGCCCGTAACCAGAGAAAACTGACCTCCGAAAGCCTTCGGCAGTACGAACAATATGAAAGTTAAAAAACGTTAACCCGTAAAAAAATCCCGCAGTTGCGGGATTTGTTGTTTTAGGCCTTCAGCTTCTTGGCAAGCCCTTTCGGAAGCGCGTCTTTATGCAAGAGGATTCCGGTGGATTTGAGTTGGACAAAAGCTTTCGTCACGTAGAGATAACCTTTGTAATCATTGGTCTCGCCCCACGAATTCTTGACCTTGTAGTACTGTTTGCCGTTCTGGTCCTTGGCCAGCCCGACGATCTGCATGGCGTGGTCGTCTGTAGTGGAAAGCGTATAAAGTTGCTCCAGCCTGAGTTCATCGGTTACTGCCTTTTCCGGCATCGGGCCATTGAAAAGCGCCTTTTTCTGTTCCGGCGTAACGGTCGTCATATCCATGTCGGGCACAAAGGCTACACCGTTCTTCCACGAAAAATAGGGCTCCGAAACATCCGAAGACCATGCAACCGTATATCCTTTGGCCAGGGCATTGTCGATGATGTCGGTGAGTTCGGCCATCGGCACGTTATACACTAGGTCATAGCTCCAGTTATCGGGTACCGGCAATACCATCTTCTCGTAATAGGGGCTATCCTTGTAGGAAGAGAATTCCATATAATCGTCCGGGTTCACGCCCACCACGTCCCTGGCGAACGATTTTGGCGTATGTGATTTGCCGTTGTAGGTAAAGGTCTCGGGAAGCTTGCCAAGTTTTGCATCGAGGAAATCGTTGATCTCCTCCACCCACGCGGCACGCTTGCCCGGAGTCTCGTCCTTGAGGTACTTGTCCAGTATTTCCTTGAACTCCTTTTGGAAATCAGCCGATTTTACCGTGCCTTTTCCGTAATCCTCCAGGGTATAGGCTTCCTGGGGCATCGCGCCGTACTTGCGCATGATATTGAGGACATCATGGGTTTCGCCTCCGTCCCCAAGCCCAAGGTTGCCGTTAAAAAGGATATAGTTGCGCGCCTTTGAGAGATAGACATGGCGGGCGGTGTAGATTTCGGCCAGGTCGACGGGCTTCTTTCCCATGCGGATCATTTCGGATTCCAGGAATGAATTTCCCGAATAGCTCCAGCAGGTCCCCGCCGAGCCCTGGTTCTTGACAGGCGTTGCTTCAAGGTCGATGAGTTCGGTGAAATGGAATTTCGAGGAGATCGATGCGTTGTTGATGACCTTGTTGATCAGGTCGTCCTGCGCCGATACGGAGATTCCGGCCAGCAACAGCGAACATAACAGTGGATATTTAATCATTTGTGGGAAAATTTTGAGCGCTAAATTTAACCAAAGCCAGTGATTACGCGCTTATTTTAACACATAATTTATCGGGTAAATACCGGAGCGTGCTCTTTGGACCGCGCGGGATCGTAGCGGTACCCCCCGTAATCGAAGGCGAGGATGCCCTCTTCGGTAGTGGCGCCGGTGTCGATGAGGTATCGCGCCATCATCCCGCGTGCCTTCTTGGCGAAAAAACTGATCATCTTGAGTTCGCCGTTGTGCATGTCGCGGAATTCGGGCGATATGACCCTCGCCTTCAGCTTCTTCGCATCCACTGCCGAGAAATATTCATGGCTTGCGAGATTGACGATCAGGTCCCCTTTCTTGGCTTCCCTGTTGAGCGCCTTGGTGATGACCGGGCGCCAAATCCCGTAGAGGTTCGGGCTTTCGCCGACGGGAAGGTGCGTGCCCATCTCCAGCCGGTAAGGCATGATGAGGTCCAGCGGCCGAAGCAATCCGTACAAACCTGACAGGATCCTTAGCTTTTGCTGCATCTCCCCTATTTTTTCAGCAGGAATCGAATAGGCCTCAAGTCCATGGTACACTTCTCCATTGAAGGCATAGACGGCCTGGCGCGCGTTTTCCGAAACTTCACTTACCGTGAATTTTCTCTTTCGGTTGCGGTCCCAATTGAGTTCGGCGAGATTGGGCGAGATATCCATCAATTCTTGCAGGCCGGCCGGCTTGAGCGCCTTAAGTTCGCGCTGGATTTGGCGGGAATATTTGAGGAATTCGGGGCGTGTGGCTTCGGTTGTGGGCAATTCCGACTCAAAATCGAGCGTTTTGGCCGGGGAGATCAGAATCAGCATAAAACAATTTTCGTCAAAATTACGCATAAAAAAATCCATAAGCATCGGCCTATGGATTTGGAAAAAAGTTCTACCGTGCCTATGACGGCGACTGATCGGTCTGGTCGTGGCCTTCGAGTTTTACGATCTTATTGTAAAGCCCAAGGATCAAAAAAGGTGCGGCCCACTGTCCGACGAAAAGGGCAGTGCTGTTCTTTCCCATCGCCTTCATCGTGGCCGAAAGTCCCATCGAGCCCAGCGCGGCCCAAAGGAAAAGGTCAGATGGAAGCCTTGATGTCTGTTTCTCTATTGCCTTTGCCACAGGTCCTTCCTTCCTGGCCGGATTCGCTCCATTGGCGCTATTGGCCAGCTTGCTTAAAGTTTGTGTTTCCATAATACTTGATTTGAATTGAATTGATTTTCAAAGAAGTATAAAGAGACGAATTTTAAGCCGTAACCCGCTTACAAAATTGACGGGTGTCATTACAGAATTTTAATCCTCCTCCTCCTCGAGCGCACGGCTGCTGGAATAGGTGCGCCATTTTTCGATGCACTGGGCCATGTCTTGCGGAATGGGCGAATCAAAGCGCAGCATCTCTCCGGTCACCGGATGCTTGAAACCGAGGGTCTTGGCGTGCAGCGCCTGGCGCGGAAGGATCTTGAAGCAATTCTCCACGAACTGTTTGTATTTGGAAAAGGTGGTGCCTTTGAGGATCAAATGGCCGCCGTAGCGCTCATCGTTGAAAAGCGTATGGCCGATGTGCTTCATGTGCACGCGGATCTGGTGGGTTCGGCCCGTCTCGAGAATGCACGAAACGAGCGTGACATATCCGAAGCGCTCCAGCACCTTGTAATGCGTCACGGCCGGCTTCCCGATCTCGGGATCGGCGAAGACCGCCATCTGCATCCGGTCCTTGACATGGCGCGCAATATTGCCCGTAATGGTTCCTTCATCCTCCTTCACATTTCCCCAGACCAGGGCGACGTACTCGCGTTCCGAGGTCTTGAATTCAAACTGGCGCGCCAAATGGGCCAGCGCGTGTTCGGTTTTGGCGATGACCATCAGCCCCGAGGTGTCCTTGTCGATGCGGTGCACGAGCCCCGGACGGTTGCTGCTGTTGAGCGGAAGGTTCTCGAAATGCCAGGCCAGCGCGTTGACCAATGTACCGGTGTAGTTTCCGTGGCCGGGATGAACCACGAGGCCCGCGGGTTTGTTGATCACCAGAAGGGCGTCATCTTCAAAGACGATGTCAAGCGGAATATTCTCGGGGTCGACGCGGTTCTCGAACGGCGGATGGGCAAGCAGGATCCTGACCAGGTCGCCCGGTTTGACCTTGTAATTGGATTTGACGGGAACGTCGTTTACGTAAATATCGCCCTGGCTCGCGGCATTCTGGATCTTGTTGCGCGTGGCATTGGGAACCAGGTGCATCAGGAATTTGTCGATGCGGAGCGGCTGCTGGCCCTTTGTGACCTCGAACCGGAAATGCTCGAACAGCCCGTCCTCGGCATCCTCGGTCAAAAATGCGGTACTCATGGCTCGTCAACGGGCTCCGGCATCGGCACATCGGCCGAGTCGATTTCCTCAAAGACCACCTTCCCATCGCCCAGGACCAGGTCTATTTTGGACGACTTCAGCACTTTGGTACCCGGCTTAAGTTTCTTTCCGTCCTGCTGCATCTCGAGCACCATGTCCTTGCCCAGATAAGGCTTGTAGGTAATCTTTCCCACCTCGAGGCCCATTGCCTCAAGTGTCGGCTTGGCCTGGCGGAGCGTCTTCTCGATCAGGTCGGGAATGCGTACCGATGAAAACCCGGAGGAATTGATCTTGATATAGATTTTCCGGTCTTCCTTGACCTTCTCGCCCGGAAGCGGATCCTGTTCCACCACGCTGTATTTTGGATAATCCTTCTTGAAATCGACCGTGTCCAGCATGACGTAATCGAGTTCGAGGGCCGAGAGTTTCTCGTCCACCTGCTCCTCGTTGAGTTTCCGAAGGTCGGGAACGGTGATTTCCTCGCCGTGGTTGGTGGTAAATGTGAGCCAGTGCATGAACAAAAACATCAGTCCGGCAATAATGGCAAGGGCAATGCCCACCTGCCCAAAGAAGACTTTGCTTTTGAGATACTCGCGTAGGGTCATAAACGGAAGTTTGCCCGCAAAGATATAAAATTGGTCGCGGTAAAGGGTTTGAAAAATTTGATGATATTTGTGGGGAAAACTCTATCCGATGATAAAAGCAGCCGTCGTCATGGGCGGATATTCCGATGAGTCCGTGATCTCGCTCCGCAGCGGACAACTCATACTCGATAACCTGGATCCCTCGCGTTACCGGCCCATCGCGGTGCACATCCTGCCCGATGGCTGGCACGCCGTCCTGGACGGAAACCGGTATCCGATCGACCGGGGCGATTTCTCTTTCACGGCCAATGGCGAAAAGACCACCTTCGACGTGGCGATAAACACCGTGCACGGAACCCCCGGCGAAGACGGATATTTGCAGGCCTACTGGTCGCTCATCGGGCTGCCGTACACGGG
>JAEWCF010000017.1 GCA_023390775.1 Bacteroidota bacterium | reverse complement strand
ACAATCCAAACCAAAACTATAATTTAAAAACCATCCATCTTTATGTCAATCTGGAAAAGAAAGCCATTGGCGCTCCTGCTCGAGGAAGCGACGGAGTCTGAAAAAGGCCTCAAGAAAACCCTAACCGCCAAAGGGCTTGTCGCCCTTGGGGTGGGCGCCATCATCGGGGCAGGGTTATTCTCCATCACGGGTCTTGCCGCGGCAAACAATGCGGGCCCGGCCATCACGATCTCATTCCTTGTAGCGGCTTTGGGCTGTATTTTCGCGGGGCTTTGCTACGCCGAATTTTCTTCCATGATTCCCGTTGCCGGCAGCGCCTACACGTATTCCTTTGCGACAATGGGCGAATTTATCGCGTGGATCATCGGTTGGGACCTTGTACTGGAGTATGCGGTTGGCGCCGCAACGGTGTCGATTTCCTGGTCGCGCTATCTTGGCAAGTTCCTCGAATCCTATGGGATCCATCTCGACGAATCGTATATGCTTTCACCTTTCGAGGGCGGAATCATCAACATTCCGGCGGTCCTCATCGTGATGCTGATGTCGATGGTGCTGATCCGCGGAACCAAGGAATCGTCGTTTGTCAACGGATTGATCGTGCTGCTTAAGGTTTCGGTGGTGCTGATCTTCATCGCGGTGGGCTGGCAGTACATCAGGCCTGAAAACTATTCGCCGTACATTCCGGAGAATACGGGGAACTTTGGCGAATTTGGCTTTTCGGGTATTATCCGTGCCGCCGCAATTGTGTTCTTTGCCTATATCGGTTTCGATGCGGTTTCGACAGCCGCTCAGGAGGCCAAAAATCCAAAGCGCGACATGCCGATTGGGATCCTCGCATCGCTGGGGATCTGTACGCTTTTGTACATTCTGTTCGCACACGTCATGACGGGCGTGGTCAACTTCCAGGCTTTTGCAGGCAAAGACGGAATCGCTCCGGTAGCCGTTGCCGTTGAGGCGATGGGAACCCCCGATGCTTCTGGAATGATCACCCCCGAATATCCATGGCTCAACAACGCGATCCTACTCGCTATTCTTGCAGGTTACGCATCGGTTATCCTGGTAATGCTGATGGGGCAGAGCCGCGTTTTGTTGTCGATGAGCAAGGACCGGCGTGTGGGAAAAATATTTTCGGATGTGCACGAGAAATTCCGCACGCCGGCAAAGAACAACCTGTTTTTCATGATTCTCGTGAGCCTGTTTGCCGCCTTCGTTCCCGCCAGGGTTGTTGGCGAGATGACCAGCATCGGGACGCTGTTCGCGTTTATCCTGGTGTGTGTGGGCGTTTTGATCATGCGAAGCAAGATGCCCGATGCGCCGCGTGCCTTCCGTACGCCGCTCGTGCCGTTTGTGCCGATCGCGGGAATCGCCGTCTGCCTGTTCATGATGGTTTTCCTCCCGATGGATACCTGGATCAGGCTAATCGTCTGGATGATGATCGGCTTTGACCTGTATTTGTTCTACGGGATGAAGCATTCGGTACAGAACAAGGGAATGTTCAGCAATGCCAATTACAAGGTTGTGGCCGGATCCGGACTGGGAATGGTCTTCGCTTTGGTTATCGTGGCGTTTATCCACCACTCCGATCCCGATATCGACGATACTGCGCTTTATTATTTCTCGCTGGTGTTTGCGGCCATCCACGCGATGGTATATGCCTACAGCTTCAAGCGGGCAAGGGTATAAGGAACTTGAGGGCGTCATTTCGGCGCCCTTTTTTGTTGTTAATTTTTCCAAGCGGAGGGGAAACTTTTAAAAATTGCCGATATTTACGCTATGAAAGCATGGGCAGGCTTACTGGCACACCTTCAATTCCTCATCAAGAGAAATCCTGAATGATTGTCGTTGAAATTGCAATTGTTCTTTAATCATTCAATTTTAAGTTATGCCGATATATCATAAACTCGGGGATTTTCCCCAAAAGAGGCACGTCCAGTTCAAAAAACCCGACGGCGGCCTTTATTACGAGCAACTCTTTGGGACCGAAGGCTTTCACGGGCATTCTTCCCTGCTCTACCACGTCCATCGGCCCACGCAGGTGCGCGACATCAAAAAATCCTATTCGGTTGAGCCGGAGATTGCCATCGACAAGAACATCAAGTCGCTTTTGCTGAAAGGTTTCGAAGTCAAACCACAGGATGATTTCCTTGACAGCCGGAAACCGATGTTGGTCAACAGCGATTGCATCATCGGGCTCGCGGCGCCGCAAAAATCGCTTCGGGAATACTTCTATAAAAACGCCGATTCCGACGAAATGCTCTTCATCCATAAGGGTTCGGGAACATTGCGGACGATGATGGGCAACATTGCCTTCGAATACGGCGATTACCTCATTATTCCGCGGGGTATGATCTACCAGATCGACTTCGCAACATCGGATAATCGCATCTTCTACGTCGAATCGCACGCGCCGTTCTACACGCCAAAGCGCTACAAGAACCAGTCGGGGCAGCTTCTTGAACATTCGCCCTTCTGCGAACGCGACTTCAAGCTTCCGACGCACTTGGAGACGCATGATGAGAAAGGCGATTTTGTCATCAAAATAAAAAAAGAGGGCATGATGCACGAGATCGTGTATGCGACGCATCCCTTTGACGTGATCGGGTGGGACGGTTACAATTTTCCGTACGGTTTCAGCATCCACAATTTTGAACCGATCACGGGCCGCGTCCACCAACCACCTCCGGTGCACCAGACCTTTGAAACTTCGACTTTTGTCGTGTGTTCCTTCTGCCCGAGGCTTTACGACTACCATCCGCTCGCGATTCCCGCGCCTTACAACCACAGCAACATCGACAGCGACGAGGTTTTATACTATGTCGACGGCGATTTCATGTCGCGCAACAACATCGAGCAGGGCCACATCACGCTACACCCGAAGGGCATTCCGCACGGGCCCGCACCGGGAGCCTATGAGCGCAGCATCGGCCACACCGAAACCCGCGAGTTGGCCGTGATGGTGGATACTTTCCGTCCGCTAAAAGTAACCAAGGAAGCAATGGGGATTGATGATGGGAAGTACTATAGGAGCTGGGTGGAGTAGAGCCAATGGGTCAATTAGCGAATTAGCGAATTGACAAGCATTTTATATAAGCCAATAATTAATTTACATGCCAAACCAAAATTTCACCCAAAGCCAATTGTATAAGGAAAATCCTATAATTCAAAAAACGCTTGAATTTGCAATCCAAATCGTGACGTATTCTGAAGAACCTGAAAGCAGGAAAAGATATGTCCTGGCAAAGCAGACTTTACGTTCGGGTACGTCTATAGGTGCAAATGTGAAGGAAGCTCAAAATGCCGAAAGTAAGGCCGATTTTATCCATAAGATGAAAATAGCTGTAAAGGAAGCAGACGAAACAGAGTATTGGCTTTCGCTATGCAAAGTTTTGCCTAATTATCCCAAAAATGCAATATTATCAAACCATCTAATCGAAATTCTTAAAATCTTGAATAGCATAGTGGGTTCATGTAAAATGCTGAGCCCCATTCGCTAATTCGCTAATTGACAAATTCGCTAATTATGAAAGACGTAAAATCGGTCGAATACGGCCTCGAAAAAATATTTGAAGGGGCGCAGGACTTCCTGCCGCTGCTGGGAACGGATTATGTTGAACTCTATGTGGGCAACGCCAAGCAGGCGGCGCATTTTTACAAAACGGCCTTCGGGTTCCAGTCGCTGGCCTACGCGGGATTGGAGACAGGGGTCCGCGACCGGGCGTCTTATGTCCTCAAACAGGACAAGATCCGGTTGGTGCTGACGACTCCGCTTGGAGAAGATTCCATCATCAATGACCACTTGCGCAAACACGGCGACGGTGTCAAGGTGGCTGCATTATGGGTCGAGGATGCCCGCAGCGCATTTGAGGAAACGGTCAAACGCGGTGCAAAACCCTTTATGGAGCCGATGGTGGAGCAGGACGAATTTGGCGAGGTCGTTCGTTCGGGAATCTATACCTACGGCGAAACTGTCCATATTTTTGTCGAAAGAAAGAACTACAATGGTGTTTTCCTGCCCGGCTACAAGGAGTGGAAATCCGATTACAATCCGGCGCCCGTGGGGCTTAAGTACATCGATCACATGGTGGGCAACGTGGGTTGGGGCGAGATGAATACATGGGTGAAATGGTATGAAGACGTTATGGGCTTTGTCAACTTCCTTTCATTTGACGACAAGCAGATCAATACCGAATATTCGGCCTTGATGAGCAAGGTGATGTCAAACGGGAATGGCCGCATCAAGTTCCCCATTAACGAGCCGGCCGAGGGCAAGAAAAAGTCCCAGATTGAGGAATACCTGGATTTTTACGGAGGTCCGGGAGTGCAGCACATCGCAATTGCCACCGATGACATCATCACAACCGTAAGCGAATTGCGCGCACGAGGGGTCGAGTTTCTCTCGCCGCCGCCTCACGCGTATTACGAGCTCGTTCCGCAACGGTTGGGCGATCACATGAAGGTGATGAAGGAAGATTTGTCGGTATTGGAAAAGCTGGCCATAATGGTCGATGCCGACGAGGAAGGTTACCTGCTGCAGATTTTCACCAAGCCCGTCCAAGACCGCCCGACCTTGTTCTTTGAAATCATTCAACGCATGGGGGCCAAGGGCTTCGGCGCAGGAAATTTCAAGGCGCTTTTCGAATCCATCGAACGCGAACAGCAATTGCGCGGCACCTTATAGAGTTTTGTTGCCGAATCGTTAGGGGACACAATAGATGCCTTTGTAAAATTGCAAAATTCTTGTTAAAGTAGGCTTTTTGCCTTTTATTGTGCAAAATTCGAAGTATATTTGCCAACGCAAAGGCAAGGGGTGGTTCCCGTGTTTTTGAAAAGTAAATTTTTCATAATTTATAGTTTTTTTTGGTTGGTTAATAGCATAAAAACCCGGTCTTCATTTGACTGGGTTTTTTTGTTTTGGTACTTTTGGAACAGTAATTGTCCTGCGCGGCGGCTGAAAACAAAAACTGCAATGAAAAAACTAATCATAGCCTTCATTTTCCTGGTCACCGCGGGATTTTCAAGCCAAAAAGAACGCGCCTTCCAATCGGGAGAATGGTTCAAGTTCAGGATACATTACGGAGTCATCAACGCGGGTTACGCAACGCTGGAGGTCAAGGATGCCGTCAAGAACGGCAAGAAGGTTTACCACGCCATCGGCAAAGGATATACAACCGGAATGTCCCGATTTTTCTTCAAGGTCGAAGATAATTACGAAAGTTATTTTGACAAGGAAACCGGCAATCCCTACCAGTTTGTCCGCAAGATCAACGAAGGCGGCTATGTCAAGAACCAAGAAGGTTTCGTCGACCAGGCTGGGCACAAAATCCTGTTGAAGGATTACAAGGACAAGAAGGAAAAGACTTTTTCGGTTCCGGCCAATACGCAGGATGTCATGTCGACGTTCTATTATCTGCGAAACCATCCCACCATTGACCGCATGCGCGTTGGCGAATCGGTAACGGTGGACATGTTTTTTGACGACGAGCTCTTTAAGTTCAAACTAAAGTTTATCGGGCGCGAGGACCTGAAGACCAAGTATGGCATCGTCCCAACCATGATGTTCCGGCCCCTTGTGCAGTCGGGACGTGTATTCAAGGAGGAGGAAAGCCTTACCGTATGGATCTCGGATGACAACAATAAACTCCCTGTCAGGATCAAGGCGAGCCTGGCCGTTGGCTCCATCAAAGCCGACCTGGACGGCTACCGCGGGCTCAAATATCCCTTCAAGGTTAAAAAATAAATTATGACCCAAACCAGTCAAACCCAAACCCTGCTCAAGGAGCTTGACGATAAATTTTCGGCGATCGGCCAAAAACTTGATACCCATCTCGAAGGGCTTCTATGGTCGCGCCCCATAACCTATTGGGATTACATCCAAACCGACGCGCTTCTTAACCTCCAGACCCAGCGCACGACCCTTCCGGACGAGATGGTGTTTATCATGTACCATCAGGTCAACGAACTCCTTTTCAAGATGATTTTGTGGGAAATCGACCAGATTTCATCGGCCGAAAACATCGAAACCAAGTTTTTCACCGAGCGCCTGCACCGCATCAGTCGTTACTTCGATATGCTCACCACGTCTTTCGACATCATGGGAGACGGTATGGAGGTGGAGCAATACATGAAGTTCCGCAACACGCTGACGCCTGCCTCGGGATTCCAGAGCGCGCAATACCGTTTGATCGAATTCGGCTCGACCGACCTGATCAACCTGATCGACCACCGCTTTCGCGCGACGATTGACCGCAATACTCCATACGAGCACGCTTTTGAGCATCTGTATTGGCAGGCCGCGGGCAAGGATTACGCTACGGGCGAAAAGTCTTACCTGATCAAGCAATTCGAGGCGAAATACAAGGCGCTTTTCCTCCGAAGGATGGAAGCATACAATACCACCAATATCTGGAAGAAATTTACGCAACTGCCCGACGAGGCACGTCAGGATAAAGGTTTGATCGAGGCGATGCGCCATTATGACCACACCGTCAATGTCAAATGGGTCATGGGCCACCTGAACGCTGCGAGAAAGTACATCGAAAGCGGGCACGGCTCGGGCGAGGCCACCGGCGGAAGCGACTGGAAACGCTACATGCACCCAAAATTCCAGCGCCGCATCTTTTTCCCGGACCTCTGGAGTGAGGAAGAACTCAAAAACTGGGGAGAGGAAAAATAATGGGGAAATCCAAAATCATCCTTCTTCTTTTGTCGCTATTGCTCTTTGCCTGCAAGCCCGACCCAGAGCCTGTGCCGGAGCCCGAAGCGCCGCGGCCGGAAGGGAAATTTGACTTTGGCTTCAGATTAAACGATTATAACGTGGTTTACGATACCGTGGGCCCGGGCGATACCTTCGGCGGGATTTTGAACCGTCAAAATATCGACACGCTGCGCGTCTACGACATCGTCAACAAGATCAGGGATACTTTTGATGTCCGCATCATCCGCAAAGGCAAACCGTTTACCCTTTTGCGTTCCCTGGACCGTGAAAAGCGGTTGCAGGCTTTTATCTACCAGCCGGACCGGCTTTCCTATTACATCGTGAATTTTCGCGATTCGGTATCGGTGACAAAAAAAACATATCCCGTAACCATCAAGCGGCGCACCGTGGCGGGAAGCCTGGATGGTTCCCTGGCCGAGGCGCTTGCCAAGGAAAAGGTCGAACCCGAACTCGCCACCCGAATCTCCAAGATTTACCAGTGGTCCATCGACTTCTTCAAATTGCAAAAAGGGGACAAGTTTGGCGTCACGTTTACCGAGCGCTTCATCAACGATACAGTTTATGACGGGGTGGACAGCCTGCAAGCTGCATTTTTCGAATATAAGGGCAAGATCATCTATGCGTTTCCTTTTGCGCAGGAGCCGGGCGGGAAGCTCGAATATTATGATGAGGACGGCAAACCCCTCAAGAATTTCTTCCTCAAAGCTCCGCTCAAGTTTAGCAGGATTTCCTCGCGATTTTCGCCGAGGCGATTCCATCCCGTGCAGGCTGTCTGGAAGGCACACAAAGGCACCGATTACGCCGCGCCCCATGGAACGCCCATCATGACCACGGCTGCCGGTGTGGTCGAGCAAACGGGATATACCGCCGGAAACGGAAACTTTGTGAAAGTCAAGCACAACAAGACCTACAGCACGCAATACCTGCACATGTCCAAGATTCTGGTGCGCCGCGGGCAGCGGGTCAACCAGGGCCAGGTGATTGGTAAAGTGGGGAGTACCGGCCTGGCGACGGGGCCTCACGTGTGTTACCGCTTTTGGAAAAACGGTGTCCAGGTGGACGCGCTCCGCCTCAAACTTCCCAATGCCGAACCCATGGACAAGCGCCACCGCCCGCGCTTTGTGGCTCAAATGCAGCCGCTCAAGCGGGAGTTGGATTCCATCGCGGGGCTTCCGCTTTAAATTAGGAGTTTGTTCGAGCTAAATCCTCAATCTAATCTACAGAACTAGTTATCTGCAGGGAGACTAAAAATTTCTCTTGCAGGCCAAACATTTTTACCCTGAAAATTTCCGGTTTTCCCGCATGCGGGGGATGTGGGGGATGGCGATATTGTGGGTGGCGGGTGGGGGAAAAAATAGGACAGATTTTTTGGCAGCTTTTCCGGTGCTCCGCTGCAATCTCCATGCGCGGGGCGCTTTCATCCAGCCTCGCGGCGGGCTTCCTCCGGTCGCCACGCCGCTCGCGGCTTCAATGCGCCCCGCGCCCGCAGGATTTTCGCTTCGCCCCGGGCTGCGTCACCGGCAATTGCGTAAATTTGACCCTTAACTTTTTATGATGCCACTACCAGCCATAAACCCCACCCAAACGTTCGCCTGGCGGGAACTCAGCCGCCACTTTGACGAAATGCGCGGCGCATCCATCCGCGAGATGTTCGCCGCCGATCGCGATCGCGCCAAAAAGTTCCACATCCGCTTTGAGGACATCCTTTATGACTACTCAAAGAATTTTGTCAATGACCGCACGCTCACCCTGCTTCTGGACCTGGCGCGCGAGGTGCAACTGGAGCAAGCCATAGCGTCCTATTTTGCGGGAGAGCCCATCAATCAAACCGAGAACCGCGCAGTCATGCACACCGCCCTGCGCTCGCAATCCGGGCCCGTTGTCATCGATGGCGTGGACGTTTTCCCCGAAATCCTGGCGGTAAAGGAAAAGATGCGGTCGTTTAGCGCGGAGGTCATCGGCGGTACGCGCAAAGGCTATTCGGGCAAACCTTTCACCGACGTTGTCAACATCGGCATCGGTGGCTCCGATTTGGGCCCCGCGATGGCCGTTGAGGCACTTGCTTTTTATCGGAACCATCTCAACATGCATTTTGTCTCCAACGTTGATGGCGACCACGTCCATGAAATTATACGAAAACTCAATCCCGAAACAACCCTTTTTGTCATCGTTTCCAAAACGTTTACCACACAGGAAACACTTTCAAATTCCGAAACCATCCGCAAATGGTTCCTGCAAAAGGCCTCAGGCCACGATGTTGCGAAACACTTTGTGGCCGTCTCGACCAATATCGCGCGCGTCACGGAATTCGGCATTGCTACGGATAACATTTTCCCAATGTGGGACTGGGTAGGAGGAAGGTTTTCCTTGTGGAGCGCCGTTGGGCTTTCCATTGCGCTGGCGACCGGATTTGACCGTTTTGAAGAAATGCTTTCCGGAGCGCACCAAATGGACAACCATTTCCGCGACGCACCGTTTGAAGAAAATATTCCGGTGGTGGCCGCGATGCTGACGGTATGGTACAACAATTTTTTCGGAGCCCAGAGCGAGGCGGTCATCCCGTATTCCCAATACCTTCAAAAACTCGCGCCCTATCTGCAACAGGGCATCATGGAAAGCAACGGAAAGAGCGTCGGCCGGGACGGAAATCCTGTAAATTACCAGACCGGCACCATCATTTGGGGCGAGCCCGGAACCAACTCCCAGCACGCTTTTTTCCAATTGATCCACCAAGGCACCAAACTGATTCCCGCAGATTTTATCGGTTTTGTGCATCCGCTTCATGGTGACCTTGAGCACCACAACAAGCTCATGTCCAATTTCTTTGCCCAGACCGAAGCGCTTTTGAACGGCAAGGATGAGCAAACAGTCCGATCGGAACTGGCCAAGCAGGGAATAACCGGTAGGATGGCCGAAGACCTGCTTCCGTTTAAAATATTCCGTGGCGACAAACCAACCAATACGATCCTGATTGACAAGCTCACCCCGAAATCCTTGGGTTCCCTGATTGCGTTGTACGAACACAAGATCTTTGTGCAGGGGATTATATGGAATATCTTTTCCTATGACCAGTGGGGCGTGGAACTCGGGAAGCAATTGGCCAACAATATCCTTGACGAGATTGCTTCCGGCGAATTGCGACAGCACGACTCCTCGACGGGTTTCCTGCTATCGGAATTCGTCAAAAGATCTTCCCGCTAACGTTAAAGCCTTGCATCTGTAAGGCTTTTTTTATTCTTTTACTATATTTGTTTTAAACCAAAACTGTCGGACATGTATAAAATGATTTTAGCTGCCCACTCAGGATGGGCCTATGTTGCTCTCTTGATGGTAGTTATCGCAACGGTCAACGCGCTCATCGGATCCTCGTCCAGGAAGGCTTTCGGGGACAATGACAGGCGGCTGTCGCTCTTTGCCTTGATTGCGGTGCACCTGCAGTTTGTCATTGGCCTGTTGCTTTATTTCACATCGCCTAACGGCCTGGAGAAAATCAATGCGGTAGGAATGGCCGGCATGACCGCGATGGACAGGCTTTTGGCCCTCGAGCATCCCCTGGTAAACGTAATTGGGGTTATCCTGATTACGATAGGTTGGTCCAAACACAAGCGCGCCGAAAATAAATTCAAACCTTTCGCGATTTTCTATACGATTGCCGCATTGCTGTTTCTAAGCCGTATTCCGTGGCAGAACTGGTTCGCCTAAGTCACGATCGGGCTCATGGACAGCTCGGGCATCAAGATGTTTTTAATGAAGAACAAAACAACCATAATCGTGTTGGCGGGATTTCTTGCGCTTATCGCAAGCGCCTTTTCCGTGGACCGAACGGTTGAAAAGTCTCTTGTTGTCCAAAAGGTACAGGACACGATCAATCCTCTTTTGATTCCGATTGACAGCATTGAATCCTATGGCGGGCTTAAGTTCAAGCCGTATAAGAAGGGCGCGCACGCTTCCTACTACGCCGATAAATTCAATGGGAGGCGGACCGCTTCCGGCAAGAAATTCAACAATAACAAGTACTACGCCGCACACCGAAAACTTCCCTTCGGTACTAAACTTCGCGTAACCAATGAGCAAAATGGCGCCTGTGTAATTGTCGAGGTCGCTGACAGGGGCCCTTTTACCAAGGGACGGGAAATCGACCTTTCAAAACGTGCTTTCCGGGATATTGCACACAATTCAAAAACCGGCGGCCTGAATGTTACGATCGAGGTGGTTCATTGAATGGCCAGGGGTTCGCACTGAGCCATGAATTGTAGTAGCGGACGTCTTGCGTAACCTCGTCCCCGAGCCAGTCGGGCCGTGGGAAATCCTCATTTTCCGATTTGAGCTCGACCTCAGCCAAAACGAGTCCGTCATGATTTCCGTGGAATTCATCGACTTCAAAAACATGGCTTCCGAAGGGGATTTCATGCCTTGTCTTGTCCACTACGCCGATGCATAGCAATATAAGCGATTTAGCATCGTGAAGCGAGATTTCGGTTTCCCATTCATACCTTGACATTCCTGATGCGCTGCTCTTGCCTTTAATGGTCACGGTGCCGCTTTCTCCCCTGATCCGCACGCGCACCGTACGTTCGGGATCGGTGGAAAGGTAGCCCTGGACAATGTGGCTTTTTCTGGCGGGCAGTTGGCGCCAGGCATCGGATTTCAACAGGAATTTGCGTTCGGTCTCAACCATGCCCAAAGATATTTAAATTTGCGCATGGACCAACCGCAGCGCAAGATCATCCACGTGGATATGGACGCGTTCTACGCCTCTGTCGAACAGCGCGACAACCCCGAACTTCGCGGCAAACCCATTGCCGTGGGCGGTGGCGAGAACCGGGGCGTGGTCGCTGCGGCCAGTTACGAGGCGCGGAAGTTTGGCGTCCGGAGTGCTTTGAGCGGTGTCCTGGCCAAAAAATATTGCCCGGAATTGATATTTGTGCGCCCAAGATTCGATCGGTACAAGGAAGTATCGATGCAGATCAGGTCCATTTTCGAGGAATATACAGACCTTGTCGAACCGCTCTCTTTGGATGAAGCGTATTTGGATGTGTCCCAAAACAAGAAGGGAATTCCGAGCGCCAGCGCAATCGCACGTCAAATTCGCGAGAAAATCTTCGCGGTGACGGGACTTACTGCATCGGCGGGGATATCGATCAATAAATTCATTGCCAAAGTCGCATCGGATGTCAACAAGCCCAACGGCCAAAAGACCGTCAACCCGGAAGAGGTCGAATCTTTCCTGTCGGCACTTCCAATCCGCAAGTTTTATGGCGTGGGCAAGGTGACCACCGAGAAAATGTACCAATTGGGGATCTTTACAGGTGCTGATCTTCGGGAAAGGTCCCTGGAGTTCCTCGAACAGCATTTTGGCAGATCGGGCGCCTTTTATTACGATGTCGTGCGGGGCATCCACAATAGCGAGGTAAAGGCTTCGAGGGTTGCCAAATCGGTTGCCGCCGAACATACGTTTGACGAAAACCTAACATCGGAGATTTTCATGCTCGAAAAGCTGGATTCCATCGCCGATCAATTAATAAAGAGGCTTCGACGCTACGATATCGCAGGGAAAACCGTAACGCTGAAAATTAAATACAGCGATTTTACCCTGCAGACGAGGAGTAAGACCTTGCCTTATTTTATTTCGGACAAAGGGCTGATCCTGGAAACGGTGAAGGAATTGTTGTATCAGGAAAAAATGCGGGATTCCGTTCGATTGTTGGGGATTTCGATAAGCAATTTGAATACAGAAGACCGAAAAGCCGTGGCAGTGCAGCTTAAGTTCGATTTTTAGGATTTATCTTGCAAATAGTCACAATTAACAAAATGTGCGGTTTTACCTGAAATAGTACCTCAAAGGTCTTTAAGACCTTTGAGGTTAAATTCTCCCGTCAAATTTGCAGGAAAGTTACTCGATTTCTGAAACCCGTAAGGTGTTTACCATTCCCTTATCCACGACCGGCATTGCCGCCAGGTTGATGATCATGTCGCCCTTTGCCACAAACTTATTCTGCTTGGCGATGTCATTGATATCGGTAACAGTATCGTCTGTCGAGACAAATTTGTCGTAGTAGAATGATTTCACGCCCCACAGGAGGTTGAGCTGCGTCAGGATTCGTTTGTTTGACGTAAACACAAGGATATGTGCCGATGGCCTCCATGCCGAAATCTGGAACGCCGTATATCCGCTGTTCGTGAGCGTACAAATAGCCTTGGCCTTGATTACATTAGCCATCATGGCCGCGTGGTGGCAAATGGATTTCGTGATAAAACGCTTGGTGCGCACCTGCGGCGTATTCTGCGGAACCTGGATCAACGGCGAATCTTCCACTGCCTCAATGATTTGAGTCATTTTTTGGATGACCTGAACAGGATAATTCCCCACCGAAGTTTCCCCCGAGAGCATCACGGCGTCCGCTCCGTCCATGACCGAGTTGGCCACGTCGTTTACCTCGGCGCGCGTGGGCGTCAGGCTTGTGATCATGGTTTCCATCATCTGCGTGGCGATGATCACGGGAATTCGGGCGGTTTTGGCGCGGTTGACGAGTTTCTTCTGGATGAGAGGGACTTCGTGCGCGGGAACCTCGACTCCCAAATCGCCGCGGGCCACCATCAATCCGTCGCAGAAGGCAACAATCTTGTCGATGTTCTCAACGGCTTCCGGTTTTTCGATCTTGGCTACGATCGGAATCTTATGTTTTGCGTGCTTTGCGATCAGGTCCTGCAGTTCCTCGAGGTCTTTTGGCGTGCGGACGAATGACAGCGCGATCCAATCCACGTTTTGACCAATGGCGAAAATGGCATCCTTGATGTCTTTTTTGGTAAGCGCCGGAAGCGAGACTTTTGTATTGGGTAGGTTTACGCCCTTTTTTGACTTCAGCGGACCGCCCTGGACAACACGCGCCTGTACCTCGGTGGTGCGGTTTGTATCGACCACCTCGAAAATGAGTTTACCGTCGTCCAGAAGGATCCGCTCGCCGGGATTGACATCCTTGGGGAATTCCTTGTAATTCATGTAGACTTTCTGGGCGGTGCCGGGAATGTCCTCCGCAGTCGTGAAGGTAATCATATCGCCAGCACTTACCACCGTATCTTCCTTCATAACCCCTACGCGGAGCTTCGGGCCCTGCAAATCTGCCAGGATGGCGGTGGTGTATCCGTATTCTTCGTTGAGGCTGCGGATGAGATCTATTTTGCTTTTTACATCGTCATAATCGGCATGCGAAAAATTGACGCGGAACACGTTCACGCCCGCATCGATCATCTGTTTCAAAACTTCGCGCGTGCTGCAGGCGGGGCCGAGCGTGGCTACGATTTTCGTCTTTTTAGCGGTTGGCATTTACTAAAAAATTAAATGGTTTTTTGATTTGATCCGCGATCGTTCCACTGCATAGGCTGCACTAACGCGGTCAATCTTCTTGATCTTTTTTATAAGCGAGGGAATTTCTTCGGGATTTTCGATCCGCAGGAAATAGTCGACCTTGGAAAATTCGGGTAATAGGTAAGCTGTTGAAGAAACCGACATCCCGCTGAAAAATCCGTCCGCAATTCCCTGCGTCGCCACTTCCTGTTTATTCTGGATCAGGTCCCATCCGGTATCCTGCCTTTCGTTGTAGAAGGTAAATCGCGAGAAAGTTGCCTCGCCCGCTTTCGCTGATACGAGTAATGCTTCGGGATTCTTCCGAAGTTTCAGGGACAATTCGCGATTGATGCAATAAGCAAGGTGGTAGTCTTCAAGTGCCGAATGAATCGCGAAAAGCGAATATTCGGGTTCGTCAAAATCCTGTGCCGAAAGCTTGTGGATCATAAGCGCAGATTGAGCCGTAAAGATAAGGCTTAATCGGCAATCCGGCTAGACAATAATGGTTTGATTGTCCGACATTGTCAACGCAAACGTTGTAGTTATTGCGTGATGCGCTTATTTTTTGTTAATTTTTTCCTGAAACGCAAAATAGGCTCGCTGCGAAGCTTTTTCTTCGGCTTTCTTTTTGGACGTTGCTCTCGCTTTCGCCACAACCTTGTCATTGATGCTTAACCGTACGCCGTAAAAACGCTGGCCATCGATGCCATTATCCTCAAATACGTCGTAGTGAAAACTCCGCTTGCCCTTTTGGCACCATTCGATCAACAGCGATTTGTAACTGATGACCTTACCCTCGAGCCGGGTGATGTCAACATAGGGAATGATCACGCGTTTCTGGATGAACTTTTCGCAATACAGATAGCCCCTGTCCAAATAGATAGCCCCTATGAGTGCCTCGAATACGTTCCCGTGGATATTTTCGCCGAAATGAGCGAGCGGAATCTTGCTTTCGATAAAACGGGCCAGGTTGAGGTCGCGCCCAAGTTCATTGAGGTGTTCGCGACTCACGATCTTTGACCGCATCTTGGTCAGGTAACCCTCATCGCCTGCGGGGACCTTAGAAAAAAGATGTGCCGCGATCACCGACCCCAGCATGGCATCGCCCAGAAACTCCAGCCTTTCAAAATTTACAGGGTTTCCTGCAACGTCGGTCTTGTTGGACGAACGGTGCGTGAAAGCCTTGCGGTAATAATCCAGGTTCAAGGGTTCGAAGCCGAGGATCTCCGAGAGTTCGGTAAAAAAAATCCCGCCTTCAGGAGCACGGGATTTCGTAAAAATTCTTTTAATAAAACCCATGGGTTACATTCCGAGCTTCTTGAAAAGTACGCAGGCATTGTGCCCGCCAAAACCGAAAGTATTGCTCATCACAACCTTCACGTCGCGCTTTTGCGCCTTATTTAACGTCAGGTTGAGTTGCGGGTCGATGTTCTCGTCGACAACCGTGTGATTGATCGTGGGCGGAACGATTCCGTGTTCGATGGCCAAAATCGATGCGATGGCCTCAATGGCGCCGGCTGCTCCCAATAGGTGCCCGGTCATCGATTTGGTCGAATTGATGTTGAGGTTCTTCGCGTGATCGCCAAAAACGGCGCTGATGGCCTTAAGTTCGGCTACGTCGCCAAGCGGGGTCGAGGTACCGTGCGTGTTGATGTGGTCCACCTGCTCGGGCTTCATGTTGGCATCGCGAAGGCAATTGTTCATGACCGCGATCACACCGATACCTTCCGGGTGCGGTGCCGTGAGGTGGTATGCGTCCGAAGACATTCCGCCGCCGCCGATCTCGCAATAGATTTTCGCTCCGCGGGCCTTGGCGTGTTCGTAATCTTCCAAAACGAGCGCTCCGGCGCCTTCGCCAAGCACGAATCCGTCGCGGGTTGCATCGAATGGACGGGAAGCCGTTTCGGGGCTCTCATTCCTCGTGGAAAGCGCATGCATCGAATTGAAGCCGCCCATACCGGCGATGGTGATGGCCGCTTCGGAACCTCCTGAGATGATCACGTCGCACATTCCCAATCGGATGTAATTAAAGGCGTCGATCAGGGCATTCGCCGATGAGGCGCACGCTGAAACGGTGGTATAATTGGGGCCCATATAGCCGTTGCGCATCGAAATGTGCGCGGGGGCGATATCGGCAATCATTTTAGGGATGAAAAAGGGATTGAATTTGGGCGTCCCATCGCCTTTGGCGTAATAGATCACCTCTTCCTGGAAAGTCTCGAGCCCACCGATTCCCGCACCCCAGATGACACCAACACGGTACTTGTCAACATTGTCGTCGGTCAGGCCGGCATCCTTAATGGCCTCGTCGCTGGCCGCAATGGCGTAGTGCGCAAATTTGTCCAACCGGCGCGCTTCCTTTCGGTCCATGAAATCGCCGATGTTGAAGTTCTTCACTTCGCAGGCAAATTTGGTCTTATGCTTTTCGGTATCGTAATAGGTGATCGGGGCCGCACCGCTGACACCATTTACGAGGGAATCCCAGTATTGCTGGATGTTGTTCCCTATCGGTGTGAGTGCTCCTAAACCTGTTACTACGACGCGCCTTAACTGCATATAATGATGTGATTAGTGGTGTTTTAAAGGAGTAACACCCATGCTGTCTTCGTATTTCACTAAGCAACATGGGTATTACATCTTATCTCGATGGTTGTCCTGCAACCTGAATCTGCTTTATACAGGGACCCGAAGACGGGCAGGGTAATTATTTCTTGGCTTCTTCAATGTAAGAGATTGCCTGGCCTACCGTCGCGATATTTTCGGCCTGGTCGTCCGGGATCTGGATGTCGAATTCCTTCTCGAATTCCATGATCAGCTCTACGGTATCCAGTGAGTCGGCGCCAAGGTCGTTGGTGAAGCTTGCCTCGTTTACGACTTCGTTCTCATCAACGCCCAATTTGTCTACAATAATCGCTTTAACTCTTGATGCAATGTCTGACATAATCTATAGTTTTAAATTTTAATTTGTTGGCAAAAATAAAAAACTTTACTTTAATCCAACCCGAATGTTCCAATTTGTCCACTAATTTAAAAAATTAATCGGCACGTGAACGCCCAATTTCCTGATAATTATTCTTTTTTTTGCAACCCAAACCAGTGCCATGAAACAGCTTGTGATTTTTGCATCCGGAAGCGGTTCCAATGCCGAAAACATCATCCGCTACTTCCACGATTCGGGCAAGGCGAAAGTGGCCGCGGTTTTCTGCAACAAACCCGGTGCGGGTGTCGTCGGTCGGGCCCGAAGGCATGGCGTTCCGGTGGAAATCATCAGCCGGGAAACACTTAATTCCGGGCACGTATTGGCCGATTTGAAAAAGATCAATCCCGACCTTATCGTGCTTGCCGGTTTTTTGATGATGATGCCGTCATCTGTCATACAGGCATTTCCAGATAAAATCATCAACATCCATCCGGCACTGCTGCCCAGATTTGGCGGCAAGGGCATGTATGGCGACAACGTCCACCGCGCGGTGCTCCAATCGGGCGAACGCGAGACTGGGATCACGATCCATTATGTCGACGAGCATTACGACAGCGGCGACGTCATCTTTCAGGCCAAAGCCGACGTGGGTCCCGATGCCACGATCGATTCCATCGCACGATCGGTTCAGGCGCTCGAGCACGAACACTTCCCGAAAGTCATCGAAAAACTGCTTTTTGCGTGAGTCATCAGGTGCATATCTATACCGATGGCGCGGCCAAGGGCAATCCCGGTCCGGGCGGATACGGAGTGGTGATGGAACTTGTCGGGACGCCGCATTTCAAGGAATTTTACGAAGGCTTTAGGTTGACCACGAACAACCGGATGGAACTGTTGGCCGTAATCGTCGGGCTTGAAAAACTGAAGAATCCCGGAATGTCGGTTCTGGTGGTGTCCGATTCCAAATACGTTGTGGATTCGGTGGTGAAGCGATGGGTTTTTGGCTGGGAGCAGAAAGGTTTCGCCGGCAAGAAAAACCCCGATCTCTGGAAGCGCTTTTTGCAGGTCTACCGCAGGCACAAAGTCGATTTCAAGTGGATTAAGGGCCATAACAGCCATCGCCAGAACGAGCGCTGCGACCAACTTGCGGTCATGGCCAGTTCGCTTCCCAACCTCTCCATAGACGCCTATTACGAGCAGCATGCGTCGGATAGTGGAATGTTCTGAATTCACAAAACTTTGCGTCGGGCGCATTTTGCATCTGCCCTTATAAGCGTTATCTTTGCCGCTTAATTCGCTTTTGATGAACAAACTGCTCATTGTTGGAACGGTAGCCTTTGATGCCATCGAGACCCCGTTCGGGAAAACCGACAAAATCCTCGGCGGTGCCGGAACCTACATCGGCCTTTCGGCTTCCTTTTTCAACCTGAAGCCGGCAATCGTTTCGGTTGTGGGCGATGATTTTCCGCACGAATATCTTGAAATGCTCAAGGCGAAGGGAATCGACGTCTCCGGAATCGAGATCGTGCCCGGCGGCAAGACGTTTTTCTGGAGCGGAAAATACCACAATGACCTGAATTCGCGCGATACTTTGGCCACCGAGCTCAATGTTTTGGCCGATTTCAAGCCCGTCGTACCCGAGGATTTCAAGGATGCCGACGTCGTGATGCTCGGCAACCTGCACCCGCTGACCCAGGCGAGCGTACTGGACCAGATGGACCGCCGCCCGAAGCTCGTGGTGCTAGACACGATGAATTTCTGGATGGACTGCGCCCTGCCCGAATTGCTTGAGGTCATCAAGCGCATCGACGTGATCACGATCAACGACGAGGAGGCGCGCCAGCTCTCGGGCGAATATTCGCTGGTAAAGGCAGCGGCCAAGATCCACACGATGGGGCCCAAATACGTGGTCATCAAGAAGGGCGAGCACGGGGCGTTGCTTTTCCACGGCAAAGAGGTGTTTTTTGCACCCGCTCTTCCGCTTGAGGAGGTGTTTGACCCGACAGGCGCCGGCGACACGTTTGCAGGCGGTTTTGCCGGTTACATCGCGCAAAGCGAAAACGTATCCTTTGACAACATGAAAAACGCAATCATATACGGATCGAACCTCGCATCGTTTTGCGTGGAGCAATTCGGGACGCAACGAATGGAAGCCCTCGAACGCGACGAGGTGGCGCAAAGGCTCAAACAGTTTCGCGCGCTGACCCAATTTGAAATCGAACTTGAATAGAAGAAATATGCCCCGAAAGGGGCTTTTTTGTGGTCAAAGGTCAAATGTCGAATGTCCAATGACGAAAGTCGAAAGTCGACCCGAGCCCGAAGGGCGAACTGTACGGAGCGATAGCGTAGTAAAAGTCGAAAGTCGAAAGATGCAACTTTCAAAATATTATTAGTTATGCGACTCAAAACCCATAACTCAAAACTCAAAACCCAATGACTGACAAACTCAACCACGAATGCGGCATCGCCTTTCTCAGGCTCAAGAAACCGCTGGAATACTATAAGGAAAAATACGGTTCGGCTTTTTACGGGGTGCAAAAGATGTACCTGCTCATGGAGAAGCAACACAACCGCGGGCAGGACGGCGCGGGGATCGCCTCGATCAAGTTCGACATGGAGCCGGGAGAGCGCTACATTTCGCGGTTGCGCAGCAACAATCCGCAGGCGATCCAGGACGTTTTCTCGCAGGTCAATGCCCGGATCAACCAGGAGATGGCCGCACATCCCGAATACGCCGACAATGTCCATCTGCAAAAGAAAAACATTCCTTACATCGGCGAATTGTTTCTGGGCCACGTCCGGTATGGTACTTTCGGAAAGAACAGCATCGAGAGCGTGCACCCGTTCCTTCGCCAAAACAACTGGATGCACCGAAATTTGATCGTCGCGGGGAATTTCAACATGACCAACGTGACCAAGCTGTTTCAAAGTTTGGTGGAATTGGGCCAGCATCCAAAAGAGTTGGCCGATACCGTGACGGTGATGGAAAAGATCGGGCACTTTCTGGACGAAGAGGTAACCGATCTATACTTTGATTGCAAAAATGAAGGGCTTTCCAAACGCGAGGCTTCGCCGGTCATCGCTGAAAAACTGGATGTCGCCAAGATTCTCCGGCGCGCCTCCAAAGGTTGGGACGGCGGTTATGCGATGGCGGGATTGTTCGGTCATGGCGATGCGTTCGTGTTCAGGGACCCGGCGGGCATCAGGCCGGCCTATTTTATGGAAAACGACGAAGTTGTAGTGGTGGCATCTGAGCGCCCCGTGATCCAGACGGTCTTCAACGTGAGATTTGACGAGGTAATGGAATTGACTCCCGGACATGCGCTCATCGTCAAGAAGAATGGCCATGTATCGGAACAAAAGATCATCGAGGCTTTGCCCAAGAAATCCTGTTCGTTCGAGCGAATTTACTTTTCACGCGGTTCCGATGCCGAAATCTACCGCGAGCGCAAGGAACTTGGCAGGCTCGTGCTTCCCGCCGTGCTAGAGGCCATCGGCAACGACACCGACAATACCGTGTTTTCCTATATTCCCAATACGGCCGAAGTGTCTTTCTTCGGGATGGTCGAGGCCGCGCAGGATTTCCTCAATCAGCGCAAGAATGACCACATCCTCGCCAACCGCAAGACCCTGACGCGCGAGTCGCTTCACGATTTGCTTTCGGTGAAAATCAGGACCGAGAAAATTGCCATCAAGGACGCCAAGCTGCGCACGTTCATCACTGAGGATTCCAGCCGCGACGACCTTGTGGCCCACGTGTACGACGTGACCTATGGCGTGATCAAGCCGCAGGACAACCTGGTGATCATTGACGATTCCATCGTTCGCGGAACGACGCTAAAGTTGAGCATCCTCAAGATGCTGGACCGGTTGAATCCCAAGTCGATCGTGGTGGTTTCGTCGGCACCACAGATCCGTTATCCGGATTGCTACGGGATCGACATGGCAAAACTGGAGGGACTCGTCGCCTTTAAGGCAGCGCTGGAACTTCTGGAAGAACGTGGCAACTACAGCCTGGTCGATGAAGTGTACCAAAAGTGCAAATCACAGGAAAACCTTCCGGACGATCAGGTCGTGAACTATGTCACCGAAATCTACGCGCCGTTTACCGATGCCGAAATCTCGGCCCAAATCGCCAGGATGTTGTCTTCGCCCACGATCAAGGCCGAGATCAAGATTATTTTCCAATCGGTCGAAAACCTGCATGCGGCCTGCCCCAAAAATCTGGGCGACTGGTATTTTACCGGCAATTATCCAACAC
>JAEWCF010000054.1 GCA_023390775.1 Bacteroidota bacterium | reverse complement strand
TTCCGGAGGTGTTCTTGAGGTACAACAGCATGCCCTGTTGCGCGGCCGTTGGATTGGTCGCGGGGAATGTGTCCACTTTTGGGATCAGGATGCCGTCGGTGGGGGTGGGCGCCGCTTCATTGGCCGTCCGGATGTCGAGGGCGGCGTTGGGCGTGGTGGTTCCGATGCCCACCTGGGAGAAGGCGCCGGCAAATGTTAATAGGGTAGGGACCAGGAATTGAAATTTCAGATTCATGGTACGCTGGATTGGTCCGGTAAATGTAAACTATTTTTAAATAGCTGATGCGTAAGGCTTTAGATTTATTTTTCAACCGATGCCCTGCCGTACCGCAGCCCCGATTGAGGCGTTGTCGGAGCTCTTGGCAGCGCCAGCCCCAAAGCGACCGCCGAAAGCGGGCAGCGCTGCCCCAAAAAATTAGATTAAAAAATCCCGCCGAAGCGGGACATCTTATTTATTGTTTTCCATCGCGTAGTCCAGGACCTTGCGGATGAGGTGCACCCGGTCGCGCCCGGTGACGTTGTGCTCGTGCATGGGGTACGGAAAGAAATCCACCTGTTTGCCCGCCTCGATGAATTTCTTGACCAGCGCGAGGTTGTGCTGCATCACGACCACGTTGTCGCTCGTGCCGTGGATCAAAAGCATCTTGCCGTCGAGTTTGTCGGCGTATTTCATGACGGTGTTGTCCTCGAAGCCCTTCGCGTTCTCGGCCGGTGTGTCCATATAACGCTCGCCGTACATGACCTCGTACCAGCGCCAGTCGGTGACCGGGCCGCCCGCGATCGCGACGTTGAATATCCCCGGATGGCGAAGCATCATGGACGTGGTCATGAACCCGCCGTAGCTCCAGCCGTGCAGTGCAAGGCGGCTGGCATCGACATACGGAAGCGTCTTGAGATAATCGATTCCTTTGAGTTGGTCGGCAATTTCGGCATCGCCCAGTTTGGCGTGGATGACGTGCTCGAAATCGCGTCCCCTGTTGGCCGATCCGCGGTTGTCCACGGTCCAGACCAGATAGCCCTGCTCGGCAAGCCAGTACATCCAGAGGTTGGCGCCGTCCAGATAGGAATTGTTGATGAGCTGGGCATGTGGCCCGCCATAGACATAAACGAATACGGGGTATTTTTTATTGGGATCGAAGTTCGATGGCTTGATCAGGCGCGTCCAGAGGTCGGTCTTGCCGTCGGCGGCCTTGATGGTCCTGATTTCGGAAGTGCCGATCTGGTATCCATCGTATTTGTTCGGGCTCTGCAGTAGCGTTACAGCCTTGCCGCTCTTGTCGATCATCAGCGTCTTCGAGGGCGTGTCGTGGCTGGAATATTCGTCGAAGATCCAGTTCCCGTCCTCGCTGATGCTCATGTAGTGGACGCCCTCGCCCTTGGTGAGCAACGTCTGCTTGCCCTTGAGATCCACCTTGTAACCCAAGATATTGAGCGGGTTCGGGCCCGTGGCCATGAAGTAGACCTGGTCGCCTTTCGGGCTTGCGCCGACGATTTCCTTGACCACGAATTTGTTCGCCGTAAGCTGTTTGATGAGCTTGCCGTTAAGGTCATAATAGTACATGTTGTCGAAACCGTCCTTTTCGCTGATCCAGATGAAATTGTTGGAAGTCTTCGACGGAAAGAACGCTGCGTGCTCCGGCTCAACCCACGTCGAAGCCTTTTCCTGCAGGATCGTGCGCACGAAATTTCCGGTTGCCGCCTCGTAAAGGTTAAGGCGCATGTCGTTCTGGCCGCGGTTGAGCTCGGCGATCAGGACGTATTTCTCGTCAGGGGTCCAGGCGAGGTTGGTGAGGTAATCGTCGGGGTTGCCTTTCGGGCTGATGAAAACCGTCTTGCCCGTGGCCATGTTGTAGATGCCCACGCGTGGCTTCTCGCTGGTAAGCCCGATCATCGGATACTTGATGTTTTCAAGTTTTCCGGGTGTGACGGTGATGTCCAAAAGCGGATAATCGGCGACCTCGCGCTGGTCCTTTTGATAAAATGCGAGGTAGGAAGATTTTGGCGACCAGAAGGTTCCCTTTGAAATCCCGAATTCATTCCGCGCAATCGACTGTCCCGATACGATGTTTTCGTCGGTCTCGCTGGTGATCTGGACGCGCTGCCCGTTCTTCAAGATGAAAAGATTGTTCTTTTGGGTAAAGGCGAGGTTGGCGCGGGATTCATCGAAATCGGCGTTCTCGGCACCCTCGGGCATCGCGAATATCTTTTTGCCGGTCTTGGCCTGCGTGTCGTATTCGTAATACTGCTTGCCGTCAAAGACCCAGAAGGCGCGGTCATTGCGCCATTGCACGCTGCCAAAGTTGCGGATATCGGCACCGATGGCCTTGTTGACATCGGCCAATGAAACGAGTTCCACGGCCTTTGCATCGGCAGCGCTTGCCGACATCAGCTTGCGGCCCGAATCGGCCAGGTAAACGTATTTTGAGGTATTGGGCACCCACTGGAACCCGAGAAATTTGTCGGCACGGAAATTACGCCCCTGTTGCATCACGGCATCCTCGAGCGAGATCTGCTTGAGTTGCGCCGATGCGGTAATCGAGACGAAAAGCCCTAAGGCCAGGATCAGTTTTTTCATTATGTTTTCAATTGGTATCGGCGGATTGGTCTTTGCCGACGGTACTTTGTTACATTAAATATGGCCCTGTTCGTTTTCGCGGTCCAGGTATTCCTGTACGATGTCGATCGCATTGGCCACCACGTCGCTGAGCGCGGTAATGAAGGCGCCGTCTTCGGCCATCTCGATCGCATGGCGAAGCGCTTCGACCTCCTTGTTGATCAATTCATAGGAGACGTCGCGCCCCGAATCCTTGATTCCCTGCAAAATAAGCGCGTTGATTTCCTCGACGGTCCGGCCGCGAAGGTGTTTTTCCTGGCGGATGATGATGTGGTCGAACATCCGTCCGGCAATCTGGGCGCATTCGCGGATGTCCTCGTCACGCCTGTCACCAACGCCGGCAATGATCCCGATCTTTCGCGTGGCCTCCACCGTGGAGAGGAATTCCTCGATCCCGCGGTACCCCGAAGGATTGTGCGCGAAATCGATCATGACGCGGAAACGCTTGAAGTTAAAGATGTTCATCCGGCCCGGCGTTTGTGCGGCGCTCGGAACAAATGTCTGCAGCGAGAGGCTGATGTCCTCGACTTTAAAGCCATACAAGTAGGCGGCAAGTGTCGCGGCAAGCACGTTTGCGATCATGAATTTGGCTTTTCCGCCCAGAGTGAGCGGAACGTGTGTGGCCCGTTCGATGCGAATCTTCCATTCGCCTTTCTTGACGGTGATATAGCCGTTCTCGTAAACTGCGACGGTCTTTCCCTCGCGTGCAAGCTCCTTGACAAACGGGATGTTTTCGTCCATGGAGAACCAGGCGACCTCACAATCGAGGTTCTTGGCGATCTTGCGGCACTTCTCGTCCTCGGCGTTGAGAATCGCCCAGCCGTCTTTTTTGACGCTTTCCACCACCACGCTCTTCACGCGGGCCAGGTCATCCAGATCGTGGATGTCGTTGAGCCCCAAATGGTCTTCCTGGATGTTGGTGATAATCCCGATGTCGCATCGGCTAAAGCCAAGCCCCGATCGCAGGATGCCGCCGCGGGCACATTCCAGGACGGCAAATTCGACCGTTGGGTCCTTGAGGATGTATTCTGCAGAAACGGGCCCGGTCGTATCTCCCTTCTCCATCATGTGGTTCTGGATATAGATGCCATCGGATGTCGTGAAGCCCACGCGGTAGCCCTTGTTCTTGACAATGTGCGAAAGAAGCCTCGTGGTCGTGGTCTTTCCATTGGTCCCCGTGATCGCGATGATGGGAATGCGGCTTGGTTTGCCCGGCGGATAAAGCATATCGATGACCGGCGCGGCCACGTTGCGGGGCAATCCCTCCGACGGCGCGAGGTGCATCCGGAAACCCGGCGCGGCATTGACCTCGAGGATCACCCCGCCGTTTTCCTTGAGCGGCTGGGTCAGGTTCTCGGCCATGATGTCCACTCCGCAGATATCCAGCCCGATCACGCGTGAGATACGTTCGCAAAGGAAGATGTTCTCTGGATGCATCATGTCGGTCACGTCGATCGAGGTGCCGCCCGTTGAAAGGTTTGCGGTGGATTTTAAATAAACGATCTCGTCCTGTGCGGGAGCGCTTTCAAGCGTATAATTTTTCTTTTCGAGCAGGTCGAGCGTGTCGCGGTCCACCGTGATTTCGGTGAGGACATTTTCATGCCCGTAACCCCGCCGCGGATCCTGGTTGGTGAGGTCGATGAGCTGCTGGATCGTGCTTTTGCCATCGCCCTTGACATGTGCCGGTTCGCGTTTCGCGGCCGCAACCAGTTTGTTGTTGATGATCAGCACCCGGAAATCATAGCCCGTAATGAATTTCTCCACGATGACACGCCGGCTGTAGGTCTTGGCAAATTCGAGCCCGGCGACCGCGCCTTCCCATGTCCTGACGTTGATCGAGGCGCCCTTGCCGTGATTCCCGTCGAGCGGTTTGATCACGATGGGATAACCGATCTTGTCGATGATTTCCTTCAGGTCTTCCTCATCGACGCAGATGCCGCCGCTGGCCACGGGGATCGACGACATTTCCAGCATCCGTTTGGTCTGCTCCTTGTTTCCGGCGATATCGACGGCAATGTAACTGGTGCGGTTGGTGATGGTGGCCTGAAAGCGCATCTGGTTGATGCCGTAACCAAGTTGCACGAGCGAGTTCGAACCCAGCCTGATCCACGGAATGTCGCGCGAAACGGCCTCCTCCACAATTGATCCCGTCGAAGGGCCGAGCCGTACGCGTTCGCGGATTTCCTTCATTTTCTGAATATCGGCGTCGATGTCATACGGTTCGCCGGCAATCAGCGCTTCGGCTATTCGGACCGATGCCTCGGCGGCGTAAACCCCGACATTTTCTTCGGTGTAGCTGAAAACGACGTTGTACACCCCCGGAGTCTTGGTGCCGCGGGTTCGGCCGAAGCCCGTTTCCATCCCGGCAAGGGTTTGGATTTCGAGTGCGATGTGTTCGATGACGTGGCCCATCCACGTTCCCAGGTCGACCCGGGTAAAAAATCCGCCGCGCGTGCCTTCGGAGCAACGATGCTCGACCAGGGTGGGAATCAGCTGTTCGATGCGCTGCCTGAAACCTTCTATCTTGTTGGTGGGAAGTTCTTCCATCTGTTCCAGGTCGAGCCGCATCTGGATGAGTTTTTTGCGGTAAATGCTCCATACGTTGGGGCCTTTGAGCACCTGGATCTTGAGTATCTTCATAAAAATGGATTGATTGGTTCGGTCTTTTTTTGCGGTGTTTGTTGCCGCCGATTATATTTTAGGAAATTAGTAAAAAATATACATAACGCGCACACTTTTAATTTTTTTGCCGATGCCGTCAATCTGCTCCGAAAGTCAGCGTTTTAAAGTCTTTCCGGTCTATAATTAGGAAAAAAATAAGAACGCGCACAACCCTGATTTTTATCTTTTTGGTTATTTTTACCCCCATGAACATAAAGGGAAAGCTCATCATTATTGGCGGCGCCGTTGACAAGGGAAGTTTCACCGAAAAGGACCTCGACAAGAATGTCGCCAACAACCTGAATTTTTTTGAGACCGGCATCCTTCGCCGGATCCTTCGCGAAGCCAAGCACCAGGAGGCTTCGAAGATCGAGGTCATTACCACCGCTTCCAAAATTCCCAGGGAGATTGGCCCGGAATACCTTAAGGCCCTTAATTACCTGGGCGCGCGTAATGTCGATGTGCTCCACCTTGAAAAACGCGAGATGGCCTCGCATCCTGAAATCCTGGATCGTTTGCGTGCCGCCGATGTCGTCATGTTCACCGGCGGGGACCAGCTTAGGCTTACGTCGATTTTGGGCGGAACCGCTTTCCACGACGTGCTTCTGGACAAATACCACAACGAGGATTTTATATATGCCGGGACTTCGGCGGGGGCCGCGGCCGCATCCAACAACATGATCTACCAGGGAAGCAGTTCGGAGGCTCTGCTTAAGGGCGAGGTCAAGATCACCAGCGGGCTCGGGCTTATCGACGGGGTGGTGATCGACACGCATTTCGTGCAGCGCGGGCGCATCGGCAGGCTTTTTCAGGCCGTAGTCGGCAACCCAAGAACACTTGGCATCGGGCTGGGGGAGGACACCGGTCTCCTGATCAAGAACAACACCGAAATGGAAGCCATCGGCTCCGGCCTTGTCATCCTGGTCGACGGACGCGAAATCAAGGACACCAACCTCACGCAGGTGGAACTGGGCCAACCGATTTCGATCAACCACCTGGTCACGCATGTCCTGAGCATTTACGACACGTTTGACCTCAAGAGTTTCAAGATGAACATCAAGTCTTCCCAGTACGCCGAAAAACTCGCCATTACCAAGGAAGACATCGAATCTGAAAAATCGGTGAAGTGATGAAGGTCATCATCCACGGAGGATTCTTCAGTGAATCGCATACTAACCAGGAAACCAAGATCGCCAAGCAGCAGTCGCTTTCGCGCATTGTTCGGGCTGCACACGATTACCTGAAGACGCATTCGGCCGTGGACACCGTGGTGTATGCGGTAAGCCTTTTGGAGGACGATCCCCTTTTCAACGCGGGAATCGGTTCGCAGATCCAAAGCGACGGCAAGATCAGGATGAGCGCAGCTATCATGGACGGCCACACCCAGAAAATGGGCGGAGTCATCAATATCGAGGACGTCAGGAATCCCATTCAGGTCGCCGATAAATTATTGCCCTTTGAAGACCGCATCCTGGGCGGCGAGGGCGCAACCGCCTTTGCCCGAAAGAACGGATTTGAATATTTTTCCACCGAAATCCCGCAACGCCGAAAAGAGTACGAGGCCAATCTGGCCACCTACGGGCTTGGCACCGTGGGCTGTGTCGCGCTTGACGCACAAGGCAGGCTCGCGGCAGGAACTTCCACCGGCGGAAAGGGCTTCGAGATTCCGGGGCGCATCAGCGACTCGGCGACGGTGGCCGGAAATTATGCCAATGGGCATTGCGCCGTCAGCCTGACCGGAGTGGGCGAGGACATCGTGAGCGGAGCGGTGGCGGCCAAAATCGTGACGCGTGTCACCGACGGATTTCCCTTGAAAGACGCCTTTGCCAAGACTTTCGATGAACTCAAACCCTATGAGGGGTTCGCCGGCGCCGTGGCCATCGACAAAGACGGGAACATCTGGCACCAGGATTCGCATCTTTATATGGTATATGCGAGTTTTGATGGTGAGGTTGAGGAAATTTTCCGCTAGGAAAATTTCTCAATGTACCAATTATTCAAATGTGTAAATATACCAATTGACCTATAAAGCTGCTCGAGAGGTAATTGGTATATTGTCACATTAAAACAATTGGTACATTAAGCATTAAGCTTTAAGCTTCCGCACCTCATACAAATCCTTCCTCCGGTCCTTCAGGATCCTCACCGAACCGTAATGATGGAGTTCATCCAGTAATTGCAGGTCCACGTCGACGATGAGCATCATCTCGGTGTTTGGCGTGGTCTCGGCCTTGATGGCGTTTGTGGGAAAGGCGAAGTCCGAGGGCGTGAAAACCGCCGATTGCGCGAACTGGATGTCCATGTTGTTGACCTTTGGCAAATTCCCGACGCAGCCAGCAATGGCCACATAACATTCGTTTTCGATGGCGCGGGCCTGCGCACAATGGCGGACTCTGGTGTACCCATTTTGTGTATCGGTCAAGAAGGGCACGAACAATATCTGCATGCCCTGCTCGGCGTAGAGGCGGCTGAGCTCGGGGAATTCGACATCGTAGCAGATCAGGATGCCGACCTTGCCGCAGTCGGTGTCGAAAACCTCAATTTTGTCGCCGCCGGTCATCGCGTAATACTTGTGCTCATTTGGCGTGATGTGGATCTTGCGGAATTCGTCGATCTTCCCGGTCCGGTGACAGAGGTACGAGGCGTTGTAAAGTTTTCCATTGTCCAGCAGTGGCATGCTGCCCGTAATGATGTTCACATTGTAGGAAAGGGCGTATTCGTGCATTTTGCCGACGATTTCATCGGTCAGGCCGGCGAGTTCGCGCATCGCCTCGCTTTCGGGAAGATGGTTGTACGGCTCGAGAAGCGGCGTGTTGAAGAGTTCGGGGAATACGATAAAATCCGATTGATACCCGCTCACCGCATCGACAAAAAACCGGACCTGCTCGTAGAACGCCTCCATATCGGGAAAGAGTCGCATCTGCCACTGCCCCAGCCCG
>JAEWCF010000032.1 GCA_023390775.1 Bacteroidota bacterium | reverse complement strand
ACTAAACCCTAACCACCAGACACTAACCGCCTGCTACTACACGCCTCCTGAACCACTTCGGGATTTCGATCCAAATCACGCTGACTGCGGCAACGCCAAAGCAAATCGCGATCTCGGGGAGGCTTATCGGGACAAAGCCAAAAAATGCAGCAACAGGGGTGACAAACAACATCAGCGCAAGTAGCGCCAGAGTCACGAAGACGATTCCGGTTAGCAAGGCGTTCCGGTATCGAAGGGTGTAAATCACCGAATGATAAAACGAGCGGTTGACCAGTGTCAAAAGGATGTTGGCAGCGACAAGGGTCGTGAAAACCATCGTTCGGGTAAAAGATTCGCCCAGGTCCGAATACAATTGGTAAACCACCAATAGCCCCGCCGTGATGGCAAGTCCCTGCGCAATGCTAACCCACAGTTCGCGCCAGTTGAAGAAGGTTGCGGTCATTGTCCGGGGTTTTCGCCGCATGGCATCCTTTTCAAGTGGCTCGTTCTCATAGATGATCGAACAGGTGGGGCCCATGACCAGTTCCAGGAAAATCACGTGGATGGGCGAGAAGATGTTGGGGTAGATCCAACCGGCGGCCAGCGGGATAAACACCACCATGACAATCGGGATGTGGATCGAAATGATGTACTGGATTGCCTTCTTGAGGTTGGCATAGATCTTTCGGCCCATGGCGATGGCATCCACCATTTTTGACAGGTCGTCCTCGGCCAGAATCAGCGACGCGGCGTCTTTGGCAATCGCGGTGCCCTTTTGTCCCATCGCCACCCCGATGTGCGCCGCCTTGAGCGCAGGCCCGTCGTTGACCCCGTCTCCTGTCATCGCCACGACATGTCCGGCCTTTTTGAGCGCGTTGACAATCCGCAATTTGGCTTCGGGGAACATGCGGGTAAAGATGGAGTGCGAATCCACGGCGCGGGCAAAATCGGAATCGTCCATATGCATGAGGTCTTCGCCCGTGATGTTGCTATCGGCACCCCTGAAACCAACCTGACTCGCGATGGCGCCTGTTGTCGCGGCATTGTCACCGGTAATGATCTTGACCTGGATCCCCGCCGAATAAAATTCGTCAAGCACATGCGCGATGTTTTCCTTTGGCGGATCGTGGAAGGCTACCAATCCCAGGAATTTCCACGGGAGGTCGCGCTGGTCCTGCGGAAAGTTTTCGCCCCCGAAACTCGAGACCGCAACGCCAAGCACCCTAAAACCCTGCCTGGCAAAGCCGTCCAAAGCCGCAGTGGTGCGGGCAAGGGCTTCGGGAGAAAGATCGGAGACGGCCAAAATGGCTTCGGGGGCACCTTTTGCCGCGATGATGCGCTGGTATTCCGATTGAAATACGTGGGTCATCATCGGCGGACGCCCCTCGAGCGGATATTCGAATACCATCCTGAATTCGGGGCGCTTGTCTTTTGGCGCGCCCGATTGATAGGCGTGATGGATCGCGATTTCCATCGGGTCGATGGGAACGGGCTCGCTGGACCACATCGCGGCCTCGAGCAGTTCCATCGGCATGGCGCCCACCTCCGACGGTTCGGTGATCGCATCGGCACCAAAATCATATAATTTGGCCAGTGTCATGCGGTTTTGAGTAATCGTGCCGGTTTTGTCGGTACAAATTACGGTTGCGCTTCCCAAGGTCTCTACGATCTTCATCTGCTTGACCACGATCCCGGTGTTCATCAGGCGGAACGCGCCCAGCGCCATGAAGGTCGTGAAGGCGACGGGAATTTCCTCGGGAAGGATGCTCATCGCCAGGGTGAGCGCCTGCAAAAGACTGGAGAGCCAGGATCCTGTGCGGATGAAGTTGAGCAGCCAGACAAGCGCGAAGACGACGATGCCCACGAGCGCCATGTATTTGACGAAATTGGAAATCTGGGTTTCGAGCGGCGTTTTTTGTTCGCCGATTTCCTGCAGGCTTTTGCCGATTTTCCCCAGTTTGGTGGCGTTTCCCACCGATACAACGCGCAGTACGCCCGTTCCCGTTGCCACGGTGGTTCCGGCAAACACCGATGCATCGGCGAGCGGATCCTTGGCCACCGAAAGCGATTCGCCCGTGAGGATGGACTCGTTGACGGTCAGGTCATTGGCGCGGATAAGGGTCCCGTCGGCGGCGATGAGCATGCTCTCGTCCACGATCAAACAATCGCCCACAACCAACTCCGAACTGTTGATCATCGCGATCTCGTCATTGCGGATCACGCGGCAGAGGGGGCGCGAGAATTCGGTGAGTTTTTCCAACGCGCGGTGACTTCTCGCATATTGAAAAAGTGAGATCGAGGCCACCAGCACGATTGCCGATGCCAGGAATATCGCATCGGAATATTGCCCCGTTAGCAGGTAAACCCCGGATGCGGCCGCGAGCAAAATGACCATGGGGTCTGTAGCCGTGCGCCGAAGGATGTCCAAAAACCCGCCGCTTTTCTTTTGCGACATGACGTTGGCGCCGTGTTCAAGCCGCGAGCGCTCCACCTCGGCGCCCGACAGCCCGGAAATGTTGTAAGGATTTGGCATGATGATGTCCTGGTGGATTAAAGGTAGGGAGTTTTGGTTAGCTGTCAGCTGTCAGCTATCAGCTGTCAGTTTAGTTTCATTCTACCCGGATGTATCGCGTCTGAACGTTACAAACTGGAACTTTTCAACTTTACAACTTTGGATTATTATCTTTCAGTCATCAGTCGTCAGTCGTCAGTCGTCAGTAGCTATCAGCTATCAGCTTTCAGCTTTCAGTTTGAATTTATTCTACCCGGATGTTTCGCGTCTGAACGTTACAAACTGGAACTTTTCAAACTATAACTGTGGATTACATCAGTCGTCAGTGCTCCTTATGAAGGAACCTTACAACTTGCGACTTTACAAACTTGGATTTCAATTGACTTTTGACTTTGATCTTTCGACTCGATCTTAGTTACCGGCCGCTCCGTTCGACGTTCGACATTTACTTCGCTATCGCTCCGTACAGTTCGCCCTGCGGGCTCGGGTCGACGTTCGACAATATGACATTTACTCCGCTATCGCTCCGTACATTTCGCCCTTCGGGCTCGGGTCGACATTCGTCATTCGACATTTGTCGTTCGTCATTCATCATCAACCATTCCTCGTATCTTTGCCCCATGGAATTCTCATCCAAATTATTGGAAAACGCCGTCGCCGAAATGTCGCGCCTGCCCGGCATTGGCAAGAGGACGGCCTTGCGGCTGGTCCTGCATCTGCTCAGGCAGCCCGTTGAACAATCCGAATTTTTGGCCCAGGCGGTAACGGCACTCCGCACAAACATTCGGTATTGCAGGAGCTGCCACAATATTTCGGACTCCGAAATGTGCGACATCTGCTCCAATAATTCGCGGCACCACGGCGTTATCTGCGTGGTCGAGGACATCCGCGATGTCATGGCGATCGAAAATACGGGCCAGTTCCGCGGGATTTACCATGTGTTGGGCGGCAAGATTTCACCCATCGACGGCATTGGCCCATCGCAGCTCAATATTGCCACGCTGGTGGAAAAGGTACGGATGGGAAAGGTGGAGGAAGTGATTTTTGCGCTTTCGCCAACGATGGAGGGCGATACGACCAATTTTTACATCTACCGCCAGATCAGTCCTACGGGAGTGAAGACTTCTGCCATCGCGCGCGGAATCTCGGTCGGGGACGAACTCGAGTATGCTGATGAGGTTACCCTCGGCCGAAGCATCCTGCAACGCGTGCCTTTCGAGAACGCCCTTCGCGGCCAGTAGCCCGTTTTGATTTTCTAAATGAAAAGTTATCTTTGTTTGCTAATTACCGCCTCATGAACAAATTTACTGTTGCCTTCCTGCTCATCTCGGGGATTCTCCTGACCTCCTGCGTTCCGGTCAGGGACCTGGTTTACCTGCAGGAAAAGGGTGGGCCCGAGGCTGCCCACAAAGTGAGCGAGGTGGCTTCAAAACCCTATAGGTTGCAGACCAATGATATTGTCAATGTGACCATACGGGCCGCCGTAGATCCGGAACAGGTCAATATTTTCAACGCCACCGAAAGCGCCCGGCAGGGAAATCAGACCGAGGAATCGCTTTATTTCAACGGCTATACGGTGGACGATCACGGAAACATCAGGCTTCCGGTCCTGGGTGAGGTCAACGTGCTCGGGTTTACGCTCGACGAGGCGCGCGCCAAGGTGGAGAAACGTCTGCTTGAAGAATACTTCAGGCCTGAAGCCCAGATTTTTGTCACCGTAAAACTGGCCGGTTTCCGCTATACCATCAACGGCGAGGTCGTTTCCCCGGGTTCCAAGATTCTGATGCAGGAAAAGGTCAACATGCTCGAGGCGATTGCCAACGCCGGAGACATTACCGTGACCGGGGACCGCAAGAAGGTTGCGCTCATCAGGCAATATCCGCACGGTACCGAGATCCACCACATCGACCTTACCGATGTCAAGTCTCTCGAATCACCCTATTATTACCTGCAGCCGAACGATTATGTTTACGTCAAGCCGCTTCCGCAAAAATCATGGGGGACCGGCACCACCGGCGTCCAGTCGTTCACCACGATCATATCCATCCTAACGCTCGTCACCACCACTGCGCTCCTTTTTACCCGATAACTTATGCTCGACAACAAAGACTTCGGTTTTTTGGAATCCCACAACAATTTTGATTTCAAGGGCTTCCTGATCAAGACGGCCAGCTACTGGAAATGGTTTTTGGCGAGCCTGATCATTGCTTTCGTGATCGCGCACCAGGTCAATGTCCGCAAGGAAAAAATTTACGCGATGGAAACCACGATCGCGGTAAAGGAAGAAAACAACCCCTTTTTTACGAGCAATACCAGCCTGGTCTTTAATTGGGGCGGAACCAGCGACCAGGTACAGAACATCGCCTCGACCATCCGTTCGCGCTCGCACAATGAAAAGGTAGTCGACACGCTCAATTATTTCATCGATTACCTCAAGCAGGATGAATATTACATCCGGGACGTATACGGTGAAATTCCCTTTTACGTAACGCCGGACAAGGACAAGGGCCAGGCGCTCGACAAACTCATCCGGATCAAGGTGCTCAACGGCCGCGAATACCAACTGACGATGGCTTTTGATTCACCAACGGTCGAGGTCATCAACTACAACAAGGGAAGCCGGGGCCACGCATCGGTTGCGGCAGGCGAATTCATCCGCAAATACCGCTTTGGCCAGGACATTTCCCTTCCGTTTTTGAACATGCGGATCGACCTTTCGGAAAGTGCCGAGGGCATCGTGGGCCAGGAATACATGGTCCGCTTCCGGAATTTTGACGACGTGGTGCAACGTTATCAAGGCATCAAGACCGATATCGACGAGAAAGCCGCCTCCATCATCATGCTGTCCCTGCAGGGAACCAATAAGGCCCGCCTGGTCGATTACCTGAACATGACCGTGAAGACGCTGATCAAGATGCAACTGGACCGCAAGAACCAATTTGCGAACAACACCATTGCCTTTATCGACGAGACGCTTGCGGATCTTGAAAAGCAGAGAAAGGCGTCCGAAGATGAGATCAAGGACTTCTCCCGCGGGCGCGACATCACCCAGATCGAGGGGGACGGAACCCAGTTTTCCGCCCGATTGCTGGAATACGAAACCCAGCGCGACGAACTGCAGCGCAAATTGAAATACCTCGCCAGTCTTACCGATTACCTGCAAAAGACCAGCGATTTTTCCAAATTGCCGGCTCCGGCCGTCGCGGGTATCGACGACCCGAACATCAACTCGAACGTCACCAAGCTCATCGACCTGTCCACAGAGCGAGCGCGTCTGGCCTACACAATCAAGAGCGAGCAGCGGTTTCGCGATTTTGACAGCCGGATAGAGGCGCTGCGCCGGGTCCTGATCGAAAATATCCGCACCGCACGCGGCCCCATCGAATATGATCTGTCCATGGTGAATTCTCGTGCGGCCTCACTCGAGGGCGAAATCAGCGCGTTGCCGTCGGACAGGCAGGAATACCTGAAAATCCAGGGCCGCTATGCCTTGACCGACAATGTTTTCAATACTTTCCTGGCCAAGCGGCAGGAAGCCGCAATAGTCCGCGCCGCAAACCTCGCGGATGTCCAGTTTATCGATCCGGCGAAGGATATTGGCAAGGGCCTCATCGGTCCCAACACAAGCGTCAACTATATACTGGCGTTTTTTCTGGGGCTACTCGTGCCGCTGATGTTCGTTTTTGGGATCTTCTTCATCGAGAACGCGATCCTCAACACCGATGACATCCTCAAGCTGACCAAGATCCCGATCATCGGTGTGGTGGGCGTAAAGCACAATCGTTCGAACCTTTCGGTTTTTGAAAAGCCCAAATCGGCCCTGGCGGAATCATTCCGCGCCATCCGTTCCTCGCTGCAGTTTTTGTACAAGAAGCAGAGCACCACGGGTTCCCGGACCCTGATGCTGACCTCTTCCATTTCGGGCGAGGGCAAGACTTTCTGCTCCATCAACATAGCGACCGTTTTCGCCATGAGCGAGCGAAAGAGCGTCATCGTCGGCCTCGATTTGCGCAAGCCCAAGATTTTTGACGATTTCAACATTCGCAACGACAACGGGGTCGTCAATTACCTGATCGGGCAAAAAACATTGGACCAGGTCGTACAGCCGACGCATATTCCCCATCTTGACGTGATTACTTCGGGGCCGATCCCGCCCAATCCTTCGGAGCTTTTGATCAGCGAGGCGATGGACCAGTTTATGGACGAATTGCGTTCCCGATACGATTACATCATCCTGGATACGCCGCCGGTGGGATTGGTATCGGATGCCATTGAACTCGCCCAGTACGCCGATGTCACGCTCTACATCATGCGCCAGAACTACACCAAAAAAGACATGATCACGCTCCTGAACAACCGCCACAAGCGCGGTGAGCTCAACAATATCAGCATTGTTTTCAACGGTTTCGAGAACAAGGCCAAATACGGTTCGGGATATGGTTACGGCTACGGTTACGGCTACGGCTACGGTTACGGAACCTATGCCCAGGGCTATCACGACGACGAGGAACCGCGTGGGATTTGGCAGAAACTGGTCAGGAGGTTTAGCCGACGAGGATAAGGGAATTATAAATTATAAATTATAGATTATAAATTATAAATTATAAATTATAAATTTTGCCCCGAGGCGGCAGTCGAACAGAACGACCAACTGGAGTAATGGCGCTCAGATTCGACCCTATCAATAGTGATAGCTGACAGCTGACAGCTTTCTCATAACCCATAACCCACAACCCATAACCCACAACCCAGAACCCATAACCCACAACCCAAAACCAACCATGCCTCAACAAACCATACTCATCACAGGCGGCGCGGGATTTATCGGCTCAAATCTTTGCGAGCATTTTCTCAACAAAGGTTACCGGGTGCGATGCCTGGACAATTTTGCGACGGGCCACCGGCACAACCTGGCTTCCTTTGAATTCAACCCTGATTTCACGCTGATCGAGGGCGACATCCGCAATCCGGACGATTGCGCGTATGCCGTCCGCGGATGCGATTTCGTGCTCCACCAGGCGGCTTTGGGGTCGGTGCCCAGGTCCATCAATGACCCCGTGACCAGCAACGAGGTGAACGTATCCGGCTTCCTGAACATGCTCGTGGCCGCCCGCGATGCGAAGGTCAAGCGCTTCGTGTATGCGGCAAGCTCTTCGACTTACGGCGATTCAAAAGAGCTTCCCAAGGTCGAGGACCGCATCGGCAAACCGCTTTCGCCCTACGCGATCACCAAATACGTCAACGAACTCTACGCCGATATCTTTGCCAAGACCTACGGCCTGCAGTGCATTGGCCTGCGTTATTTCAATGTTTTTGGCCGCAGGCAGGATCCCAACGGGGCGTACGCGGCGGTTATCCCGAAATTCGTTTCGCAGCTGATGAAAGGCGAAAGCCCGGTGATCAATGGCGACGGCAATCATTCCCGCGATTTTACCTACATCGACAACGTGGTCCAGATGAACGAACTGGCCATGACCACGACCAATCCCGAAGCCGTCAACACGGTCTACAACACCGCTTTCGGCGACCGCAATACGCTCAATGACCTGGTCGCGCTCCTGCGGGAATTCCTCTCCGAATATGACGAGGACATCGCCCAGGTGGAACCGATACACGGGCCGGCCAGGGCAGGGGACATCCCGCATTCACTGGCAAGCGTTGAAAAGGCCCGGCAGATGCTGGGTTACGAGCCTCGTTATTCGTTCAGGGAAGGGCTTCGCGAGGCCGTGCGATGGTACTGGGAAAACCTGCGCTAGCCTAGCGGGAAAAAACTATATTTGCATCCAGAATTGATTCAGATGAAAATTACCAAGATTTGCTGCATCGGTGCCGGATACGTTGGCGGGCCCACCATGGCCGTGATCGCGCAAAAATGCCTCGATATCGATGTTACCGTCGTGGACCTCAATGAAAAGCGCATCGCCGCCTGGAACGATCCCAATGTCACTAACATTCCCATATACGAGCCCGGGCTCAGCGAAATCGTCGCCGAGGCGCGTGGCCGTAACCTGTTTTTTTCAACCGATGTGGACAAGGCGATCCATGAGGCTCAACTGATCTTCATTTCGGTGAACACGCCCACCAAGACCTATGGTTCGGGCAAGGGCATGGCCGCCGACCTCAAGCACATCGAACTCTGCGCGAGGCAGATCGCCCGCATTGCCAAGGACGACAAGATCGTCGTGGAAAAATCGACGCTTCCCGTCCGCACTGCGGAGGCCATCAAGAGCATTTTGGACAACACCGGCAACGGCGTCCAGTTCCAAATACTTTCAAATCCCGAGTTTCTCGCCGAAGGTACCGCCGTGGAAGACCTGCTCAATCCCGACCGAGTCCTGATCGGCGGCGACACGACGCCCGAAGGACAGAAGGCCATCAACGCGCTTGCCGATGTATACGCGAACTGGGTTGACAGGGACCGCATCCTCACGACCAATGTCTGGTCTTCCGAACTCTCAAAACTCACCGCGAACGCCTTTTTGGCTCAGCGCGTCTCTTCGATCAACGCACTTTCCGAACTTTGCGAAAAGACCGGCGCCGATGTCAACGAGGTGGCGCGCGCCATCGGGATGGACAGCCGCATCGGGCCCAAATTCCTGAAGGCATCCGTCGGATTCGGCGGATCGTGCTTCCAGAAAGATATCCTCAACCTGGTGTACATCGCGAAATCATTCGGTCTAAACGAAGTCGCCGATTACTGGGAACAGGTCATCATCATGAACGACCATCAGAAGAGGCGTTTCTCCAAAAATATCGTCACGACGCTTTACAATACCGTCGCCGACAAAAAAATTGCCTTCCTTGGCTGGGCTTTCAAGAAGGACACCAACGACACCCGCGAATCCGCAGCCATTTATGTGGCCGACGACCTGATCAACGAACTCGCGACCATCGCCGTCTACGACCCGAAGGTTTCTTGCGAGCAGATCCTTTCCGACCTGAATTACCTGGGCACGCGCACGGCCGAAGAGAACCGCAAAAACGTCGAATCTTTTGACAGCGCATACGAGGCTTGCCACAACGCCCATGCCGTTGCCGTGCTGACCGAGTGGGACGAGTTCCGCGAACTGGATTGGCAACACATTTACGACAATATGCAAAAACCGGCCTTTGTCTTTGACGGCCGCAACCTGCTCGACGGTAGGAAACTGTCCCAAATAGGATTTGTATACCAATCGATAGGTTCCTAAATTATGAGTGCCAAATTAGCCATTATAGGACTTGGTTACGTGGGGCTTCCGCTAGCGCGGTTGTTTGCCACCAAGTACCCGGTCGTGGGTTTCGACATCAATAAATCGCGGATTGCCGAGCTGAATTCGGGGACAGATTCCACGCTTGAAGTGGAAGACGACGTGCTTCGCGCCGTGCTCAAGGACAGGGCCGATGATCGCAATGGGCTGTACTGCAGCGCCACGATGTCGGACATCGCCGATTGCAATGTTTATGTCATTACCGTCCCGACGCCCGTCGACAAAAACAACCGCCCGGACCTGACGCCGCTTTATAAATCAAGCGAAACCGTGGGCAAGGTGCTCAAGAAGGGCGACATCGTCATTTACGAATCGACCGTTTATCCCGGCGTGACCGAGGATGAATGCGTTCCCGTCCTCGAAAGGGTCAGCGGGCTCAAGTTCAACGAGGACTTCTTCGCGGGCTATTCGCCCGAACGAATCAATCCTGGCGATAAGCTTCACACGGTAGAAAAAATACTCAAGGTCACGGCCGGTTCCACGCCGGAAATAGGGAAGAAGGTCGACGATCTGTACCGATCGGTCATCGAGGCGGGGACCCATCTCGCACCGACCATCAAGGTCGCCGAGGCCGCCAAGGTGATCGAGAACTCGCAGCGCGATATCAACATCGCCTTTGTCAATGAACTCGCCAAGATCTTCAACCTCCTGGGCATCGACACGCACGCCGTTCTGGAAGCGGCCGGTACCAAATGGAATTTCCTTCCGTTCAGGCCGGGGCTGGTGGGCGGTCACTGCATCGGCGTCGATCCTTATTACCTTGCCCAAAAAGCGCAGGAAGTAGGGTATCACCCCGAAATTATCCTCGCTGGGCGCAGGCTCAACGATTCGATGGGCGAATACGTCGCCTCGCAGGTCGTGAAACTCATGATCAAAAAGGGGATCGCGATCAATGGCGCGAAAGCCCTGATGCTTGGTATCACCTTCAAGGAAAACTGTCCCGATGTTCGCAACACCAAGATCGTGGACGTGGTACGCGCTTTAAAGGATTATGGAATAGAGGTCTCGATTTTCGATCCCTGGGCGAACCCTTCCGAAGTCATGCACGAATACGGGCTAAAGACCACCACCGAACTTTCGGGTGAAAAATACGACGCCATCGTGCTGGGTGTGGCTCACGAGGAATTCAAAACACTTGACCTTGCCGCCATGCGCAACGCGACCAGCGTTTTGTACGACGTGAAGGGCATCCTGGGCAACCGGGCCGATGGACAACTGTAATATGAAAAAGCTACTCATCACAGGTGGTGCGGGTTTCATAGGTTCACATGTCGTGCGCCGCATGGTGACGCAGTATCCGCAATACGGCATCGTCAACCTTGACCTGTTGACCTACGCGGGCAACCTGGAAAACATCGCCGATATCGAGGACGCGACCAATTACACTTTTGTAAAGGGAGACATCAATGATGAAATTTTCATCGATTCCCTATTCGCCGAACACAAATTTGATGGGGTAATCCACCTCGCCGCCGAATCCCACGTGGACCGTTCCATTACGGATCCTCTTGCGTTTGTACGTACAAATGTCATCGGCACAATGAATTTGCTCAACGCATGCCGCAAACATTGGGAGGATTTCTCCGGCAAGCGTTTTTACCACATTTCCACCGATGAGGTCTATGGAACTCTGGGCGAAACCGGGCTTTTTACCGAGGAAACGCCTTACGCTCCCAACTCGCCGTATTCGGCGTCCAAGGCAGCATCGGACCATTTCGTGCGGGCCTATGGCGAAACATACGGGCTTCCGTACGTGATCACCAACTGCTCCAACAATTACGGGCCGAACCACTTTCCCGAGAAGCTGATTCCGCTGTTCATCAACAACATCATCAACAACAAGCCGCTTCCGGTCTATGGCGACGGCAAGTATACGCGAGACTGGCTGTTCGTGGAAGACCACGCGCGTGCGATCGACCTTGTTTTCCACGAGGGGAAAAACCACGAGACCTACAACATCGGCGGTTTCAACGAATGGCAGAACATCGATCTGGTGAAACTGCTGTGCCGATTGATGGACAAAAAACTCGGCCGTACCGATGGTGAATCGGAAAAATTGATCACATACGTCACCGACCGGCCGGGCCACGACCTGCGGTATGCGATCGACGCGACCAAGATCAACCGCGAACTCGGATGGTCGCCATCGGTCACTTTTGAAGAGGGCCTTGAACGCACGATCGACTGGTATTTGTCAAACCCCGAATGGCTCGCGCACGTGACCAGCGGCACTTACGCCGATTATTACGACAAACAATACGGAAAATGAAAAAAGGCTTCTTTTCCCGATACGCGCTCTGGCTCATCCCGCTGCTGATGCTGTTCTTTTTTGCGCGCAACGTGGTCATGAGCTCCACCAGCCACCTGGACTCGTGGATGGGCGGCGGCATGCGGATGTTTGGAAAAGTGGACAAGATGCTCTACCGGGTGGCCGGTTTCCATGCATCGGCCAATGGCAGAAGTTATTTTGTCAATTTCAGGAACATACCTTCTTTTTCAGAACAGGACGCCTACCTGCGCGTGATGCCTTCGGACGAAAGGCTCGCGGAAGTCATCAAGGCGGCATCGGCTGCCAAATGGTGCCTGGATCCCGCAACGGGGAAGATTTTGGCCTGCGCCGACAAACAATCAAACGGGGCCGTACCGTTGGCCGATCTGGAAATCAAGTATATGGTAGTTTACCGGACCGCTTTTGACTGCGATACAAGAAAAGTTTCACTCGTACCCATTAACCGCTACCCCAAATGATAAGGCAATACACCGAAAGGCTCGAGGCCTGGTTTGGCGACCGCGATGTTTACCTGGAGACATGCCTCAAAATGGTATTGATCCTGTTGCTTCTTTTCGTCCAGGATATCCCGTGGGACGATATGCTCGTGCCGCTTTTGGTGGTGCCGGGCCTGTTGGTGCGCCGCATCGCCTTCAGCCCGTATTATTGGTTGGTCATTTCGGCAACATTCGTCCTGTTTTACCTGGTGTTGGGGCTTCAGCATTACCTGCCCAACCACAAATACAATTTCACCTTTCTGATCCTGTCGGTCACCCTTGCGCTGTTCGCGCGTGAAAACGACGAGGATTGGCCGCGGCTGTTGCGTAAACTGGCGCGTTGGGTCATCGGGTTCTGCTTTTTGTATGCGACGATCGGAAAATTCCTCGCACCCGAATTCCTCGACGGTTCCTTCTTCGAGTTTACCTGCCTGACCGATGAGCGTTTCCACGGAATGACAAGCGTGGTCACGGGAATCGGCACGACCGAACTCTACGGCGGCTACCAGAGCTTCATGCAACTTCTGGCCACTTCCGATCCTTCGATGCAGATCGGCGTCCTGTCCAACCCGATGCTCAAACCGGCCGGGCTTTTCCTGGCCTACTGGACCATTTTCATCGAGGGGATGATCGCCATCACGTATCTTGCCCCACGCGGTTCGTGGCTCAACCGCCGGCGCGAATGGTTCTTGCTTCTGTTTATCATCACGACCTATCCGATTGCGACCGTTCCCGGATTCGCGACCATGCTGGCCTGCGCGGCATTCATCCAGTCCTTCCACAAGGGCAAGCCGACGCTTTTCAGCCTGTTCTACCTGTTGCTCTTTATGGCGGTTCCGCTGTTCAAACTTCCGTTCCTGCGGATTTTTGACCTGATCTTCTGATGAGCCAGCTCAAGAAAGGGGCGATGCTCTCCTACGTCAGCATTTTGCTGACCAACCTTTTGGGCATCGTCATGACGCCCTTCATGATCCGGACCCTCGGCGACTCCGAATACGGCCTCTACACCCTCATCGGCTCCACGGTGGGCTACATCAGTGTCATGGATTTTGGCCTTAACAACACCATCGTTCGGTTCGTCGCGAAATACCGTGCGCTCAATGACCGGCGGGGCGAGGAAAATTTCCTGGCAGTTTCCATGCTCATTTACGCCGTCATATCCACTGCCGTGCTGCTGCTTGGGATCGGGCTGTATTTTAACCTCGACCTTGCTTTCGACAAAGCCCTCACCGCGGCCGAGATGGAAAAGGCCAGGATCATGTTCATCATCCTGATCTTCAACGTGGCGATAACGCTTCCGGGCGGCGCGTTTGCCGCAATCTGTTCGGGGTATGAGCATTTCGTGTGGCCGCGCGCGCTCAACATCATTAAATACGTGGTCCGGTCGGCGATGGTCGTCGGCTTGTTGCTGATGGGTGGCGATGCGATCGGGCTAGTGGTCCTGGACACGGTCATGAACCTGTTGGTCATCGCATTGAACGGTTACTACGTGCTGCGCCGGATCAAGGTACGGTTCAAACTCCACCATTATGACACGGGCCTGGTCAGGACCATTTTTTCCTATTCGGTGTGGATCTTTGTCTTCGCGATGGTGGGGCAGTTCCAGTGGAAGGGCGGGCAGGTGATCCTGGGTTCGATCGCCGGAACCACTGCGGTCGCAATCTATGGTGTGGGGATTTTGCTCGGCACGTACTACGGGGCCTTTTCCACTGCCGTTTCGGGCGTTTTCCTGCCGCGGGCGACCAAGATGACCGTGGCGAACGCATCGGGCGAGGAACTGACATCGATGATGATCAGGATCGGCCGCATCTCGTTTTTGGTGCTTCTGCTGATATTGGGCGGCTACTATCTCTTCGGGATGCAGTTCGTGCTGCTTTGGGTCGGCAAGACCTACCGCGAATCGTGGGCGATCTCGCTTTTGATCATGGTAGCCTATACGCTTCCGCTGGTGCAGGCCTTTGCGAATTCGATCCTGGAGGCCCGCAGCAAATTTGCGTTCAAGGCCGTCATCTACATCGTCTTCATTGCGCTGGGGACGGTGGTGGGCGCCTACATGGTCCGCGATTTTGGGCTCATCGGGCTCACGCTGGGTTCGACCGGCGGATGGATGATCAGCCAGGTCATCATGAACGTATATTTCCACAGGACCATCGGGCTCAACATCCCGCGTTTCCTGATCGAATTGTGCCGTGGGCTCGTGCCCTCGTTTGCGGTCGTGGTCGCCATAGGCCTGCTCATCGACAGGCTTCCGGGCGAGGGATGGTTGAACCTTGCGGTAAAAATCGCCCTCTACGGGGCTGTTTATATCTTGGTAATGCTTAAATTTGGCGTCAATAAAACGGAGGCTGACATGTTCAGGTCCTCCGTACCCAAATTTAGCAAAAGGAATGTTTGAAATCAGGGGCATCCGGTTAGGTGACTCGGGGAAAACAATCGGTTACGATTATTCCTTTTCAGGTTCGGCCGCACCGTTTTTCAAGGAAAATGAACTTTTTCGCGCCACTTATGATTGCGATATGAGTCAGGTTCCCGCGGGCATTGCCTACATTCCTCTGCTGGCCAATGTCGCGCCGATCGCGTGGTTTGCAGGCTTCGACATTTCGGTTCCCGCACTCGACCGCGACTTTCATTCGGCGCTTGAAGCCATCCGCCGCGAATGGGAAATCCATTATCCGAAGATCAAATCGGTAAAATCGGAACTACGCGTCGGCGAACTCACCAATGACACGATCGTTGACGGAACTCCCGCCATGCTTTTCAGCGGTGGGGTGGATGCCTTCGCGACTTTTTTCAGGCTTTACGGCCACAAGCCCGCGCTGATTACGATCCACGGCGCCGACATCGCCCTCGACGATACCAAGCAGTGGGACAACGTGGTGAAGTTCAATCAATCGGAACCGGTGCTGCGGCAAAATGAAAAGCACACCATATCATCGAACCTGCGCACCTTTTACAATTACAAGGTCGACCAGTTGTTGGAAAGCCTCGCGTGGTGGGGAAATGTGCAACACGGACTGGCGCTCATCGGCCTGACCGCGCCCCTCAGCTACGCCAAAAAATACGACCGCATCTACATCGCCTCGACGCGTTCGGAGCACATGGAATTCAATCCGTGGGGATCGATGCCCGAAATCGACAACCGTATCAAATGGGCCGGCGTCAAGGTCATCCACGACGGCTTTGAGCTGATGCGCCAGGACAAGGTGGACCAAATCGTCAGATCGGCGAATAAGCTGGATACCGATGTCACGGTGCGCGTCTGTTATTCCGATGTCAAGGACGGGCTCAACTGCTCGGTTTGCGAAAAATGCCTGCGGACCATTTTCGGAATCATCCTGACGGGTTCCGACCCAAGGCGTTTCGGGTTCCAGGCCGATGCGTCGGTATATGCGAAGATCGAGAAGGCCATCGGCAAGGGATTCAAGAGCCGCGGCACACAGTTTTTCTGGTCCGAGATGTTGCAGAAGGCCCAAAAAGGTGCGAAGCCCTTCGTCTTTGAAAATGCTTCCGATGAACGCGCATCGGTACAAAAAATACTCACGCTGATCGCACAGGGCGAAAAGGCGGACCTCATTGTCCCGAGCGGGATGCAAAAATTTAAACACGTGCTGATCAACCGGTACCCGAAACTCTTCGGTGCCTATCTCCGGATCCGCCGCGCAATATAACTATGAAATACGGACTTTTGACATACGAGGAGAACGCGAAGTTCTTCAATGTGGGAGACAACATCCAGAGCCTTGCCGCCAAACAGTATTTGCCACGGGTAGATGAATTCATCAACCGCGAGGAGCTCGCCGATTACAAGGGCGGCCCCACCAAGGTGATCATGAATGGCTGGTTCACGCACAACATCCACAACTGGGTGCCGTCGGACGATATCGATCCGTTGTTCGTGTCCTTCCACATCAACAACACCGCGGCGCCGCATATGCTCAGCGAAAAGGGCATCGCCTATCTCAAAAAGCACCAGCCCATCGGTTGCCGGGACCAGTTCTCGGCCGATACGCTCAAGGCGAAAGGCATCGACGCCTATTTTACGGGCTGCCTGACCCTGACTTTGGACACCTACAAAGTGGACGATTCGCTCCGCGGCGACGACATCTACATCGTCGATCCGCTTTACAGCTATCCGTCGTGGGAAAAGGTCACCTACAATTACAAGCGATTTCTGCGAAGCATCCAAAACGGAAAAATATTCAAGTTGGGCGACAAGAAGAAACACCTGGAGCGCTTCATCGACGCCGACCTGCTCAAATCGGCGATCTATGTGAACCAGGAGCCGCCGGCAGGCAAATACACCGATGCCGAGAAATTTGCGATGGCCGAAGACCTTTTGCACAAATACGCCAAGGCCAAGCTCGTGATCACCTCCCGCATCCACTGCGCGCTGCCGTGCCTGGCGATGGGAACGCCCGTGATTTTTGTAAACGGGTTTGATTCGTTTGTCGATTCCTGCCGGTTTGACGGCATCCTGGAACTCTTCAACCGGATCGACATAGACGCCAAGACCGGGAATTACACCGCCAATTTCGCACTCGAAGGCAAAATCGACCGCAATACCAAAGTTAAAAACCTTGGCAAACATCACGCGTTGGCCGAGCCGATGAAAGAGAAATGCCGGGCGTTTATTGCCGGCCAGTCCATATGATCCCAAAAATCATCCATTATTGCTGGCTCAGCGACGATCCCTTCCCGGAGAGCATCCGCCGCACGATGGATTCGTGGCGCGAAAAACTCCCCGGTTATGAATTCATGCACTGGGACCTCAAACGCTTTCCGCTCGAGAAGAGCCGGTGGGTGCGCGAGGCATTCGAGGCCAAAAAATACGCTTTTGCCGCCGACCTCATTCGCCTGTACGCCGTTTACCATCACGGCGGGATCTACATGGATACCGATGTCGAGGTGGTCAAGCCTTTCGACGATCTACTCCATTTGCCCTATTTTGTCGGTTCGGAAGGCGAGGGGATCATTGAGGCCGGAATCTTCGGTGCCGAAAAAAACTGCCGGTGGGTCGGCCTTTGCCTTGACCATTATACCGATCGCGTTTTCAAGCAACCCGACGGCAGCTACGACATGCAAACGCTTCCGCGGATCATGATGGCCCGCATCGAGCCGCATTACACCATTATCGAGGAGCCAAAAGGGCGTTCGTTGCCTTATCCCGACGACACGCTGACCATGTTTCCCCGCGATTATTTTTGCGCCAAGAACCAGGGCACGGGCATCGTTACCAAAACTCCCAACACCTATACCGTGCATCATTTCGCGATGTCATGGAAACCCAAAAGCAAGACTTTTCTTGCCGATGCGAAGCGCGCACTGATCTCGGTGCTGGGCGAAAGATTTGTCTACGGAATCATCAACGCGCTCGGGCTGAAAAAAATCAAATCTGTCTTTAAACGATGAAGATCCTCTACGTCACCGACCAGGTATACCTGCACGGCGGGGCCGAGAAGATCCTGATCCAGAAGCTCAATTACTGGGCAGACGTCCTGGGCCATGAAACCATCCTGGTCACCACAAACCAAAAGGGGCAAAAACCCTTCACGGCCATCAGCGGCAAGGTGCGGATGCACGATCTGCAGATTCCCTATACCGAAGGGACTTTTTACTCCAGGGCAAATCTGGAATTATTGCCGAAGCATTTTCGGTCACTGAAGAAAATCATCGCGGAAATCGCCCCGGACGCGGTCTTCGTGCTCTCGCAAACCCTGCCACGATTCATCACGCCGTTTGCAGCGGGAAATGTTCCCACTTTCTACGAATTGCACACCTCGTACTACGGCTTCGAACTTGGCCGGCGGAATTTGAAGGGTTTCGGGCTGATGAAGTCAAAATTGATCAGTGCCATCGGCCGTTTTGCCGAGTCAAAATACACCAGGATCGTCTACCTCAATCAATGGGAATTCGATCATTACAAGCGCAGCAATGCGGTCATCATCCCGAATTTCTTCGATCCGGTCCCCGAAATGGACCTGCCAAGGGAAAAACGCGTGATCTCCCTCGGGCGGTTGTCGTTCCAAAAGGGGTATGACCTGCTCATCGAGGCCTGGAAGTTGGCCGACGACCGATTGGAAGGATGGTCCTGCGACATCTACGGCAACGGCGACGATGCCGAAAAACTCCGGGCCCGGATTGCGCAACACCATTTCCGCAACCTGATCACGGTCCACGCCGCCATCGACGATATCAATACGGCGCTCGCGACATCATCGGTCTATGCGATGAGTTCGCGTTTCGAGACTTTCCCCATGGTGCTTCTCGAGGCGATGTCGCACAAATTGCCCATCGTCGCCTTCGACTGCCCCACCGGGCCGCGCAGCATCATGTCGGAAAACGACGGCATCATTGTCCAGCCGGGGGATGTCAGCGGTTTTGCCGATGCGTTGGTCACATTGTGCCGCGAATCGGGACTGCGCGAAAAAATGGGCCAAAACGGATTCGAAAATGTTAAACGTTTCAGCCCCGCGTCGGTGATGGCGATGTGGGAGAAACTCGTAATCGATAACAAAAGATGATTTTTAACTCGTTCGAGTTCATGTTTTTCCTGCCGCTGGTATTTTTCCTGTACTGGTTTGCGGCGCGCGGGAATGTCAAGTGGCAAAACATTTTGCTGTTGGTGGCCAGTTACTTTTTCTACGCCTGCTGGGACTGGCGTTTTCTTTTCCTGCTGATTTTCTCCACCGTCCTGGATTACTCGACGGGGCTGATGATGCACGACGCGCCTTCTCAAGGCCGCAGGAAATTCTGGTTTTGGCTGAGCATCATCGTAAATTTGGGCTTTCTCGGCGTTTTCAAATATTATAACTTCTTCGCCGAATCGTTCGCCGAACTCGTCCGGGGATTCGGTTTCAGCGCCGACCCCGCCACGCTGGACATCATCCTTCCCGTTGGAATTTCCTTTTACACCTTCCACGGGCTTTCTTACGTGATCGATATCTACAAGGGGCGTATCGAACCGGAACGCAACTTCGTGGATTATTCGGTGTTCGTGAGCTTCTTCCCGCTGCTGGTGGCCGGGCCGATCGAGCGCGCGACGCACCTTTTGCCGCAGATCCAGCGCCAACGCGTTTTTGACTCCGTGCGGGCGGTCGACGGGCTTCGTCAGATCCTCTGGGGATTGTTCATGAAGGTCGTGGTTGCCGATAATTGCGCAGTCGTCGTCAACGAGGTTTTCGAACACCAGGACACCATGTCGCCGGCCTCGCTGGCCGTGGGCGGCATTTTCTTCGCCTTCCAGATTTACGGCGACTTCTCGGGATATTCGAACATCGCACTGGGTACCGCGCGGCTTTTTGGCGTGGAATTGCTCCGGAATTTCGCCTATCCGTATTTCTCGCGCGACATCGCCGAATTCTGGCGCCGCTGGCACATCTCGCTCTCGACGTGGTTCCGCGATTATTTGTACATCCCGCTTGGCGGAAGCAAGGGCGGCATGTGGATGCAGGTGCGCAACACCATCATCATCTTTGTGGTGAGCGGTTTCTGGCACGGGGCCAACTGGACCTTCATCATCTGGGGCGCGCTCAATGCGCTATACATTTTGCCGCTGGTGGTGTTCAAGCTGAACCGCCGCAACACCGACATCGTGGCCGAAAACCGCCTGCTGCCATCGGTAAAGGAACTCCTGCAGATGATCGTCACCTTCGCGGTCACGGTCATCGCGTGGATTTTCTTCCGCTCGCTCACGGTGAAAGGCGCTTGGGAATACATCGTCCGGATGCTGGACATTCGAAATTTCGGGCTGCCCGAGGTCGACCTCAAACCCTTCATCTTCATCGCGATTTTGCTGGTGGTGGAATGGTTTAACCGCACCAAGCCGCACGGGCTGGAACTTTCCAGGATTGGCTCGCCCGCGGTGCGCTGGATCCTCTATATTGCGGTGTTCCTGCTGATCCTGCTTTTTGGGGCCAATTCGGATTCATTCATTTATTTCCAGTTCTAAGATGAAGCAGTTCCTGTTAAAAACCGCGCTTTTTGGACTGATCGTGACCCTGATCACCACGGCCATCCTGACCTTTTTTGGCGGATATGTCGATTATTTCTATCCGAAATTTGCCGCGCCGCCCCAGGCCTCGTTGATTCTTGGGGATTCCCGGAGTTTCCAGGGAATTCAGCCGCACATCATCGGAACCGAACTGAAGTCTTATCCCGAGCCGCTCAACTTCAGCTTTACCTTCAAGCAAATCGCATACGGCGAACTCTACACCGAGAGCGTCAAACGAAAGCTCGATGACAGCTCCCGCAACGGGCTTTTTATCGTCAGCGTGCATCCGTGGCTTTTGGCCGAGCGCGAGGAAGACAACATCCCTTCAGGAAAATTCTTCGAGGCCGGAATGCCACCGCACAACATGCATTTCGCATCGATGAACCCCAATGTGGAATATTTCTTCCGAAACCAGGAATATTTCCACTTCAAGGCGCTTGTCAAACGCAACTCGATCGTGCACGACAACGGCTGGCTCGAAGAGTTCAACCTGACCTCGGATACCGCCACGCTAAACAAGTGGAAACGGACCCAGGACAGCGTGTACCAAAAACTCGCGGTGCGCTGGAAACCGTCGGATTACCGCGAAAAGAAGCTGTCGGAACTCGTGACCTACCTCAAATCCCGAGGCACCGTCGTATTGCTCAGGATGCCGGTGGGCGAGGGGATTTTCGCATCGGAACGAAAATTCTGGCCAAACTTTGACGCCGATATGAAAGCGATCGCCTCCGAGACAGGGGCCAAGTACTTCAATTTCGCCGGCCGGACGCAAGGGTTGAGGCTTTATGACGGATTGCACCTGGACAAGGAAAGCGGGGCGCGTTTCACAAAGGCCCTTTGCGATTCGATCAAACAAATACCGCGCTGATGGAATTGATCCCCGCCGAATATTACACCATCATCTACTATCAGGTCCTGCTCCTGATGGTGCTGGTGTTGTACGCGCAGGGGACGAGGCTGGATATCAGCGACGCCAAAAACCTCCAGGGCAAGCAGGGAATGGCCAACGCGCTTTTCATTTTCCTGATCCTTTATATGGGGCTTCGCCCGATCAGCGCCCGATGGTTTGGCGACATGCGCACCTATGCCAATTTTTATGCGGATTATGCCGGGGGAGCGGCGGTGACGCCCGGTAAAGACATCTATTTTGAATATTTCATGAAGTGGCTCTCCGGATTCATGCCGGTGGAGGGATTCTTCTTTATCTGCGCATTGCTGTACATCATTCCGCTTTTTGTGGCGACCCGAAAGCTCTTTGGCAAGTATGCGCCCTACGGGTTCATCATGATCGTGCTCTCGATGTCCTTTTGGTCATACGGGGTGAACGGCATCCGCAACGGGATCGCGACCTCCATCTTTATCCTCGCCATTTCCCGGACCAGGCTTGCGTGGCAAATTTTGCTTTTGGTCCTTTCGACCATGTTCCACCAGTCCATGTGGATACCCGTGATCGCGTGGGTCATTGCGTGGAGGTATACCCATACGAAAGTCTGGTTGTGGTTTTGGGGGCTTGCGATCCCGCTCTCGCTGGCCTTTGGCGGTTCCTGGGAAAACCTGGTGCTGCAGTTGGGCCTTGGCACCGATGAACGTTTGCAGGTCTACCTCTCGGATGAGGAAAACGAGTTCCAGGAACAGTTTGCCAGCATCGGTTTCCGCTGGGATTTCCTGCTGTACAGTGCCACCGGCGTTTTTGCGGGCTGGTATTACCTTATCAAGAAAAAGTTTGAGGACCCGGTGTATTCGCATATTTTCAATACATACCTCATTGCGAACGGTTTCTGGATCCTCATCATCCGGGCGACGTTCTCCAACCGGTTTGCCTACCTGTCGTGGTTCCTTTTGGCATTGGTGATCCTCTATCCGCTGCTCGTGACCAAGTTCTTCCACAAGCAGAACCTGGTCGTGTCGCGGATCATGCTCGTGTACTTCATCTTTACCTACCTGATCAATTTCGTGTTGCTGTAATGGAAAAATTAACCGTTTTCACGCCGACTTTCAACCGGGCTTTCTGCCTGGGCCGCGTCTATGAAGGCATGAAGCGGCAAACATGCAAGGATTTTGTTTGGCTCATCATTGACGACGGGTCAACCGACGGCACACGGGAACTCGTCGAGGGCTGGCAACGCGAGGGACTGGTCAACATCCGATACATTTTCCAGGAAAACCAGGGCATGCACGGCGGCCACAATACCGCCTATGCCAATATTGACACCGAACTCAATACCTGCATCGATTCGGACGATTACATGCCGGACGACGCGATCGCCAACATCCTTGAAAATTGGGAAAAGTACCGTGCGCCGCACCTGGCAGGGCTCATCGGCCTGGATGCCTACCAAAGCGACGGCAAGATCGTGGGGACAGGTTTTCCTCAATTGGTTACCGAATCCACCCTGCAGGATCTTCACCGCGTTCATCGGGTTTCGGGCGACAAGAAGCTGGTGTTGCGTACCGATGTGGTTCGCGAGTTTCCACCTTACCCCATCTTTCCAGAAGAGCGGTTCGTCCCGCTTGGAACGCTTTATCTGATGATCGACCAAAAATACAGGTTGCGATGCGTGAACCAGGTCTATTGCATGGTGGAATACCTGCCCGACGGATCGTCCCGCAATATTTTCAGGCAATACAAAAAAAGCGCGAAAGGGTTCCGGTATGCGCGGACTGTCGAACTAAAATATGCCAAGAGCTTCGGCTATGCGTTTTCGCGCGCGATGCATCTGGTCTCGGCAAGCCTGTTTGCGAAAAAGGGAATTTTCTCCGATAACCCGAATAAAGGCATGACCCTGCTGGCGCTCCCCGCCGGTCTATTGCTCCATCTTTACATTCTTTATAAAATCCGATGAAGGTCCTTCACGTCATCAATTCCATGGCCACGGGCGGTGCCGAAAAACTCATCGCACAATCGCTTCCGCTTATGGAAACGCGCGGCATCGAGACCGGTCTGCTGTTGCTCGACGGTACCCGCCATCCCTTCCTGGACGACCTTCAACGAAAATATTCCGGGCCCATCTTCCAGACGGGCGCGCAAAATGTCTACAGCCCGTTGCACATTTTCAGGCTTATGAGGGTGATGTCCCGGTACGACATCGTCCACGTACACCTGTTTCCCTCTGTCTATTGGGCCGCGATCGCAAAGTGGCTTTCCCTCTCCGGCACCAAACTTATTTTTACCGAACACAACACGCACAACCGGCGAAGGGAAAAAAAGCTTTTCAAAATCGCCGACCGCGTGATTTACCGCGCTTATTCTGCGATCACCTGCATTACGGAGGGTGCGCGGGAAGCCCTGGCCGCACACCTGGGATCGGCAAACAAATTATCGGTCATCGAAAACGGGATCGACCTTGAGGCGATTGCCGGGGCGCCGCGAATCAGTCGCCGGGAAATTCATCCCTCGCTCTCCGATGACGACAAGGTGATCGTGATGGTGGCCGCCTTCCGGGCGCAAAAGGACCACGCGACGGCCATCCGCGCAATGCAGAAGTTGCCGCAAAACGTCAAACTGGTTTTCGCGGGAGACGGAAACCTGAAATCGCAAAACATCGAACTCGCCGAAAGCCTCGGGCTGGGCGGGCGCATCCTATTCCTGGGCAATCGCCCGGATGTTGCCTCGATCCTAAAATCATCGACGATCGCGCTGTTATCCTCGCATTGGGAAGGTTTCGGGTTGGCGGCGGTCGAGAGCATGGCGGCCGAAATTCCCTTTGTTGCCTCCGATGTTCCGGGCCTGGCACAGGTCGCGGGAGGTGCCGGATTGCTCTTTGAAAAGGGGAATGCCGATCAATTGTCCTCGGTATTGAACAAGCTGCTTTCGGACCCCGATCTATACCGATCCACCGCCGAGGCCTGCAGCAATCGGGCAGCGCGGTTCGACATCACGCAAATGGTCTCGCAATTTATCGCACTTTATAAAAATACGATCCGTTGAAAAAGCCGAAGCTCATCCGCATCACGACAGTTCCGCTGTCGCTCGAAAAGCTCCTTGAAAATCAGGCGCGTTACATGAGCAGGCATTTCGAGGTGGTGCTGGTCTCGTCGGATAAGGAAAGGCTTGCCCGCGTGGGCGAGGCGCAGGGCGTTCGCACTTTTTGCGTGGAGATGACGCGGAAGATTACGCCCGTGAAGGACCTTGTTTCCCTTTGGCGGATGTACCGTTTTTTCAGGCGCGAAAAACCCGAAATCGTGCATTCCCATACGCCTAAGGCCGGGATCATCGGCATGCTGGCCGCCTGGATGGCGGGAGTTCCCGTAAGAATGCATACGGTAGCCGGTCTTCCATTGCTGGAGGCCGCGGGATCCAGGCGGAAAATTTTGGATTTTGTTGAATCCCTGACCTATCGTTGCGCTACCCTGGTGTTGCCCAATTCACATGGCCTCTCGCGCATCATTGCGCAAAACGGGTACTGCAAGCCAAACAAGATCAAGGTCTTGGGCAATGGGAGCAGCAACGGGATCGATACCGCCTATTTTTCGCCGGAGCATTTTCCAGAAAGCCTGCTTGGGGAACATAAGTTAAAATTTGGCATTTCGGCTACCGATTTTGTCTTTATTTTTGTGGGCAGGATCGTAAGGGACAAGGGAATCGACGAAGCGGTGGGGGCTTTTGTCCGGATCAATCTCGAGTTTCCGCACGCCAAATTGGTTCTTGTAGGCGATTTTGAACCTGAGCTTGACCCCGTTTCCGACGCCACCATGCAGGCCATCGATAGCCATCCCGGAATCGTTTCGGTGGGCTTTCGTCCCGATGTCAGGCCGTTTTTGGCTATCGCCGACGCGCTGGTATTTCCGAGTTACCGCGAGGGGTTTCCAAATGTGGTGATGCAGGCAGGGGCGATGGGCCTTCCGGCAATCGTATCGAACATAAACGGTTGCAACGAGATTGTGGAACAGGCGAAAAACGGGCTCATCATCCCGGGCAAAAGCGAAGATTCGGTCTACGCCGCGATGAGGGAGTTGCTCGCTTCCCCTGAAATTTTCGCTTCGATGAAACGCAATGCCCGGCCGATGATCACCGCGCGCTACGGACAAAATATTATTTGGGAGGCGCTTTATAATGAGTACCTCGAACAATTGAAGAATGTATAGACGATTTGGAAAAAGGTTGCTGGATTTCGTGCTGTCGCTGACGGGCATCATTATCCTGTTTCCCGTATTCCTGCTGGTGACGGCATTCCTGGCCATCGCAAATAACGGAAAGCCGTTTTTTTTTCAAAGGCGTCCCGGCCTCCATGCGCGCGTGTTCAGGATCATCAAGTTCAAGACGATGAACGACCGCCGCGATGCCAATGGCAACCTCCTGCCCGATGCCGACCGCTTGACCGCGGTGGGATCCTTTGTGCGAAAGACCTCGCTCGACGAAATACCGCAACTCTTCAATGTGCTCGCCGGGCAGATGAGCCTCATTGGGCCGCGCCCGTTGCTCACGCACTATGTCCATCTGTACAACGAATTCCAGAACCGTCGGCACGAGGTGAAGCCCGGGATCACGGGGTGGGCGCAGGTCAACGGCCGAAACGCGATTTCGTGGGACAAAAAATTCGAATATGACGTGTGGTACGTGGACAACATCAGCTTTGCGCTCGACCTGAAAATCATCGTCATGACCATCCGCAAGATTTTCCTTCGCGAGGGAATCAACGCAGCCGATTCGGCGACAATAGAACCGTTCAATGGAAACTAACCTATATCTCTACGGCGGAAGCGGCCACTGCAAGGTGATCGTGGACATCCTCGAATCCGCGGGCCGGCGGGTAAAAGCCATCGTGGACGACAATCCAAGATCCCGGGAATTGTTCGGGATTCCGGTCATCGGCGCAGGCCAGTTTGAAAACGGCAATTCGATGATTCTTTCGGTGGGAAACAACCGGACGCGCAAAAAGATTTCGGGCATGGTCAGGGCAAACTTTGAAACCGCCGTACATGCAAGGGCCTATGTTTCTCCGCGTAGCTTTATCGGCGAGGGCAGCGTTGTCATGGCGGGGGCAATGGTCAATCCCGATTCGCATATCGGCAGGCATTGCATCATCAACACCGGCGCGATAGTCGAACACGATGCACGCATCGGGGATTTTGCGCACATTTCACCGGGAGCGGCGCTTGCCGGCAATGTCACGGTGGGCGAGGGAAGCCACATCGGGATTAATGCCGCCGTGATCCAGGGGGTCAAAATCGGGAAATGGGCCACGATCGGGGCAGGTGCCGTCGTGATCCGCGATGTTCCTGATTTCGCCGTAGCCGTGGGAAATCCCGCCAAAATCATTAAATACATCGATCATGAACAACACTAAAATATACCTTTCTTCGCCTCATATGGGCGGCGGCGAGCAGCGATTTGTAAACGAGGCGTTCGAAACCAACTGGGTGGCCCCGCTTGGCCCGAATGTTTCGGGTTTTGAGGCAGACCTGGAGACTTTCATCGGACAGGAACGGCACGTTGCCGCCTTGAGCTCCGGTACCGCGGCACTGCATCTGGGGCTGATCCTGCTCGGGGTTGCCGAAGGCGACGAGGTCATCTGCCAGAGCTTCACGTTTTCGGCGTCGGCCAATCCCATTCGGTATGTGGGCGCGACCCCGGTTTTCGTGGACAGCGAACCCGAAACCTGGAACATGTGCCCCGATGCGCTGGAAGAGGCCATCAGGGACCGGATCGCGAAGGGCAGAACTCCGAAGGCCATCATTCCGGTGCATCTCTACGGCATGCCCTGCAAGATGGACGAAATCCTGGAAGTGGCAAACCGGTACGGCATACCCGTTCTCGAGGACAGCGCCGAAGCCCTGGGCAGTATCTATAAGGGCCGGAGTTGCGGGACCTTTGGCGAGATGGCCGCGCTCTCCTTTAACGGAAACAAGATCATCACGACCTCCGGCGGCGGCGCCCTGGTCACAAAAAGTAGGGAAAATAAGGACAAGGCTGTTTTCCTTGCAACACAGGCACGGGACAACGCGCCTCATTACCAGCACAGCGTGATCGGGTACAATTACAGATTGAGCAATATTTGCGCAGGGATCGGGCGCGGGCAGATGCAGGTCCTGGAGCGGCATGTTTCCGCTCGCAGGAAGGTCCATCAATGGTACCTGGATTATTTTGCGAATGTGCAGGGTGTCACCGTATTGAACGAACCGGGAAGCGATTTTTTCTCGAACCATTGGCTGACCGCGATTGTCATTGACCCGTCGAGGGGCCGTGACCGCGAAGGGCTGAGGTTGGCCTTGGAGGCGGAAAACATCGAAAGCCGGCCATTGTGGAAGCCCATGCACATGCAGCCCGTGTTTGAAAAATACCCGTATTACGGCAATAATATCTGCGAAAAATTGTTTGCGAACGGGCTTTGCCTTCCGTCTGGATCCAATCTCGAAGCCGGGGATTTGGCGCGGATTGAAGCGGTACTTAATCGATTCTTTTTTGACAAGTAACCATTATTAATGAAATAGTTGTACATTTTGCAACCCAAAATACCTACCAAAAGCATAAAATGAAAGATTCGGTCATCAAGACTTTGATCAACAGCATCGCCGGGAAGCGGTTCCAGAATATCGGATACATGCCCCGGTGGATCGTTTTTTTGATCGACGTTTTCATCGTTTTGATCGCGAGCCTGATTACCTACGTCATCGTCTCAAGCCTTACGGTTTCCTTCTATGACAACCTGAACATGCCCATCCGTTACCTGCTCATCATCTTGGTGAACGCGGTTTTTTTCGGGTTTTACAGGACGTATTCGGGAATCATCCGGCACTCGACCTTTATTGACGGGGTCAAGCTGCTGATCTCGACCACGACGTCGTTTTCGGCCCTGCTCATCATCAATTATACCTGGCACATCATCTTTGGCCAAAAGCTCTTCCTTAGCACGGGGCTTTTCATCAGCTATGTGATCTCGTTCCTCATGCTGTTCCTGTTCAGGATCATGGTCAAGCATGTTTTTGAGCGGTACATGAACGTGGAGGACAAGCGAAAGCTGATCAATACGATGATTTACGGTGCCGATGCCAATGCGATATCGGTGGCAAATGCCCTGCGGACCGAAGTTCCCGCGCGCTTCAGGCTCAAGGGTTTCGTGGACAAATTCCACCACGACAAGACTTCAAAGCGGATCCTGAACCTGCCCATCATCAACCAGAACAAGAAGATCCACGTCATCTTGCGCGCCATGAAGGCCGAGGCGCTCATCATCGCCGAAAAAAGCCTTACAAAGGACGAGACGATCGCGATCGTGGAGGAATGCCTCGAATACAACTTCAAGGTTTTCACCGTCCCGCTCATCACCGACTGGGAAGACCAGCAACAGATTTCCAAAAAAGTAAAGAATTTCGAGATCGAGGACCTTCTGGGCCGCAAGCCGATCGTGCTGCACATGGACCGGATCTCGGCCGAGCACAAGGGAAAAACCGTATTGATCACGGGTGCTGCCGGTTCCATCGGAAGCGAGATCGTACGGCAGGTGCTCCGGTTCTCGCCGAGGCGCGTGATCATGCTCGACCAGGCCGAGACCCCGTTGCACGAACTGGGGCTGGAGGTGAATCCCATCCGCAACCGCGCCGAAATCACGACCATGCTGGCCGATATCCGCAATCCGGAAGCGTTGGAAAGCATTTTCGAGACCTACAAGCCCGATGTCATCTACCACGCCGCCGCCTACAAACACGTCCCGCTGATGGAAGACAATCCTTACCAGGCGGTTTGCACGAACGTGATCGGTACGCGCAACGTGGCCGACCTTGCCCTTCGCCACAACGCCGAAAGATTCGTGATGGTTTCCACCGATAAGGCCGTCAACCCCAGCAATGTAATGGGGGCGAGCAAGCGCATTGCCGAAAAATACGTGCAGTCGATGCAGTTCAGGATCAACGGTTCGGGGAGCGGCATGACCAAGTTCATGACCACCCGTTTCGGGAACGTGCTGGGTTCCAACGGATCCATCGTCCCGCTTTTTACCAAGCAGATCCAGGAGGGCGGGCCGCTCACCATTACGCATCCGGAGATCATCCGCTATTTCATGACCATCCCGGAGGCCTGCCAACTCGTGCTTGAGGCCGGCACAATGGGCAAGGGCGGTGAGATATTCATCTTTGACATGGGGGAACCCGTCCGGATTTTGGATCTGGCCAAGAAGATGATCAGGCTGGCCGGTTTCATCCCCAACAAGGACATCGAGATCAAGGTCATCGGCCTGAGGCCTGGCGAGAAACTGTATGAGGAGCTCCTTAACGATACCTCGAGAACATTGCCCACGCACAATGACCAGATCATGATCGCGCAGGACGAAGTGGAGGATTATGCCGAGATCCGCGATGCGATCGACCACCTTGCCGCCAACCTCAAAGAGACCAGCAAGGAGGAAATCGTTTACCGGATGAAAAAGATCGTTCCCGAGTTCAAGAGCATGAACTCGGTTTTCGAGAACCTCGATATCCCCGGCCGGGCAACCGTCTGAGGCGGGCGTTGCCATGTGCCGCGAAATGTTATCTTTGTAGCGTCAAAACAAAACAAATGAGATTACAAACGGGAATTTCCCTCGTTGCGCTCGCCCTGCTGTTGCTTTGCTCGTGCGCTTCGCGAAAAAATGTAGCATACCTCCAGAACATAGAGTCCGCATCGGTAGGCCAGGCCAACGCCTTTGAGCCGACGCTGAAACCGGATGATCTGCTCAGCATCATCATTTCGGCCGAAACGCCCGAAGTGACCGTTCCCTTCAACATGCCCGCCATCCAGGGCAATTACGAGATCAACAACAATCAGAACGGGATCAAGACCTACCTCATCGACACGGGCGGAAACATAGAATTTCCCGTCATCGGGCGCATCAAGCTTGGCGGGCTCACGCGCGCGGAGGCCATTGACAAGATATCGGCGGCGGTAGCGGTTTACATCAAGAACCCGTCGGTGAACCTGAGGATACTCAATTACAAGGTATCGGTATTGGGCGAGGTCAATCAGCCCGGAACTTTTACCCTGGCGAGCGAACGCATCACGCTGCTCGAGGCACTGAGCCTTGCCGGCGATTTGACCATCTATGGAAAACGCGACAATATACTCGTGATCCGCGAAGCCGACGGCAAGAAGACCTTTACGCGCGTGGATATCACCAAGGCCGATTTCATGAGTTCCCCTTTTTACTATCTCACGCAAAATGACCAGATCGTCGTGGAGCCCAACAAGACCCGCATCAACGCGTCGGCATTTGGGCCAAACGTGACGGCGGTGATTTCGGTGCTTTCGCTGGTGGCCACGCTGGCCATCCTAATAGTTCGATAAAAATGCAAGAACACCCATCACTCAAGGAAGCTGTACACCAGCAGGACGATACCCTGACACTCCGCGAGCAATTTGACCGCTATATCGTACACTGGAAATGGTTCGTGCTCGGCGTCTTGCTGTGCCTTGCCGGCGCGTACCTCTATCTCCGATATGCCATTCCGCAGTACCAGGCATCGGCCACGATCCTGGTTCGGGATGAACGCAAAGGCGGCCTGCAGAGCGAGATGACCGCGTTCTCCGACCTGGGCCTGATGACCGGGATCAAGAACAATGTCGAGAACGAAATCGAGATCATCAAGTCGCGCACCATCATCGAAAAGGCGATCGTCGCGATGAATTTCAATGTCCGGTATTTTATTGAAGGGCGCGTCAAGACCATCGAGGTCTATAACGACAAACCCGTAGACGTCGCTTTCTTTGACCAGACGCCGGACTTTTACGACAAAGACCAGAAATTCATCATCAGGTCAAAAACCGCAAAGACATACGAAGTTACCACCTATGACGGGAAACCTCTCGGGGAATTCACCTACGGCAACATCGTCAATCACGGCGATTGCAAGTTCATCGTCACCAAACGCAGGGTAAAGCAGCCGGCCGACCAGGAGTACGCGCTGATGGTCCAGATCAATAAGCTGGACCTGGTGACCCAGTCCTACCGAAGCCGCATCTCGATAAGCCAGACCGGGAAAAATACGAGCGTGGTGGAACTTTCCCTTAACGATCCCGTCCGGGAGAAGGCCGAGGACATGCTCAACAAGGTCATCGAGATCTACAACCAGGATGCGATCGAGGACAAAAACCTCGTCTCCCGCAATACCGAAAAATTCGTCGCTGGCCGCCTCGAGATCCTCGCCCGCGAACTTGGGGACGTGGAGAAGGATGCCGAAGGGTTCAAGAAGGCCAATCGCCTGACCGATATCACTTCGGATGCGGGGATTTACCTGCAGAATTCGGTGGATTTTGAAAAGGCGCTCATCGAAACCGAAACGCAGATCCGCGTGGTGGCCGACATGTTGTCCTTCATGACCAAAAACGATACGGGTCTCATCCCAAGCAACATCATTCCCGCCGACAATACCGCGGCAACGCTGATCAGCGAGCACAACCTTGCGGTCATCAACCGCGACCGGATCGCCAAGGGCGCCACCGAACGAAACGAGGTCCTGATCAATTACAACAAACAGATCGCCGAGTTGCGCGAAAACATAAAGGAGAGCCTGGCAAGGCTCGGGGCTTCGCTCAAGATCCGCCGCTCCGACCTGCAGAAACAGGTCGACATGGTGAGTGGCAAGATTTCACAAGTGCCGCGCGTTGAACGCGAATTCAGGAGCATCGAACGCCAGAAAAACATCAAGGAATCACTGTTCCTGTACCTTCTGCAAAAGCGCGAGGAAATCGCCATCTCGCTTGCCGTGACGGCGCCAAACGCCAAGGTCATCGACGGTGCGATGGCCGCCACCCAGCCGGTTTCGCCGCAAAAGCGCATCATCTACCTTGGAGCATTGATTTTAGGGCTCCTCATTCCGCTGGGCGTAATTTACCTGGTGAACCTGCTCGATACCAAGATCAAGACGCGTGGCGACATCGAGGGCAAGCTCGCCATTCCGTTCCTGGGTGATATCCCGAGCTCGGAGTCCAAGGACGAGATCATCAACACCAACAGCCGCTCCTCTTCGGCCGAGGCGATCCGGATTGTCCGCACCAACCTCGAGTTCATGCTGGGCCACGTTCCCGACAAGCAGGCCAAGACCATTTTCGTCACCTCGACGCTTCCGAAAGAAGGCAAAACCTTCGTGGCGGTCAACCTCGCGACTACAATGGCCCTTTCCAACAAGAAGGTGCTTTTGGTGGGGCTTGACATCCGGAATCCAAAGATCGACAAGTACTTCAAGCTGCCGGCCAAGGGGCTTACGAACTACATTTCGAAAAAAGGCGACGACTACCATGAGTTCATCGTCCAACACGAGACCTTCAACAACCTGTATATCCTGCCTTCGGGCGTGATTCCGCCAAATCCGGTGGAACTCCTGATGAGCCAAAAGGTGGACGAACTTTTCACATCCCTCAAACGCGAATTCGAGTACATCGTGGTGGATACGGCGCCGGTGTCGGTGGTGACCGATACGCTCCTGATTGCCAAGAATGCCGATGCGTTCATCTATGTGATGCGCGCCAATTACCTGGACAAACGCCTGATCCGCCTCGCGCAGAATTTCTACAAGGAACGCAAACTCCCCAACATGGCCATCGTCCTCAACGACACGATCTGGAAAAAATCGTATGGTTACGGATACGGCTATGGCTACGGGTACGGCTATGGTTACGGCTATGGCGCCGACAAGGAGGAAGAGAAGAATCCGTGGTGGAAGTTCTGGAAAAGGGGCTAAAACCTGAAAAAATCATTTCGCCGCATCGCTTCTTCAAGCGGTGCGGTTTTTTTTAGGACCACCCGCCTGTGGAATCCGGCGACGTGGTTGCGGTGGTGCACATCCGATCCCGTGTAGTCGATCATGCCGCGTTTAAGCAGTTTCTTGGCCACATCGGCTACCTGCGCCCCGTAATATCCAATGGACGAAAGCAGGTTGAGTTGGAAGAGGCAACCCGCATTGCGCAGTTTCTCGTATTGCGAAAAGTTTCCGTGGTAGAAGGCGTAGCGTTCGGGATGGGCAAGGATCGGGACGTAGCCGGCGACCTGTATGTCGAAAATGATCTCGAAAAGCTGGATGGGCGGATTGATGTAAGACATTTCGACCAATACGAAATTATCCTTGAGGACCAGTAATTTTTCGGTGTGGAGCATTTCGCTGAAGCTCCCGTCCATCAAATATTCCGATGCGGCCCTGAGCGGCATGTCGTGCCCCGCTTGGGCAAGGAATTGAACAGCCGACCGTTCGCTGTCGATAATCGATTCCCGCGTATTGTCCCAAACATTGCGCATGGTGTGCGGCGTGGTGATGAACCGCCCGAACCCGATCTCCCGCAGGGATGACACCAGGTTGATCGTGTCCTGCGGCGTACGCGCACCGTCGTCTATTCCCGGCAGCAGGTGCGAATGGATATCGGTGTAATCGTCCGGCAAGAGGTCCTTGAGGAAGGGCTTTTTGGAAAGGAAAAACAAGTTCGCGATTTTAGTCGCGTAAAATTAGCAAATATCCTCAACCGCAGCGCCATTTAACTTTTGGCGTGCCGATTTTGCTATATTTGCAGGTCAATGGCCCACGCAAACAAAGAGATTTCGCTTTCCGACGAACCCGAACAATGGGACCTGGTCATCCGGGGCCGTACCTCGCTTTTCGACATTCGGTTTGGCGATTTGTGGCATTACCGCGACCTGCTCGTTCTTTTTGTCCGTCGCGATTTTGTGAGCTTCTATAAACAGACCATCCTTGGGCCGCTGTGGTTTTTTATCCAGCCGGTCTTCACGATGATCGTTTTTACGTTTGTATTCGGCAATTTGGCCGGCATCTCCACCGATGGGCTCCCCAAACCCCTGTTTTACCTGGCCGGCATCACGGCGTGGAATTATTTTTCCGAATGTTTGGTCAAGACGAGCACCGTATTTAAGGACAACGCCAATATTTTTGGGAAAGTCTATTTTCCCAGGCTGATCATGCCCCTGTCCATCGTCGTCAGCAACCTGGTACGTTTCGGCGTGCAATTGTTGTTGCTTCTTGGGCTGATGGCCTATTATGCCGCGATCGATGCATCGTTTACCGTCACCTGGGCCCTCGCGCTGTTCCCCGTGCTGGTACTGCTCATGGCCCTTTTGGGGCTTGGGCTGGGACTGATCATCACGGCGATTACCACCAAATATAAAGACCTGACCTTCCTGGTGACTTTCGGGGTTCAGCTCCTGATGTATGCCACAACGGTCATCTATCCGCTCAGCGAGGCGCGCGCCAAGTTCGCCGATTACGCCTGGATCATAGAACTCAATCCCATGACGGGGATCATCGAGGCTTTCCGTTTCGCATTTTTGGGTGAGGGCGTCCTGACCCCGTGGAGCATCGGGTATTCGGCGATGGTGACCATCGTCTTCCTGATTGTTGGGATTGTGATCTTCAACAAGACCGAAAAGAACTTTGTCGATACCATCTGATGAGCCCAATTGTCATAAAAGCCGAAAACCTCTCCAAGGCCTACCAGATCGGGCAGATCGGGACGGGTACGCTCTCGCGTGACTTGGAACGTTTTTGGACGACGCGCATCCGCGGGAAGGAAGACCCGTTCCTGCGCATCGGCGAGGCCAATGACCGAAGCAAGAAAGGTCAAAGCGATATCGTCTGGTCCCTGCGCGACGTCAACTTCGAGATCCGACAGGGAGAGGCCGTGGGCATTATCGGCAAAAACGGCGCGGGCAAAAGTACGTTGCTCAAACTGCTTTCACGGGTGACCGGCCCTACCACCGGCGAAATCAAGGTCCGCGGCAGGATCGCCAGCCTCCTAGAAGTGGGCACGGGTTTCCATCCCGAACTTTCGGGCCGTGAGAATATCTTCCTCAACGGCGCCATCCTGGGCATGCGCAAGAAGGAAATCGCGCGCAAACTGGACGAGATCATCGATTTTTCGGGCGTTGAACGCTACATCGATACGCCTGTGAAGCGTTATTCTTCGGGGATGTACGTCCGGCTCGCCTTCGCGGTAGCGGCGCATCTGGAAAGCGAAATCCTCATCGTCGATGAAGTTTTGGCGGTGGGCGATGCCGAATTCCAGAAAAAATGCCTCGGCAAGATGGGCGACATCAGCAAGGGGCAGGGCAGGACGGTCCTTTTTGTAAGCCATAATATGGCCGCTGTACAAAACCTTTGCTCAAAGGGCATCGTGATCAAGCACGGCCAGATCGATTATTCGGGCGAGGTCAATCCGGCCATCCAGAATTATCTTTCGGAGAGCAGCGTTTCCATCGGGCAGTTCAATGCCGAGGGACGCAAGGGGGACGGCAGGGTGCGGATCGCATCGGCGCGGGTGCACGGCGACCTGGAGGGACACGTCCCGCAAACGGGTTCAGGGTTTCTGTTGGAATTTACACTCGACAATCCGGCGAGGTACACCTTCGGCCAGATGCGGCTCGATGTCAGGATCGACGATGGCCTTGGCCAACGCGTGGCGTGGTTCTCCACCAGCATCGTCAGCGTGGACCGCGAATCCGTAGCCAACCGGATAGGATTCAGGCTGGACAGGCTCAACCTCAACCAGGGTATTTACCATGTGTCGGCACATCTTTCGGTCAATGACCAAGTCTGCGATTACATCCAGCACATGCTCGCGTTCGAGGTTGCCGAAGGCGATTTCTACGGCACCGGAAAAATGGTCCCGCCAGACCGCAGCCGGGTTGTTTTTGATTTTGATACCCTTGTGCGATGAACGTTTTTTATAACCTGAAACGGCTCGCGCGATTCGCCTTTTCCAAAAGGCCGCTCGTCTATTGGTGGTCCATGCGGCAACGACAGGGTTCGGAACTGGAAAATTTCGGAGACATCCTGACCCCCTACATCGTTGAAAAACTCACCGGGCTCGAGCCCATCCTGTTCAATCCCAAAATCCGGTTTGCCAACCTTTTTTCGCACGCCCTCATGGTGGGCAGCATCCTTAGCCAGTCGCGAAGCAATTCCGTGGTTTGGGGCAGCGGTATCATTAGAAGGGACGAGGAGGTTGCGGGCGGAAAATTTCTGGCGGTCCGCGGCCCCCTGACGGCAAAGCGCCTAAAAGAACTTGGGTTCGATGCTCCTGATGTATTCGGCGATCCGGGATTGTTGCTTCCGCTTTTGTACGCCCCGAAAGTTGAAAAAAAATATTACTTCGGCGTCATCTCGCACTACGTCGATTTTGACCAGGTGGAACGCGAGGCCGCAACCATCCCCGAAGTAAGCCACATTGGCCTGCTCACCAATTCGGTCGAGCCCGTAATCGATCGCATCGCGCAGTGCGAAAGGATCATCTCGACCTCGCTGCACGGCGTCATTACCGCCCATAGTTACGGGATTCCCGCACTTTGGTGGCGCTGTTCGGACAGGCTCAGCGGCGACGATGTGAAGTTCGAGGATTATTTCCTGTCGGTGGGGCTTACCGGCATCAAACCGGAAACGGGCAGCCTGCGGTCGGTTATCGATAACGGGTCGTTTACGGTTCCCGATCCGCAAACCCTTGCCCAAATCCAACAGGGGCTGATGCGCACTTTTCCCTTCAAGATGAAATCGGCATGAGGATCGGAATCAACCCTGAAAAAACCAAACAATCCAAAAACAAGCTCTGGAAGCACCGGGTCGTGGTGGTTTTTTATGTGCCTGCCACCGACGGTTATTTTTCGGAGATGGACCAGGTGCTGGTCAAATGCCTCGACTCACTGGTCGCGACCATCAATCCCGAAACCACCTGCATCACCCTGATCAACAATTGCAGCGCGCCGCAGATCGAGGAAATCGTTTCGCGTTACAGCCCCCATATTGACAAGTACGTTCGGTATTCGGAAAACAAGGGTAAAGTGTACGCGGTTCTCAACGAGGTGCGCGGAGTCTTTGAGGAATTCGTCACCATCGCCGATTCGGACATCCTTTTTTACGACGGATGGGAAAAGGCGGTGTTCCATGTATTCGAAAACCATCGCAGGGCCGGGGCCGTATCGCCACATCCGTGTCCGTACGTGAGTTTTTACTACAACATGTCGGCCTTCGGGACCCCGACGCTTCGCAATAATATCCGTTACGGCAAGTATGTTTCCGACCAGGACATCGACTTGTACCTGAAAGGCACGAACCTGCCCCGCCTGGCCGATCGCAAGAACGCGCGATTCAATTGGAAACAGCGGCAATACATCATGGAGAAACCCTCGCCGGCGGTCATCGGCGCCTATCACGTGGTGGCCACCTACCGCACGGTGCAGTTCAGGAATGTGTACACGTTCCCGAAGATCAGGTTCCGGAATTCGTACGAGGAAAAATTCATCGACTACCTCGCGAACCGGTCGGGGTTGTACCGGCTTTCGACGATCGGCAATTACATTTACCACATGGGCAATACCGTTGACGATGTGTCCAATATGCACCAAAATCACGGCGCCGACATGATATCCAGGGACGATTTTTCGCGGATCAGGCCGGCCGCAATAGAATCCGGATTTGTGCGGGCGATCAAGTACAATCTCGGCAGGATCTTTACCAAATTCCTGTGGAACCGATAGTATTTTCATTCCTGATCGCGACCAAAGACCGTTCACGCGATCTCCAGCGGACGCTTCGCTCGCTCGAGCGCTTTTTAAGCCGTGCCGATGTGGAATGCCTCGTCTGCAACGACGGATCTACCGATGCGACGGCCGCGGTCCTTCAGGAATTTCGGAAGGTCACCGTGATCGACCATCCGCAAAGTCGGGGTTACATCGCCAGCCGCAACGAACTTCTTTCGCGGGCACGCGGCCAATACGCAATTTCGCTTGACGATGATGCCGAGTTCCTTTCACACGACCCGCTCGAGGAAATTGACCGGCACTTCGTTCAAAATCCAAACTGCGGCGCCATCGGTTTCCGGATTTTCTGGGGGCTGGAAAAACCTGCCGAAACATCTTCCTCCGATTCCTCAAGGCAGGTCAAGAGTTTTGTGGGTTGCGGCCACGCCTGGCGAATGGATGCCTGGCGCGCGATTCGTCCCTATCCGGAGTGGTTTGAGTTTTATGGAGAGGAGGAATTTGCATCGCTTGAACTCTTTCGCAAGGGGCAGGAAGTTCACTACCTGCCATCGGTGTTGGTCCATCACCGGGTGGACATGCAGGCCCGGCGCGAATCCCGCGATTTTTCGGTCCGATACAGGCGGTCGCTACGTTCAGGATTTTACCTGCAGTTTTTGTTTTATCCCGGGTTTAAATCTTGGAGGCATTTTGCCGCATCGATCGCACGGCAGGCCAGGAACCGGATACTCAAAAACTACCGGCTCGCAAAACCATTGGCGCAGGCACTAGCAGATCTTGCGAGAAATGCCCCAATTGTTGCGAGGCACCGCACGCCCCTTTCCGCAGAACGGTATCGGCAATACCGCGCCCTGCCGGACCCCATCATTTACTGGAAGCCTGAATCATGACCAGGCGCCGCGAACTTGACTTCCTGCGGGGCGTGGCCATCATCCTGGTGCTTTTCAGGCACCGGCCTTTGCTTGATTTCACCGAAATGGTGGGTTGGGTGGGCGTGGACCTATTCTTTGTGCTGAGCGGGTTCCTGGTTTCGGGGTTGCTGTTCCGCGAGTATCATAAATACGGCGATGTCAAACCCGGGCTTTTCCTGATCCGGCGCGGCTTCAAGATCTATCCGCTGTACTACCTGACCTACATCCTTTACCTTTTCCCGATCCTGTACAAGGGAAAATTTGAATGGCGCGGCTTTTTGACCGACATGCTTTTTGTCCAGAACTACTTCAACGACTGGGCCTGGGCCTACTCGGCGAGCTGGTCGCTTGCGGTCGAGGAGCATTTCTACATCGCGTTCGCCGTTTTTGCGGTGCTGGGGATGCGAAGCCGGCTTGTTACGAGGAAATTCCTCGGCCTGCTTTGGTTTGAATGGCTGGTGATGGCGATGCTGATCGCGGTCGCACTCCACCGCGCCCTGAGTTACGGGGCTTATTCACCCGTCCACACGGTGACGCTCAGCCACCTGCGGATCGATTCGATGCTGGCCGGGGTACTGGTTTCATGCGCCTATCATTTCCACGGCGAAGCGCTCCCGCGTTTTTACTCGCGCTTCGGGCGTGTGGTTTGGGTCCTGGCGTTTGGAGCCATTTTCGCTGCCATCCTGCACGAGCAGATGTCCCGGTTTACGGCGGTTATAGGTTTCGCCTTGCTGTACGTGGGTTTCGCCGGGCTCCTGGTCATTTTCCTGTGCGACCGAAACATCAACCGCAAACTTGACCGAATGTTTTCGGCCCGGGTCGCCGACTTTGTCGCCAGGATCGGGCTCGCGTCGTATTCCATTTACATCGTCCACATGTTTGTGAACTATGCCTTCACGATCGCCATGGGCGTGGCCGGGTTTGAGCTTCCCACCGCGTTGGATTTCGTTGCTACCTCGGCCGTCAGCATCGGAACGGGGTTTTGGCTTACCCGTTATGTCGAGACCTGGTTCCTCAGGATGCGCGACCGCATTTTCCCTTCCCGTGCCAGCGCATTGCCAACCCCGTAAAAAACCATATTTTTACCGCGATGATGCAAGACGATAAAGTTTACCTGATCGCCGAAGTCGGGCAGGCCCATGAGGGAAGCCTGGGTATGGCGCATTCCTACATCGATGCCCTTGCCGATGCCGGAGTGGACGCGGTAAAGTTCCAGATGCACATCGCCGATGCCGAAAGCAGTGTCCACGAGCCTTTCCGGGTTAAATTCTCCTATGAGGATGAAACGCGGCAGGATTACTGGCGCCGGATGGAGTTCACACCGGAGCAATGGCAGGGCCTCAAGGATCACTGTGACCGGGCCGGCGTCGATTTTTTGTGTTCGCCCTTCAGCCTTGCGGCCGTTGAATTGCTCGAACAGCTGGGCGTAACCGCGTACAAGATAGGCTCCGGCGAGATTGCGAATTTGCTGATGCTGGACCGGATTGCACAAACGGGAAAACCGGTCATTCTGTCTTCGGGCATGAGCGACCTGGCCGAGCTCGACCGCAGCGTCATGTTCCTTCGCGGGCAACGCACCGAAGTTGCCCTGTTGCAGTGTACGACCGCCTATCCCACCGAACCCGAACAGTACGGGCTCAACCAGATCGCGTTCCTCAGGGAACGGTACGGATTGCGCACAGGATATTCGGACCACTCCTCAAAACCGGCCACATGCATTGCCGCCGCCGCCCTGGGTGCGCAAATCCTTGAATTCCACGTGGTGTTTGACCGGGCGCAGTTCGGGCCGGATGCCAAATCGTCGCTCACCCTTTCCGAAACCGCTTACCTGGTACAATCGGTGCGCGAGATTGAAGTTGCGTTGGCACACCCGGTAGACAAGGATGACATCCGGGCATACGCCGAAGTCAAAAAAATATTTGGGAAATCGCTCGCGGTCAACCGCGATTTGTCCGCCGGGGAAGTGCTCTCGGTCCGCGACCTGGAGTCCAAGAAGCCCGGAGGCATGGGCATTCCCGCCGCCGATTATGCGTCCGTGGTCGGCCGTAGGACCAACCGCCCGCTTGCAAAATGGTCGTTTTTAAACGAGGAAGACCTTATATGAAAAGAAAGATATGCGTCGTCATCACGGCGCGCCCGTCATACAGCAGGATCAAGTCGGCCCTGAAGGCCATCCGCGACAGCGATAAATTGCAGCTGCAGCTGGTGGTGGCGGGTTCGGCGTTGCTTGACCGATACGGAAGCGCCGTGGATTACATTGAAAAGGACGGATTTACCATCGACGAAAAGGTGTTTGTCGTCCTTGAAGGCGAGAACCCGACGGCAATGGCCAAGACGACGGGCCTGGCGGTGATGGAACTTTCGACCGTCTTTTACAACCTGAAACCCGACGCCGTGGTTACCGTCGCCGACCGATTCGAAACCATTGCGACCTCAATCGCGGCTTCCTACCAGAACATCCCGCTTGTCCACATCCAGGGCGGCGAGGTCACCGGCAACATCGATGAAAAGGTTCGCCACGCCAATACCAAACTGGCCGATCTGCACCTGGTGGCGTCCGATGATGCCCGCGACCGTGTCATCAGGATGGGCGAAGATCCCGATTCGGTGATCAACACGGGCTGTCCCTCGATAGACCTGGCAAGGGAAATCGTTGCCGAGAACACTACCGATTTCGATCCCGTACAAAAATACGGAGGCGTTGGCCGGGCCGACAATTGGCGCGACGGATACCTTGTGGTCATGCAACACCCCGTGACCACCGAGTACGCCCAGGCGCGGGAAGATGTCTGGAAAACCCTGGAGGTCATCCACGAGATCGGGATGCCGACATTTTGGTTCTGGCCTAATGTGGACGCGGGCGCCGACGGGACATCCAACGGGATCCGTTCCTACCGCGAGCGGCACAATCCGCAGAATATATTGTTCTTCAAAAACATGGAACCCGCCGATTTCCTGAGGCTCATCCGCAATTGCCGATGCCTGGTGGGAAATTCCAGCGTCGGGATTCGCGAAAGCGCCTATCTGGGCGTTCCGGTAGTCAATATCGGTACACGGCAAAACCGCAGGCTTCGAGGGTCCAACGTCATCGATACCGATTACGACAAGGAACAGATCCGCGCAGCCATCCAAAAACATCTTCAAAACCGGCCTCCTTCGGGCATCACCATCTATGGCGACGGGTTTTCGGGGGAGAGGATCGCAAGGGTGCTTGAGGAATTTCCGCTTCATTTCCACAAAACCATCACCTACTGATGCGGATCCTGGGCATCATACTGGCTCGCGGCGGATCCAAGGGCGTTCCGGGCAAAAATATCCGTTTGCTGGGGGACAAGCCCTTGCTTTCGCATTCGGCGCAGGTCGCGCTCCGGTGTGGCGGCCTGTCAAAAAGCATTCTTTCAAGCGACGATCCTGCCATCATTGCCGTGGGGAAGGAAGCGGGACTGGAAGTTCCCTTTACGCGGCCCGCCGAATTGGCCCTGGACCATACGCCGACCGTGGCGGTGATCACACATGCCGTGGAGTTTATGGAATCGGTTGGAGAACGGTTTGACGCCGTTTGCCTTTTGCAACCCACGAGCCCGTTCAGGACCGTTGAATTTTTGGATGCCGCGATCGCCAAATTTATTGATGCCGGAACCGATTCGTTGGTGTCGGTCCGGAGGGTTCCCCACGAATACAACCCGCATTGGGTGTTTGAGGCTTCCGCCGATGGCACATTGAAAATTTCCACCGGCGAGGTAAACATTATTCCGCGTCGGCAGGACTTGCCCGAAGCCTATCACCGGGACGGAAGCATTTACCTTTCCAGGGTATCGGCAATCAAAAGAGGCACCCTTTACGGAGATTCCATCGGATATCTGGAATCGCCACGGGAACTGTACGTCAACATCGATACCGAGGAAGACTGGCAAAAAGCCGAGCAAATTTTTAAATCCCAGGCCCGATGTGCGGAATAGCCGGAATTATCGGCAACGGTAATTTTAAACCGGCCTTGCTGGAAATGTTGCATGCGCAAAAACACCGCGGGCCCGACGCGACCGGCCTCTACGAAGACGCAGGCCACGCCGTGCTCGGCCATAACCGGCTGTCGATCATCGACCTTTCGGAAGACGCCAACCAGCCCTTTGCGGATGCCTCCGGGCGATACGTGATGGTGTTCAACGGCGAGGTTTACAATTATCTCGAACTGAAGGATGAGTTGGCCGATTATCCCTTCCGTACGCAATGCGACACCGAAGTCCTGCTCGCCGCCTATATAAAATGGGGAAAAGAATGCCTTGGGCGTTTTAACGGAATGTTCTCGTTTGCGATCTGGGACAATCGGGAAAAAACGCTCTTTGCCGCGCGCGACCGTTTCGGCGTAAAGCCTTTTTATTACCATTTTGACCAGGGTACGTTTTATTTCGCGTCCGAAATAAAGTCGCTCTTCGCGGCCGGGATCCGGAAACTGCCCGAAGAGAAAGCCTGGGCATCATTCCTTGCCTTTGGGTCCTACGGGATGCCCGACGAAACGTTTTGGGAAGGCATCCGGCAACTTCCGGGCGGCAATTGGCTCACGTTCGCCGACGGAAAGCTTCAGTCCGGGCAATGGTATGATTTCGTTTCGGCGGTGGGGCGGCAGCCTTCGGGGCTTTCCTACGGCGAGGCAAAAGAACATTACCTGGGGCTTTTGCGCAACAGCGTGCGGCTGCGGTTCAGGGCCGATGTTCCCGTGGGTTTCAATATAAGTGGCGGGCTTGACAGCTCGGTCCTGCTGGCCATGGTCAACGATTATGCGGGTAGTCCCAAAAATATAAAAGCCTATACTTTCTACACGGGCCATCCGGATTATGATGAATTGCCTTGGGTGGAAATGATGATTTCAGCGACAGGCAACCCGTTGGAAAAGGTTTTATTGAACAGCAAGGAGGTACCCGGCCTTGCACGGCTTATGGCGCATCATCAGGATGAGCCGTTCGGCGGAATCCCGACCCTTGCTTATTCTCAGCTATTCAAGACGGCCCGTTCGCAGGGAACAATCGTGCTCCTGGACGGCCAGGGCATGGACGAGCAATGGGCCGGATACGATTACTATACAAAAAACATCGACTCCGTTGTGCAGGGAGTGGCCGCATCACCGCTGCGCCCGGGTGTCCTGTCCCCCGAATTTTTGTCGCATGCCCAAAAACCGGATTATCCAAAGCCGTTTGACGATGCGATGCTCAACCTGCAGTACCGCGACCTGTTTTACACCAAGATTCCGCGTGCGCTGCGGTTTAATGACAGGGTTTCGATGGCTTACTCAACGGAACTTCGGGAGCCATTCCTTGACCATAATATGGTGGAATTCGCTTTTTCGCTTCCGGCGGAATATAAAATCAGGAACGGCGTGACCAAGAAGATGCTGCGCGAGATTGCGTCGGAATTCCTCGCGGCCGATCTCGTCTTCGCGCCAAAAAGGCCCCTGCAGACGCCCCAGCGGGAGTGGCTCGCGGGCGACTTGAGCGCCTTCATATCGGGCCAGGTCGAAGCCATACTGCAATCGCCTTTTGCCCGGTGGTTTGACGCCGATGCCCTGCGCAAGGAATGGAGCCAATACCGGAACGGCGACAACCAATCGGCCTTCCACATATGGCAGTGGGCAAACCTTGCACTTGACCTGTTGCAGAACGATGAATCATCCATAACCGAATCGAAATAGATGCCCGGTCAAAAAAAAATATTGATCCTGGTCCCGGACGGCGTAGGCCTTCGCAATTTTGCCTACACCGATTTCTACCAGATTGCCCGGCGCAACGGCCTTGAAATCGTTTTTTGGAACGACACGGCCTTCGACCTTGGCAGCCTCGGTTTCCCTGAGGTACGTGCCGAGGGTGTCATCCATTGGAAAACGCATCTGCTCAAAACCCTGCGGATCGAGTTCGATTTGCGCAGGAATCAGGAAAAATCCGGGGATGAAATTTACAAAAAGTACCGCTTTCCCTTTAGTTATCGAAATGTTCGGCAGGCGCTTAAGAGCCTGTGGATGCACGGCTATCTGGCCACACATTCGGCAAGATCGGGCTCATTGCGTGTCCGCCGGAAGATCCACAAATTGGAAAGGCAGACGCCGTATTACCGGAATTGCGCCGCGCTGTTGACCGAGCACAAGCCGGACCTTTTATTTTGCACCAACCAGCGGATCGTCCGCGCGATCGCGCCGATGCTGGCCGCTCAGGATCTGGGCATTCCGACTTCGACCTTCATATTTTCCTGGGACAACCTGCCCAAGGCGACCATGGCGCTGGAGCCGGACTGGTATTTTGTGTGGAGCCGGCACATGGAGTCGGAACTGTTGCACTATCACGACTATATTTCGCGGGACCGCGTCATCGTGGGAGGTACGCCGCAATTCGAGCCGCATTTCCAAAAGGAACGCGTCCTGTCCCGCGAAGAGTTCTTTGCCCAATACGGGCTTGATCCGGAACGAAAATACATCTGCTTTTCGGGCGACGACGTGACGACTTCGCCGCACGACCCTCAATTTCTGGAAGATACCGCTTCAGCAGTCCGAAGCCTGAATGCCGAGGGGCAAAACCTCGGCATCTTGTTCAGGAGGTGCCCCGTGGATTTTTCCGATCGCTATGACCGCGTCCTGGAAGCAACCCGCGGCCTCATCATCCCGCTGGATCCCAAGTGGAAGAAGATGGGCGAAGCCTGGAACACGGTCATTCCCACAAACGAGGACCTGGATCTGCAGATGAACACGATCGCGCACACCGAGATGGTCATCAACCTGGGGTCGTCCATGGTTTTCGACTATGCGTGCTTCGGCAAACCGTGCGCTTATATAAACTATGATGTCGAGAGCGGCACAAATACCGGCTGGTCCGTGAAAACGATCTATAAATTCGTACATTTCCGATCCATGCCTTCACGCGATGCCGTGTTGTGGATCGATTCGCCGGGCGAAATGGCGGAGGTCATCAAACGCGGGCTGACGCAACCCGGACCGACCGTAGAGGCTGCCAGGGAATGGTTTGCCAAAATTAACTGCCAGCCTGCAAACGGCGCGTCACAGCGCATCGTGGATGGATTCAAGAAGATTGTCAATGGGTGAATCTGCCAAATACCTTATCGAGCAGGATTTCCTTCGCTATGGACGAAGGGGTGAATTCGGTTTCCTGGCATTTTTGAAGGTCATGTTTGTCGAGTCCACTCCCGGCATGCGGTTCAGCGTCATCTTCAGGCTCACGCAGCATTACCGCAGGAAAAACCGCGTGCTTTTCTACTTTTTTTACCTTTGGCTGCGCCGGATCAAGTACCGTTTTGGGTTTGACATCTCCTACCGCACCAGGATAGGCAAGGGCCTTTATATCGGCCACTTTGGCGGAATCGTCATTCACGGCGACACCGTCATCGGCGAGAATTGCAACCTCTCGCAGGGCATGACCATCGGCGTGCTCAACCGGGGCAAAAGCGCCGGTGTGCCTCGTGTCGGGAACCGTGTTTTTTTCGGGCCGAACTGCGTTGTGCTCGGGAATATTTCGATTGGTGACGATGCCCTCATTGGCGCCAATGCCGTGGTAATGACCGATGTGGATGCCGGTTCCGTCGTCGCGGCGCCGCTTGCCCAGGTCATCTCGAACCGGGGATCCGAATCCTATATCGGCAATCTTTCTTAGGCCATTTTCGCGGCTATCCTGCCAAAATAGTGGTATAATTGCACTTTGATTGCCATGTACGATACCCTCTTGCCCTTGATCCGCAAAACACGCAGCAACCTTTCGCCCGCGGAGTTCCACGAGGTCGTCAACGTCGTATTCCACGATGTCGAGGCGGCGCACTATGATGAGGTGCACGCCGATATGTGGTCCAGCCTTGGCAGGCAAGCCGGGTTGCTGGCGGGGGATTTGTCGGGGCTTGTGGCCGATGGCGCCAAACTTCTCGATGTCGGATGCGGCACGGGGCTCAGTACGCAACTGATTCTCGATTCTTCGCTCGGGGCCCATATCGGAAGCGTAACCCTTGCCGATACTTCGGCCAAAATGCTTGAACGTGCGCGCCTTCGGGCAGATGGCTGGAAGATTCCGGCCGCATTGCAAAGCGGTCCTGCCGAATCGATCGAAGGGAAGTACGATGTGATCCTGATCTGTTCGGTACTGCACCATATTCCCGATATCAAGAAATTCCTGTCCACGATAAGCGCGCTGCAAGATCCGGGGGGGGTCATCATCCACCTGCAGGACCCCAACGGCGATTACCTGCAGGACCCGCAATACCTCGCGCGGCGCACGGAACTTGAGTCCGCTCGGCACAGAAACTTCCCTAAACGAATCTTTGGGATCGTTCCAAAAGGCACCCGTCTCGCCGCCAAACGATTTCTGGGCATGCGCAGTTATATCGACGAAGTCAACGACCGTTTGCTCGAAAAAAGGGCCATCGCCAAAAGAATGACCGAGGAAGAAATTTGGAGCGTCACCGATATTCATGTGGACGGCCTGCCATATTCCATCGGTTCGGGGATCTCGTTGCGCAAGATGGCAAACAGCCTCAAGGATTATCGATTGGTTTCCTCGCGGTCTTACGGTTTCTTCGGATATCTGGAAAGCGAACTTCCCGAGGCCTTTCAAATCCGCGAGCGTGAACTCATCGACCACCGGGGCGCAAACGGGCGATACCTTGCCGCAACCTGGGTGAAATCATGAAAATCGCCTTCCTGACACCTGAATATCCTCACCCTAAGCTGGGG
>JAEWCF010000071.1 GCA_023390775.1 Bacteroidota bacterium | reverse complement strand
GTATTGGGATTGTACATCTTGGCCAGCGCCTGCCCTTTCTGGACCATCGCGCCGTTTTCGACGAAAATTTCCTGTACCGATCCTCCTTCGATGATATTCACCAGCATCGCGTTGAGCGGTTCGGCCTTGGCCTGGAAAATGATGAAGTCCTCAAAATAATCGCTCCGTACCTCCTTGATCAGGAGTTCGCTTGCATTAACATTGAGCGCCTTTTTCTTGGTCGCCGAAATGAAAGCCAATGTTGCCATCGCCAAAATAATGGCCCCGACCACAGCGGCTATCTGAATTTTTCTACTTTTACGTTTGATTACGGTGTCCATCGGGTATGCATTCGTTTTTGTCGACCGCCCTTTTGGCAACATCGTGCCAGCAAAAAAACTAATTTTTAAATTGCTGTTTTTCAACATTTTGAAATTTACTTGTTTAAAGTGGGTGTTCGTTTTCGGACACTTTATTGTCCGGTTGCGGACACGACGCCATGAGAAAGAAACAGGCAGCCGTTTTGGTGGTGGACGATCAGGAGGAAATCCTGTTTTCGGCCCGGATGGCGCTTAAAAAAAATTACGAAACCGTCCTCACGACGAGTTCCCCGCGCGAAATCACCCAAATCATCGGCAGTCAAACCATCGACGCCGTCATGCTTGACATGAACTACCGCATCGGTTACGAAGACGGACGCGAGGGAATCCACTGGCTTCGGGAAATAAAAAGCATGTCCCCGAACACGATGGTGATCTTGATGACCGCCTTCGGGAAAGTGGAAACCGCCGTACAGGGACTCAAGCAGGGCGCGTTTGACTACATCATGAAACCGTGGGACAATGAAAAACTTTTGGCAACGGTGGATGCCGCGGTGGACGAGAGCCGAAAATTGCAAAAGAAAAAGCTGACTTTTTCCGGCGACAGGCAATATTTTGTTGGATCTGCACCCAAGATCCGCCAGGCGTACGCAGTGGCCGAAAAAGTGGCGCGTACCGATGCCAACGTCCTTATCCTGGGCGAGAACGGAACCGGCAAATTTGTCCTGGCACACCATATACACCGCCATTCCCAGCGGCAGGAGATGCCGTTTGTCCACGTGGATCTTGGATCTTTAAGCGAGACCCTCTTTGAATCGGAGCTCTTTGGCTATTCGCGGGGCGCCTTTACCGACGCGAAGGCCGACACGCCCGGCAGGTTCGAGGCGGCGTCAGGCGGCACGATCTTCCTGGACGAGATCGGGAATATCCCGTTGCACCTTCAGGCCAAGCTGCTTCACGTCCTGCAAACCAGGACCGTCACGCGGCTCGGGGAAAGCCGGGCCAGGACGATCGACTTCCGGATCATTGCCGCGACCAACATCGACATTCGCGAGGAAGTCCGGCTCAAGCGTTTTCGCGAAGACCTTTTCTACCGCATCAATACGATGGAAATCCACTTGCCGGCCTTGCGGGAAAGGCGCGAGGACATCCTGCCGATGGCGCGTTTCTTCCTGGAGGAAGTGGGTGCGCGGTACGGCAACCCCAACCTTCGGTTTTCGCCGTCCAACCTGCACATGCTTGAGCGGTACCCGTGGTACGGCAACGTGCGCGAACTCGAGAACAAGATTGAACGGGCGGTGATCCTTTCGGATTCGGACGAGATCCTGGCCTCCGACCTGGACATCATGGATGTAGAAGCGCCCGCAGAACTTCAGGCCCAAAGCTCCGAACTGGGCGAAATGGAACGTTCGGCGATCGAGAAGGCCCTGTTCGCCAATCATGGCAATATCAGCAGGACCGCCGAGCAACTCGGGCTGTCAAGGGCCGCCCTCTACCGAAGGATGGAGAAGCACAACCTCAAAGGATCATGAAGCAAAGCCTGTTTGCGGGAGTTTCGTGGCGTATGCTGCTCATCGTGGCCGCCTTCTCAACGATGGCGTTCGCGGTTGCCAATCGATATTACTACAGCGGACTGCTCGCGGGAACCATTGGGTTTGTAATGTGTGCCGAGGCCTGGCATTATATCCGCAACGGTCTGCTGTTTTATGACAAGGCCATCCTGGCGATGCTTCACGACGATTATTCGGCCGGGTTTCCAGCCCGGTACCGCGAAGGGGCCTACAAGAATCTTTACGAGTTGTACCACCGGCAAAAGAATCAGCGCTTTCGGGAAGTGTCGCGCGAGATGATCTACCAGGCGATCTTCAACAATGTCGAAACGGGGATCCTGATCCTGAAGACTGGCGACCAGGGCCGCGAGGTGTTTTTGATGAACGATTATTTTTCCAATTTTTTTCAGGTGCCGAAGGTCTCCAGGTTCGATTTGCTGAAAAATTATCTTCCCGATTTTTGCGCGGAACTCGAACAGTCCCAATTTTCCGAACGAAAATCCCCGGTGTCGATCAGTATCGACATGCGTGAGCCGCAAACTTTTATCATGCAGGCTTCGGCCACCCGGGCTTTTGACGGCGAATATTACATCGTGCTGCTCGATTCCATCCAACGCGTTATCGAGAAAAAGGAGAAAGAAGCGTGGATCAACCTCATGAAGATCATTTCGCACGAACTCATGAATTCCCTGACGCCTATCAGGTCGTTGTCGCAAAGCCTCCAGGATATTTTGGATCAACCCGTTATTAGCGCCGAAGATCAAAAGGATGTGAGCGCCAGCCTCAGGACCATCGTCAACCGTACCGACCATTTGCAGTCGTTTGTCGAAAATTACCGGAAACTGACCATCCTGCCGACTCCCGACAAAAGCTATTTCGATCTTTCGGGGCTCGTGCAGGAAGGCCTTCAGGTCATGCGAAATTCCCTGCAATCGCAATCGATCGTGGTACACAACACCGCCGAGCCCGGAATTACTGTTTATGCAGACCGGGGCCAACTCGGCCAGGTCATCATCAACCTGCTCACCAACAGCATCCATGCGCTGAAGGACCGGGCGAGAAAGGAAATTTACATCTCGACCCGACAGGATAACAACCGTATATATTTAATGGTTTCGGACACGGGCAAGGGCGTCGAGGACGAAATCCGCGACAAGATTTTCCTGCCCTTTTTCACGACTCGCAAGGACGGGGCCGGAATCGGGCTGACGCTTTCCAGGAACATTGTCGAGGCACATGGCGGTTACCTGAGTTTCGGCACCGATGCCGACCGGACCGAATTCGCGATCTGCCTGCTCAATACCGCTCCCGACGGCCCAAAAGGGTGATGCCTTACCCGATAGTCTTCTTTTGCTTTTCCACAAAGCTGTTGGCCTGCAACTCGAGCAGCTCCCTTGCCTTGCTCTTTTGAAGGTCGAACAGGGCGTTGTCCTGCGCGATATCAGCGTATACCCGGTCGTGCATCCCGGCGCTGGTCTTCACTAAAAGGTTTCGCTGGTATTTGTCCTGCGTGATGGTGGCCTGCAACGCGGTTTCAAGGTCCTCAAGTTTGATGTCATACTCGCCCTTTGGCGAAAGAAGTTTGGCAAAAATCGGGGAGGTTTCCACGGCAAAGAAGAGCAGCATGATGAACAATGAGGGCAACAGCGGAAGTTTTCCCAGCGCGTTGATCCTGGCCATGAGCCCGTCGAACGCGTCGATGACAGGTTGCGTATCCCCTACCTTTTTGTCAAGGTCGGCACGTAGTTTATCACCCTCCTTTTCCAAAACCACAATCTTTGCCAATCCGGACGCGCGCGCCGAATCCCTCTCCGCTTTTGCCAGTTCGTGCTGCGCGAATTTCTCCTTGAAAACCGGGCCTTTGCCCATCTTCATGGTGCCTTTGGTCCCTTCGGCTTCGGTGATATAGGAGTCGTAAAGCGATGCTACCTCCTTGTCCTTTTTCGCAATCGAGGATTTGATGCTGTCGATGGAAGCCTGGTTACGGGCAAGGTCGCCCTCGAAATATTGCGCGACTTCCTTTTTGTTCTGCAGGGCCATGGCGTTTTTTTCCTTGAGCAGGACCGTGTCTATCTCTTTTTTGAAGATCCTGATTTCAAGCGGTTTTGAAATGACGATCGCAATCAGGACCGCCAAAGCGATTCGCGGGGTGGCCTGCAGCAATTCGGGCCAGAAGGAGTCGCGTTTGCGGATCGTGGAGACGATGAACCGGTCCAGGTTGAAGATCAGCAGCCCCCAAACCATACCGAACGCGATGGCAGGCCAAACGGAATCGAAGACGGTGTATAGGGCATAGGCCGCCGCGATGAAAGCCATGACGGCGGTGAAAAAGACGGTGGCCCCAATGCCGACGAATTTGGTCTGCTCGCCCGGGGAACAGGTGTCGAGTAGTTTCCGGTCGGCGCCGGAACACATGATGAAGAAATTTTTTAACATGATGATTTGATTGATGATCCTGCAAATGTAACGTGAAAACTCCGTGGATGTTGCGGAACGGAAATCCAAAATATTGCCTCACTGCCTGCGGATGACCGCGCCAGGGATCGCGCAAAGTGCCGTGCACTGCAAGAGCCCGGCCCGAAGGGAGGCGCCCAAACGACCGTAAGTGTTTACAAACGGTTAAAAGTGTTTAAACGCGCAATGACAACCTGTCATTTGTTTATATTTGGTGGGAAATTTGCTTTAAGGGCGAAAAAAAAAATTAATCATGGGAATGTGGATTCTGATCATTGGGATCATGCTGGCGAGCTGGCTCGTGAGCAACAGGCTGCAAAGCAAATTCGATAAATATTCAAAAGTCCGGCTGCAAAACAACATGAGCGGCGCCGAAATCGCCGAACAGATGCTTGCCGACCACGGGATCCGGGGCGTCCGTGTCATTTCGACTCCCGGCCGCCTGACCGATCATTATAACCCTGCCGACAAAACCGTCAACCTGAGCGAGGCTGTCTACAACCAGCGCAATGCCGCCGCCGCCGCCGTTGCCGCGCACGAGGTTGGCCATGCAGTCCAGCACGCGCAGGCCTACAGCTGGCTCCAGATGCGTTCCACGTTGGTGCCGATCGTGTCCGTCGCGTCGAATATCGTGCAGTGGATCCTGCTTGCGGGCGTTTTGATGATGAATACTTTTCCGCAGTTGTTGTTGATCGGTATCATCATTTTCGCGGCGACCACGCTTTTCGCCTTCATCACGCTTCCGGTCGAATACGATGCCTCGAACCGGGCGCTGGCCTGGCTTGAGAACAAGAGGATGCTGACCCGTGAGGAACATGCCGGCGCGACCGATGCCTTGAAGTGGGCCGCACGGACCTATGTTGTCGCGGCGATTGGATCGCTTGCCACACTTTTGTACTACATAATGATTTATATGGGCCGCAGGGAATAGCGGACAATAAAAATGAAACCCGGTCTTGAGCCGGGTTTTTTTATTTTAGCAAAGTTGCGTTTTACAGTTTATCGGGGTTGTAACCGATGTAGGGCATTTCGGTTTCCAGGAACCGGACGCCAAATGTTTCGAGCTCGGCCAGGATCGGCTCATAAACCTCCGCCGCCAGGGGAAGCTGGACGCCCGGAGTGGTGATTTTACCGTTCAAGATCTGCAGGGCCGCCATCGCCACCGGCAAGCCCACCGTCTTGGCCATCGCCGTATAGGTTTGGTCATCGCCGATGCAGACCATCTTGGAATCGATCTGGTGCTGCGCGCCGCCGAGTTCGTATCCGAATTTGTGGTACATGACGATCATGTCCTTGTCATCCGGATTGAGGGTCCATTTGTCTGAAAGTATCTTTTCAAGGATCTGCGCGGGCGTGGCATTCTTCAACCCGACGATCTTGTGCGGATTGAACAGGTCCAATTCCAGAAGTTTGTCCCACATGATGTCGTCCTGATCGATGCCCAGCTGCAGCCTGAGCTTGATTTCCACCGAATCGGTCGGGTGGTACGGCAGGAATAGATTGGTAAATTCGCGGTAGCTTATGTTTTCGGAGTCGTCGATGACGTAAGTATCGTCGGTCATCCCGAGCTGCACGAACATGTTCCAGGCCTTTGAAAACCCGACCCGCCTGATGGTCCCGCGGTACATCGTGAGGACGTCGTCGAGCCCGTATACGTTGCGGTATTTCAGTGAATCGCGGTTTGCGTAACCCTCAAACCGGCCATAGCCTTCGACCTCGAGAAATTCGGTCCTTCTAAAAAGCCGGTGGTACGGAATGTACTTATAGGTCCCTTCCTGGATGAATTTCGCGGCGCCGCCCTGGCCTGCCAAAACGACATTGCGCGGTGCCCACGTAAACTTGTAATTCCAGAGGTTGTCATCGGATTCAGGCGCGACAAGTCCGCCGCAAAAAGATTCAAACAGGATCATCTTGCCGCCCTTTTGCCGGATTGAGTCGATTACCTTCATGGCGCTCATATGATCGATTCCTGGATCCAGCCCGATTTCGTTCATGAAGACAAGTCCCTTTGCACGCACCTCGGCATCCAGGCTTTGCATCGCCTCACTGATGTAGGACGCGGTGACCAGGTGCTTGCCCAGGTCGATGCAGTCCCGGGCCACCTGCGTGTGGAGCATCGCCGGAAGCATGGAGATGACAAGGTCGGCGGCGGCTATATGGGAGCGCCTCTGGTCGGTGTCGGCGATATCGAGGGCAACGGGCGTGGCGCGAGGATGTCCCCCGGTCTTGCGGGAAGCGGTCTCGGGTGAAAGGTCGGCGATGACCAGGTGCAAGTCTTCAATGCTGGCTTTATCGAGCAGGTAGCGAATCAGCGAGGAGGCTGAACGCCCCGCCCCGACGATCAGGATGTTTCTCATTTTTTTTGCTTAGGCCGCAAAGGTAATAATTCTGTTTATCGCGGCGATTAAGGTAACTTTGCACAAATTTTATTTATGGAACGCAGGATTCTGGCCACGGCGGCCTTCTTTGGGATGACCTCGGTAATATTGGGGGCGTTTGGTGCGCATGCGTTAAAAAATGCCCTTGAAGAAAGCCGCATCGCAATTTTTGAAACCGGGGTGCGTTACCAATTTTATCACGCCATGTTGCTGTTGGCCATCGGTACGATCCCGTCGCTGGGAAGAAAGGCCAGGCAAATGTCGTGGATCCTGGCATCGCTGGGCATCGTTCTTTTTTCGGGGGCGCTTTACCTGATTTCGACCGCCGCGGTCACGGGGTTTGACTTCCGTCCGATCGTATTTGTAACGCCACTGGGAGGTGTATTGCTCGTTGTCGCCTGGTTGCTGCTTTTTGTCGAATTTCTGCGCAAAAAAACATAAAAACCTACGTTACCAAAACGTTTCTAAATTTTAATCTTTATTTTTGCCTTTCAGTTTACAACACAATTAACGCCTACTTTATGGATCAGAACACACTGTCTACGAAATCGATTTCGTTAGAAGGTCTTGGAATAAGAAATGCCAATGTTCACTACCAACTGACCCCAGACGAACTTCACGACATCACGATCGGGAAGGGTCAGGGAACAGAATCTTCCACCGGCGCACTGGCCATCAACACAGGGGAATTTACCGGCAGGTCTCCGCAGGACCGCTTCATCGTCAAGGATGCCGTCACGGCCGAAAAAGTATGGTGGGGCAAGGTCAATCTTCCTTTTGAACCCGCGAAATTCAACGCGCTTTACGACAAGATGACCGCCTATCTTTCCAACAAGGAGATTTTCGTGCGCGACAGCTATGTGTGTGCCGATCCCAATTACAGGTTGAATGTGCGTGTGGTGACCGAAACCGCATGGTCGAATCTGTTTTGCTACAACATGTTCCTGCGTCCCGAAGCATCGGAGCTGGAATCCTTCAGCCCGGACTGGCACGTCATCTGTGCACCGGGTTTCAAGGCCGATCCCGAAGTTGACGGAACGCGCCAGCACAACTTTGCCATTCTCGATTTCACCCGCAAGATCGCACTTGTCGGAGGTACCGGTTATACGGGCGAAATGAAAAAGGGAATCTTCTCTGCGCTCAACTTTATCCTTCCGGTCTACAAAAATGCCCTGCCGATGCATTGCAGCGCCAATGTTGGCGAAAAAGGGGACACCGCCATATTCTTTGGGCTTTCGGGAACCGGAAAGACGACGCTTTCTGCCGATCCGCAGCGCAAGCTCATCGGTGATGACGAACACGGATGGACCAGCGAGAATACCGTTTTCAATTTTGAAGGTGGTTGTTATGCCAAGGTCATCAACCTGACCGAGGAAAATGAACCCGATATCTTCAGGGCGATCAAACGCGGCGCGATCCTGGAAAACATCGTTTACAAGGAAGGCACGAACGAAGTGGATTTTGAAGACGTGTCGATTACCCAAAACACGCGCGTCAGCTATCCCATTTACCATATCGATAACATCCAGCCCGGATCGATCGGGCGCAATCCCAAAAACATCTTTTTCCTTACCGCCGATTCATTCGGGATCCTGCCTCCTATTTCAAGGCTGACCCCGGGCCAGGCGGCCTATCATTTCATCTCCGGCTACACGGCAAAGGTCGCGGGAACGGAGGCGGGCGTAAACGAGCCGCAACCGAATTTCTCGGCGTGCTTCGGAGCGCCTTTCATGCCGCTTCACCCTACCCGCTATGCCGAAATGCTGAGCAAAAAGATGAAGGAGGCGGACGTCAAGGTTTGGCTTATCAATACCGGTTGGACAGGAGGCCCTTACGGCGTTGGCCACCGCATGAAACTGAAGTACACCCGCGCCATGATCACGGCCGCTCTGAACGGCGAGTTGGACAACGTGGAGTATAAGGAGCACGAGGTGTTTGGAATTGCCCAACCGCAATCCTGCCCCAATGTACCCGATGAAATCCTAAACCCGAGAAATACATGGGAAGACAAGACGCTATACGACGAAAAAGCCCGGGAGCTCGCACAAAAATTCCGGGACAACTTCGCAAAATTTGAGGAGTTTGCCAATGAGGAAATCATGGCCGGCGCCCCGCGTGGATAACAATTATTAATTCAATAAAAAAGAGCTGCCCAATGGACAGCTCTTTTTTTTTATGGGGAAAATCTATTTGGTCTCCTTGTTGGCCTTCGTGATGTATTTGTCAAGTGCCATCGTCATGGAAGGGGCTTCGGGCGTGGGCGCCATGATATCCACGCGCAGGCCGTGATCGAGCGCCTCCTTTTGGGTGGTACTCCCGAAAACGGCAATCCGGGTGTTGTTCTGCTCGAAATCGGGAAAATTCTTGAAGAGCGATTTGATACCCGTCGGGCTGAAAAATGCCAGCACATCATAATAAACATCCGCGAGGTCCGAAAGGTCGCTCATTACCGTCTTGTAAAAAGTCGCCTGCGTCCAATCGACCTTAAGGCTGTTCAGGGTGATTGGCGCCTCCACATTGAGTTGATCCGACGCGGGAAGCAGGAATTTTTCGTCCTTGTATTTTTTGATGAGCGGGCTCAGGTCGGCAAAATCCTTCTGGCCCACATATATCTTGCGCTTGCGGTAAACAACGTATTTCTGGAGGTAATAGGCAATGGCTTCGGACTGGCAAAAATACTTAAGCCCTTCCGGAACCTTATATCGCATTTCGTCGGCAACCCTGAAAAAGTGATCGACCGCATTTTTACTGGTCAGGATGATGGCGGTATAATTTCCGATGTCGATTTTTTGCAACCTGATGTCCTTGGCGCTGACCCCCTCAACATGGATAAAAGGCCTGAAATCTATTTTGACTTTGTGCTTCTGCTGAAGTTCAAAGTACGGTGAATTCTCGACCTTCGGCTCTGGCTGCGACACCAAAATTGTTTTCACTTTCATATAATGACAGTCACTTGTATTAATCTCGGATAAACCAATAATACATAAAATAGTAGGGGCCTATTTCAAGAGCGCAAAGATATAAAATAAAATAAAACAACTTCCCGACGATGAAATTTTGATAATTCTTCAAAGCCAGCAAATAAGTTAACAGATTGATTGTCAATATTGCACCGATAAGGACAAAATAGACGATTTCGGGCGCGTCATTATAATAAAGGATCGCGTTCACCGGCAATAGCAGCAACGCAAGATATGTACGGTAGCTGACCTTGTTTAGATTGAACTGTTCTGCGAACTCTTCAATATTGAAGGAAACCGATATGATATTGTCTACCAGGAACTTGGCAAGTATGAAGGTCCCGAGCAACGTGATGATCCGGATAAACAAAAGCCAGTCGCTTTTATGGGCGTACCCGAATTTGTGCAGTGCCAGCAAAATAAAAAACGAAAGTGAAATCAACTGTACCAAAAAAAGCAGGATCGTAAATCCGCCGGTCATTTGGCCCGGATCCCTGTAAACCTTGACGTACTTGTCGGATATGCCCAACCGTACGAAATCGGCGAATCGTTTTTCAAATACCGTCCTGCTGATGGTGACCAGTACAAGGGCCAGCAAAAAGATGGCAGTAGCCCAATCCTGGGGCGGGGCCATTCGCGGTTCGAGCAGTTGTTCGGTCATGGCGTAAAATTAGGCAAACCCGCAAAATGCCGTAACAAATGTTTACAAATAATTCCGTCCAAAATGCATTACTTTTGCGCAAACCGGCGTATGGGCGACTGCATCGTAATCATTCCGACCTTCAATGAAATCGAGAACATCGAGGCGATGCTTCGCAAAGTCATGTCGCTCAGCGAAAGATTTCACGTCCTTGTAGTGGACGATAATTCACCGGACGGCACGCCCGCCGCGGTCCGGAAGGTTTCCGAAGAATTCCCGGCCCGGATTTTCCTGGAAGTTCGCGCGAAGAAAGCCGGGCTCGGAACGGCATATGTGCATGGGTTCAAATGGGCGCTTTCCCGTGGATACGGCTACATTTTCGAGATGGACGCCGATTTTTCGCACAATCCCGATGATCTGGCGAGGTTACTGCACGCATGCGAGGCAGGCGCGGACATGTCGATCGGGTCACGGTACATTACCGGAGTCAACGTGGTGAACTGGCCGCTCAGCAGGGTCCTGCTCTCCTACTTCGCATCGATTTATGTCAAGATCATTACGGGAATGAAGGTAAATGATGCAACGGCGGGCTTCATTTGTTACCGACGGGAAGTACTCGAGTCCATAGGCCTGGACCGCATCCGTTTCATCGGTTATGCCTTTCAGATCGAAATGAAGTACCGCGCATTTACAAAGCGCTTCAAACTCGTGGAAATCCCAATCATCTTTACCGACAGGACCTTGGGCAAATCCAAAATGAGCAATGCCATCATCTCCGAGGCCGTCATGGGCGTTATCTGGCTCCGGATCCGACACATGTTTAACCGTTTGTAAACGCTTATGAAACCTTTCCTGATCAAAAATGCGCGGATAGTGAACGAAGGCCGGACCACCGAAGGCGATGTGCTGATCCGCTCCAACCGCATTGAAAGGATCGGCGGTGAAATTGCAATTGCGGGCGCTGTCGAAGAAATTGACGCCAACGGAAAAATTTTGATGCCCGGCGCCATCGATGACCAGGTACATTTCAGGGAACCGGGACTGACCCACAAGGGCAATATCGCTTCGGAGTCCCGCGCGGCCGCGGCAGGCGGGATCACTTCCTTCATCGAACAGCCCAATACGGTACCAAACGCCGTAACGATCGATCGGCTCGAAGAAAAATTTGCAATAGCAGCGCAGACCTCGCACGTCAACTATTCGTTTATGTTGGGCGCGACAAACGACAACCTGGAGGAAATAAAGGCACTAAATCCGCTCAACACGGCCGGCATCAAGATATTCATGGGTTCGAGCACCGGGAACATGTTGGTGGACCACGACCAGGCACTCGAAGGGATTTTTACCCATGCCCCCGCGATCATCGCCGTTCACTGCGAAGATGAACAGACCATCAAAAACAATCTCGCGCACTATAAAAATATTTACGGAGATCAGATTCCTGTTGCATGCCATCCTGAGATCAGGAGTGCGGAGGCCTGCTATATTTCTTCGTCGAAAGCGGTGGCTTTGGCCCGAAAGACCGGCGCAAAGCTGCATGTTTTCCACGTATCCACCGCCAGGGAACTTGAATTGTTTGACAATTCGGTCCCGCTTGATAAAAAGAGGATCACGGCCGAGGCGTGCGTGCACCACCTTTGGTTCACCGATTCGGATTACGCCGTGAAGGGCAATTTGATCAAGTGGAATCCGGCAGTAAAAACCGCCGCGGACCGGGAAGCGCTTTGGAAAGCTGTACTGGACGGGCGCATCGATGTGATCGCCACCGATCACGCCCCGCATACCCGCGAGGAAAAAAATGCCAATTACCTTTCGGCGCCGTCGGGCGGGCCGCTGGTGCAACATGCCATTCCCGCCATGTTCGAGGCCGTAAAGATGGGCCGACTATCAGAGGAGCAGTTGGTGGAAAAAATGTGCCACAACCCGGCAATCCTGTTTCAGGTTAAGGACCGCGGATTCGTTCGGGAAGGCTACTTTGCCGATCTTGTCCTGGTGGATCCTCACGCTCCGTGGACCGTCCGGCCCGATAATATTCGGTACCATTGCGGATGGTCGCCCTTTGAGGGGACGCAATTCAGCGCATCGGTCACGCATACATTTGTCAACGGGTCTTTGGCCTACCAATCGGGACGCGGCATACTTAATCGCGATCCGTTGCGTTTAATATTCAACCGATGAGACGCTTACTTTACATCTGCACTATAGCAGCCGCCCTTTCCTCGTGTACCAAAAAGGTAATAGAGGAACCCGAAAACCTGATTCCCGAAGACAAGATGGTCGACATCATCTACGATCTTTCCCTTTTGGAAGCCATTCGGACGCAACGCCCGATGTCCATCGAGAAAAACAATCTCGACCCACGGACTTACATTTACAAAAAGCACAAGATCGACAGCGTTCAATTTGCCCAAAGCAACAAGTATTACGCGGGAGACGTGGGCCGTTACAAGCGAATCTACGAATCGGTCGACAAGCGCATCGAGGCCGAAAAAAAGCAAATCGAGGACCAGCTAAAAAAAAGCGGGCATACGCCTGTTTCGACTGCCGACGAACCGATGGTACGATAAAAAATAGCCCCCTTTCGGAGGCTTTTTAGTTTAATACACTTTCTTTATTTGAATGCGGCAAATCCCGTGATGTCCATCCCCGTAATGAGCAAATGGATGTCGTGCGTACCCTCATAGGTGATGACCGATTCAAGGTTCATCATGTGGCGCATGATCGAATATTCGCCGGTGATCCCCATTCCGCCCAGGATTTGACGGGCTTCGCGGGCAATCTCGATCGCCATGTTCACATTGTTGCGTTTGGCCATTGAAATTTGCGCGGTAGTCGCCCGGCCTTCGTTCCTCAAGACGCCGAGCCTCCAGGTCAGGAGCTGCGCTTTCGTGATTTCGGTGATCATTTCGGCCAATTTCTTTTGCTGAAGCTGAGTCGCACCGATCGGCTTGTCAAACTGGATCCGCTCCTTGGCATACCGAAGCGCGGTGTCGTAACAGTCCATCGCGGCACCGATCGCGCCCCACGCAATTCCGTAACGTGCCGAGTCCAGGCATCCCAGCGGCGCGCCCAAACCGGATTTATTGGGCAACAGGTTCTCTTTCGGGACCTTCACATTATCGAAGATCAGTTCTCCCGTAGCCGAAGCGCGCAACGACCACTTATTATGGGTTTCGGGTGTCGAGAAACCTTCCATGCCGCGCTCGACGATAAGCCCGTGGATCCGCCCCGATTCGTCTTTGGCCCATACAACGGCAATTTGCGCAAAAGGTGCATTCGATATCCACATTTTGGCGCCGTTAAGCAGATAATGGTCGCCTTTGTCCTTGAAATTGGTGACCATGCCGCCGGGATTGGAGCCGTAGTCGGGTTCTGTTAGGCCGAAACAACCCATCCACTCCCCACTGGCCAGCTTTGGCAGGTATTTTTTGCGCTGCTCTTCGTTTCCGTATTTCCAGATCGGGTACATGACAAGCGAGGACTGCACCGACGCGGTAGACCGCACGCCCGAATCACCGCGCTCGATTTCCTGCATGATGAGGCCATAAGAAATCTGGTCAAGCCCAGCTCCGCCATATTCTTCAGGGATATAGGGGCCAAACGCGCCGATATCGGCCAGGCCCTTGATGATCTGGTTAGGGAATTCGGCTTTTTGGGCGTATTCCTCGATGATCGGCGATACCTCACGCTTGACCCATTCCCGGGCTGCGTCGCGGACCAACCGCTGTTCTTCGGTAAGCAATTCGTCCAGCAGGTAATAGTCGGGAGCCTGGAAAAGATCTGGTTTCATGGTTTGCGTTTTACTGGCGCAAAAGTACGCAAACAATGGAAGTTGGCAAAAGATGCCGGCCTAATTTGAATCACCTCAATCCTCGGTCAATTGCCCGCGGATCTCGCCACCGGGAAATGCCTCGCTGTGGATATTGACGTAGTACATTCCGCTCAGGAGATCGTCTTCCTGCGCATCGGTCAGCTCAACATTGGTCAGCGTAAGCGGCGAGGTCAGCGAGGAAAACGGAAACACGGGAGGCCCCGACACACCCGGTTCGCCCAGATGGATATGCGCGGCTGTGGCGGTCATTCCGGAATAGGGCACCGAAATGGACAGGCGGTTCGTGGTTTCGTTGTACGTGGCGGTCGCGGTACCGGTTGCAGTGGAGGCGTTTGCGGGAACTTCATTGGCGCCGGATAGCGTGGCCGAAAAATTCATAATGTTGTCCTGGTTGTCGTCATCGTCGTCGCAACCGGCAATGGCCATCGCCAAAGTGAGGGCCAAAATCGATAAAAATTTAGTTTTCATGACACATCTCATTAATATTCAACAAGTTAAAACAACATTAAATTTACTACCGAAATTTATATCTGCCGATAAATCTTAAGGAATTATTTAGTTTTTGCTGATGAGTGAAACAATTGCGGGAAATGTTCGTCAAGCGAACTTTACGAATCTATATATTTACCCAAAAAATTTTTGCCATGTTCAAAAATCTTGTTTTTTGCCTGCTCTGCAGCCTGTTCGCACAGGTTTCCCTGGCACAGGTTTCGGCCAAGGTCATCGACGTCAAAACCGGCGAGGTACTGCCGTACGCAAATATCACGATCGATAAATCGCAACACCAGGTCACCAATGAAGAAGGTTTTTTCAGCATTCCCGAAAGCAAGCCCGACGGCACGACGATAGCCGTTTCGTTTTTTGGCTACATGACGCGGGAATTGAGCCTTTCCCAACTCAAATCGGCAGGAATGGTTGTCACCATGAGCCCCGCCGCGATTGAATTGCAGGAGGTTACCGCCCTAAAGCCCGATCCGGCAAAGATCATGGCATCGGTAAAGGCCAATCTTAAGAAAAACCACGGTTCGATGGACAAGATGCGCAAGGACAAGATTTTCTTCAGGACGAGCGGTTCGTTTATCCCAAAGGACATCGACATTGAAATCACGAAATCAACGGGTTTCTCCAAGTCGGCACTGAAGGAAGCCAATACCGAAATCTCGCAATTCATTTCACGCATGAACACCAAACCGCCGCGCGAATATGCGGATCTTTTGGTTGACTACTATTCCGGCCCGGTGGTCAAGGATGGGAAGAAATCCTACCTGGCCAAGATGGATGTGGCAAAGGCGACCAAACTGATGGATGAAACCCGATCGGTGTCCCTGGAAGACCTGGAAAAAAAGGCGACCAACCTGTTCCTGAAACATCTCGACACCATGAAGTATTACCGGATAAAGAGCGGGTGGATCGGATCGCGCGATACGATTTCGCTGCGCAAGGATTTCCAGTCAAAGAAAAAGAAAAAGGAAAAAAAGGAAAATGCGCAGTTGCTCAACGCGAAGGGGAATTTGATGAACATCCTGACCGAGAACAACATCGTCTCCGGCAAGCATATGAATTTCGCCTCGGAACCGGAGCTTTACACCTACACCTATCAGGGCGCCACTTACCTCAACAATGACGATTTTGCCTACATCATCGATTTCAAACCGCGGAAAAGCGATGCGAAATACACCGGCAGGCTTTATATTTCAGAGAGTGATTTTGCCGTGCTCCGCGCCGAATACCGTTTGGCCGACGGCAAAAAACTCAGCAACGTCAACCTCAAGCTGATCCTAGGTGTCAAGGTTCAGGAAAACCTCAGCCGCGGAACCCTCATTTTTGCCCGGAATCCCATCGCGGACGGTTATATGTTGCGGTATGCGTCTCGTGAAAGCGGGCAATACATCTACGTGCACCGCCCCATTAAATTCATCGAGCTGACGATCGAGGATCGGGATGTCGTGGAAATTGACCTGTTGCTCGAGGGAAGCATGAACGACCGAATCGAATAC
>JAEWCF010000066.1 GCA_023390775.1 Bacteroidota bacterium | reverse complement strand
CATATCATCCCCGCCGCCGACTACCCGTCGGCATTCGCGAATTGGTTCGACGTCCTTCTCGATCTTTCGCCCGGCAAGACCGAACTGGTTATCTGCGGCCCCGATGCATTGCCGGCCGCGCGTGAAGCCCAAAGCCATTACCTCCCCGGCACGCTGCTCGCAGGTTCCGCTTCGCCGTCCACTTTGCCGCTTTTAAAAGACCGCTTTGTTGAAGGCCGTACTCCTTTCTATGTTTGCAGGGACAAGGCGTGCTCGCTTCCGGTGGAAAATCTTGAGGAGGCGATTTCACAACTCAAAACGATATGATGCTCTATATCAATTCAATCGATCAATACATCACAAACTTTTTTCAGGTACTGGTCGCGTGGTCACCCAAGGTGGTCTCGGCATTCCTGGTGCTTTTCGTGGGGCTTTATGCCATCAGGCTCATCAATCGGTTTGTCAAGAATGTGATGGTCAAACGTGCCCTCGACCCGACGCTGTCAAAATTTCTGGCAGATATCCTGCTGTGGGCGCTCCGGATCCTGCTGTTTGTAACTTTCATCTCCAAGTTGGGGATCGAAACTTCCTCCTTTGTCGCGATTTTGGGTGCGGCAGGATTGGCGGTCGGACTTTCGCTGCAGGGTTCGCTTTCCAATTTTGCAGGCGGCATGCTGATCATTTTGTTCAAGCCGTTTCGTGTGGGCGATTACATTGAGGCGCAGGGCGTTTCAGGCACCGTGGCCGAAATCCAGATCTTCGTGACGCGGCTTATCACGGCCAACAACCAGGCGATCTTCATTCCCAACGGAATCCTGTCCAACGGGACGATAATCAACTATTCCGTCGAGCCGATCAGAAGGGCCGACATGACCTTGGCCGTCTCCTATGACACCGATGCCGCGCAGGCAAAATCCATTCTTTTGGACATTTTGAAGAGCCACCCGAAAGTCCTCCAATCGCCCGAACCGCAGGTGGTGATCAAGGGAATGGACGCATCATCGGTGCAGATTGCGATCAGGCCTTGGGCTACAAACGAGGATTTCTGGGACATGTCGTCGGATGTTTTGGAACGCGCCAAATCCTCATTTGATCGCGCCAATATTTCGATCCAGCCGTATGTCAGGGAAAAGTCGGTATAAAGTTTGGGAGCCCCGCGAGGGGTAGAGGCGGCAGCCCGCAGCTTCAGCGAGGACTATAGCCGAAAACCCGGCCCGAAGGGCGCGGCATAACAAAAATTATTTTCCGGCGATGAAATCCTTGAGGTAGAACGGCTCAAAATAGGCGACGTCCTCAAAGTCTTTTTGGCGGAATTTCTCTTGCGCAAAACGGGCCATCGCACTCGCCGACGGGAATTCAATTTCCTTGTGGTACCGGTAGTTATCGCCGTGGAGAACGGTTGCCGCTTTTTCCTGGCAGTCGCCGACAAAATGTATGGGACCCGCGATGTCCATAAAGCTTTCCGGAGTGAGGATCTCGGCCGAAATGGGCGCGGTCATCTTTAGGTTGGCATCGTAGATTGCAGTGTAGGCTTCCATCCGTCGCGCATCGATCAGCGGAACGATGTGACCTTCCGCAATCCTGGCCATCGAGGCGAGCACAAGTGTCGTATCAACCGAAATCAGCGGAATGCCCAGCGCGTGGCAGAATCCCTTGGCCGCCGATACGCCGATGCGCAGACCCGTGTACGAACCCGGGCCGCGGCTCACGGCAACGGCATCCAGATCCTTGTAGGATTTTCCGGCCTCGGCGAGGACCTCTTCAATAAAGACGTGTAATTTCTCTGCATGGGAGTAGCCCTCACCCGCGTAATCGCGCGCCGAAAGCACTTCGCCTTCATTGGAAAGCGCAACCGAACAGTTGCGCGTGGCAGTCTCCAGGTTCAGGATAAGCGCCATTATTTCTTCTTCTTGTCGTCCTTGGCCATCTCGGTGACCTTGTCGCCGGGTTTTAAGTCCTTGGTCACGGTCGTGTAAGGCCCGGTGATCACGACATCGCCCTTTTTGAGGCCTTTGGTGATCTCGATGTTGGTGTCATCCTGGATGCCGGTCTTGACCACGCGAAGCTTGGCCTCATCGCCCGATTTCACGAACACGCACTCGAATTTCTCCTCTTGTTTGGGTTTGGATTTGTCGTCGTCGGCTTTTTTGTCGCGGCCGTAGGATTTCTTGGTGGCGGTGGTATCGGTCTTGATGACGACGGCCGAAATAGGCACGGCAATCACGTTCTCACGCCGCTTGGTGATGATGTCCACCGTAGCGGTCATCCCCGGACGGAATGGCGAATAGCTGGCCGGTTTGCCCTCGATCAGGTCCATGTACGATTCCTTGAGGATACGGATCTTGACCTTGAAATTGGTCACCTGATCGGCGGTTTGGGTAGCCGATGCCGAATTTGAAATGCTCGTCACAAGCCCCTTGAATTCCTTCTTTAGGTACGCATCGACCTCCACCTTCGCCGAATCTCCGACACTCACCTTGACGATGTCGTTCTCATTGACGTCAACCTCGACCTCCATGTTGTTCAGGTTGGCCACGCGCAGGATTTCGGTACCCGTCATCTGTTGGGTTCCCAGGACGCGCTCGCCGAGTTCGACGTTGAGCATGGAGATGGTTCCGTCTGCGGGGGCGTAAATGGTGGTACGGCCCAAATTGTCGCGGGCTTCGTTCACGGTTGCCGATGCGGATTGTACATTGTAATACGCCGATTGCTTGGTCGCCTTGGCCACCTCGAATGCCGAAACGGCACGGTCCCAGTCGGCGCGGCTGATGATGCCTTTCTCGTAAAGGGTCTTGTTTCGGTCATAACTGGCCTTGGCCTCCCTGAACTGGGCATCAGCCTGGCTGAGCCCTGCCTTGGTTCCCGAAAGGTTGGAAATGGTCCGGTTAAGCCCCGAGGTGTACAGGTCCGGGTTGATACGCACGAGCAGGTCACCTTTTTTAACCGTTTGGCCCTCCTTTACGGGCAGGTCGATGATCTCGCCTGATACTTCGGAGGAAATCTTGACCTCGACCTCGGGCTGTATCTTGCCAGTTGCCGATACGGTCTCGATAATCGTCAATTCGCCAACGGGAGCGGTTTCCACCTCGGTTCCCTTATTCTTGTTGCCAATGACGCCCGTTTTGGACAGCCAGATCAAGACGACGATCAGTACTAACAGGCCGCCTCCCAGCCAATACATGTTTTTTTTGGACATACTATTTTAGTTGTGTTATGGGAATCCCGAAATAGAATTCCACGACTTTTACCCTAAAGATATAATCGAATTTCGCACGGATCAGATCGCTCTGCGCATTGACATAGAGCGTCTGTGCCTGGTTGTAATCGAATGCATTGATGATGCCCACCTCGTAGCGTTCACGCGCGTAATCAAAGGCAAGTTGGCGCGCCTCCAAGGCTGTTTGCGCGGCCTCGTAAGCATTGAGCGCACCCTTGGCATCGGTGAAGGCCTGGTAAACGTTGCGCTCGAGGTCGAGTTCCTGTTGTGACATCGCAATTTTGGATCGATCGAGCGCGATCTTCGCCCGTTCGACACTGTTGCGGGCCTGGAACCCGTTGAGCACCGGAACGTTTAGCTGAAGGCCAAATGAATGCCCCTTATTTTCATCAAATTGTTCCCAAAGCGGAAGCGCACTTCCCAGGACCGGGACAAAATTCGGTTGAACCACATTGTAGGTCGTGCCGTTGACATCGACGGTACCGATTGTCGAGAACGGCGTGGCGATGTCCGGTGCAAAACCCGTTACGCGATCGGCATAGGCGGCGCGTGTGCTAAAACTGTAAAAACCCTGAAGGTTCGGCTGGAAGTTTCCGCGGGCGATCTTGACATCGCGCTCGGCGAGTTCGAGGTTTGCGCGGGCAATTTTGATCTCGACCCGGGTTTCCTTGGCCTTCTCGAAAATGGCTTGTGGTGTTTGGCCCATCGTTTCGCTCAAAGTGGCCTCATAATCGTCGTCGGCAATGTCGAAATTCTGGAAATCGTCGAGTTGCAGGAGTTGCGCAAGGCTGAGCTTGGAAATCAACAGGGCGTTCTCGGCCAGGATGACATTTTGCTCGCTGGTCGCCACGGTCGCCTTCATGTCCATGAGATCGCCTCGCGGCACCGATCCCGCATTGACGAGTTCCTGCGTCCGCCCTTGCTGGCGCTGGTTGTTGGCGAGTTGCTCCTGCTGGACCTTGAGGTTTTCCTTGTTGAAGAGTATCTGCAAAAAGGCGTTCGCGACATTGAGCGCAACATCGTCCTTCATCTTGGCCAGCTGGTATTGCGCGGCCAAGATTGCGAGGTTGGCGCGACGCAGCCGGTTCTGGCTCTGGAGGCCCGAATAGAGGTTCACGCCCACGCTTAGCCCCGCCGAGGTAAACTGCGTGGTCTGGTTCTCGAGAAGTCCCGTCGTGATGTTCTGGTTGAGACCGATGTTCCAAGAGTGCGACGCCTGTCCGTTTACGGTGGGCAAAAAGTTTCCGAATGCAGCTTTTTTGTCCACGTCGGCGAGGCGGCTGTCGAGTTCGGTGTTCTTGATCTGGATGTTGTTCTTGAGCGCGTAATCGACGCATTCGGCCAGCGTCCACTTCTTTTCCTGCGCGATCGATGTCGCAGTGAGCAACAGCAAAATGGCGGCGAACAGGGATTTTTTCATTGATGATGATTTATGCGAGGGCTGGCCCGCGCAAATTTAACGATTTTTGATTAATGAGATGATTTCTTACGATTGTTGGCCTTCGGGTTTTTCAAGCCCCTGGTTCCAAACCTTGATCTTGTCGCCCTTGGCAATGCCCTTTTTGACTTCGACGTAAATTCCGTCGCTCACGCCAAGCTCCACATCGCGGCGCTCGAATTTTTGGTCGCCGGTCATGACCTCGACAAAATACTTCTTGGTTTTTTCGTCGAACTGAACGAGAGATTCCTTCACGGCCAGCACTTTGTCGGCCTTATCGAGAATAATTGAGGCGTTGGCGCTCAGGCCCGCCCGGATGAACGTCGTGTCCCGATTGGTGAGCGCGCCCTTGATCTCGAACTGGATCGCGCCGTTCTCGGTCTTTCCTTTCGGCGCGATGTATTGCAGGATGGCGTTGAACTTCTTGTTTTCGATGGCACCGACGGTAATTTCGATCGGCAGGTTTTCGCGGATCTTGCCCACCTCGGACTCGTCGACCTTGCCAACGAAGATCATGCGGCCCACATCGGCCAGGCTGGCGATTGTTGTTCCCTCGTTGAAATTATTGCTTTCGATGACTTGGTTGCCCACCTTCACGGGAACGTCCAACACCATCCCGGTAACTGTCGAACGGATCATAGTGTTGGCCGCATTTCCGAGCCCCCGCGTGGTGCCGGTCTTGACGATCTCGTAGCTCTGGCGCGTGGCGTTATACTCCTGCTTGGCGCGTTTGTAGGCTACCTCGGCGGCGTCAAAGTCGTTGGCCGATATCACGCCCTTGTCAAACAGCGTCTTTTGCCGGTTGAAGACTTTTTCCTGGTTTTCAAGGCTGATGCGCGCCGATTCCACTTGGTTCTTTGTCGCGTTCAGGTTGGAGACATTCGGGACCACGCGGATCTTCGCAATCATGTCGCCGGCCTTGACGAAACCGCCCGCCTCGATGTAGATTTCCTCGATGATGCCGGAGATGTTCGGCTTGATCAGGACCTCCTCGTCCGGGACGATGTTGCCCGTGGCGATCGTGGTCTTGACGATGGTGCGCGTCTCCGGCGATTCGGTCTGGAAAACAACCGGCGCCTCCTGGTTCTTGGCATACAGATAATACAGCGACGCGAAGAAGACGATCGCGATGAAGATCAAAATGGTTATGGTAACTCCTTTTTTCATTGTGATAGATTGATGATTTTATTCGGTTCGAAGGGCGTCGACGGGTTTCACGCGGATGGCCAGTTGAGCGGGAATCAGCCCGGCAAGCAACCCTGACCCCACGAGGATCATCAGCGCGACGAAGACTACCGGAAGGTCCACGCTTGGGTTGATGAACATCGATTCCTCGCTCGGCATGCCTTCCAGCATCTTGTTCAGCCCGAAAAGCAGCGCAGTCGCCACCGCAATTCCGGCCATTCCGGCGATAATGGTCAAAAAGATCGATTCGGTCAGGATTTGGGCGCGGATGGCCCCCGGTGTCGCCCCAAGCGCCCGCCTGATCCCGATTTCCTTGGTACGTTCCTTGACCACGATGAGCATAATGTTGGAAATCCCGATGACGCCTGAAAGCAATACCAGCGTTCCGACGAAATACGCGATGAATTTGAGGATCATGAACAGGCCGTTTACCTTGGAAAATTCCTCGTAAAGGTCAAAGTGCCCGATGGCGCGCTCGTCGTCGGGGGCGATGTCGTGTCGCGCCTTCATGAAATCGATAATGCCCTTCTTAAGTTCGGTAATCGATGCCCCGTCCCTGGCGGTGAGCGCCATCCAGCCGACGGTATCGCCGAAATTAAAGGCCTGCTGGAAGGTCGTGAACGGAATGAAGATGCTTTTTTGGGCTTCCTCCGCGTTTCCATTGTTGTTGTTGCCTTTCTTCTTGTAAACTCCCACGACCTGGAAATTGACCCCGTTGACCGATACGTAACTGCCCAAAACTTCTTCGCCCGGCGCAAAGAGTTCGGTAATGACGCCCTGTCCGATGATGGCGACCTTGCGTTTCTGGTCAATGTCCCCACGGTTGACGAAGCGCCCCCGGATGATGTCCATCGATTCCTGCTGGATGAGTTCGGGGTAATCGCCGTAAATGGTATAGGCGCCCGTCTTGGTGCCATGTGTGACGTTGTTTGCCCCGCGGTAGCCACCCAATTGGTTTCGGGGCGATACGAACCGAAGGTCGGGGAAATTTTCCTTGAGGGCCGGGACATCGGAATTCTTGTAATTGAACTGTCGGCCTTGATTTAGCCCCTTGTACGCCTTGGAAGTGGGTTGCGTCCACATGAACATGGTATTGGTCGCGATCCCCGAAAACCCCTGTTTGACTCCGTTCTCCAATCCGCGTCCGGCGGCCAGGAGCACCACCAGGATGAAGATGCCCCAGAATACGCCAAAGGCCGTAAGCACCGTGCGGAAGGTGTTTGCCGTCAGCGCCTCCAATATCTCGTTCCATTTATCGCGGTCAAACATATTATTCATCTCTTAGGGCTTCGATGGGCCTGATGCGGGCGGCGCGCCATGCGGGAAAAAATCCGGCGGCGGCTCCGGCCACGATCAGCAGGATCATAGTGGTGATGGCAATTGAAAAATCGACTTGGGGATTCAGGAAATATTCGCTCTTGATCTGCGGACCGACGAGTTCCAACAGCAACAAACTCATGAGCAATCCGGTAAACCCGGCGATCGTCGTGATGAAGATCGCCTCGTGCAGGATCATCCCGATGATCGAGGCAGGCGACGCGCCCAATGCCTTGCGGATCCCTATTTCACGCGTGCGCTCCTTGACCACAATAAGCATGATGTTGCTGACGCCCACAACGCCCGCGATGATCGTGCAGATCCCGACCCACCAGAAAAACAGTCGGATGTAGAGGTTCAGATCATAAAATTTCTTGGTCTCCTCCACCGAGTTGAACAGCCCGATCCCGCCTTCATCGTCCGGCGCAACCGTGTTCTTGCCGCGCAAAAATGCCTTGAGTCCGTTGGTGAATTTCAAGGATTCGGCAAGCGCCTGGTCATAATCATCGGTTTTGGGCATCGTGAAGAAGAGGTTGGAGATCTGGTCTCCGACTCCAAATACCTTTTGGGTCGTGGAGATGGGGATGTAGATCCGTGCCTCTTCGCGTTCGCCCGCGGGATCGGTAAAAACGCCGATAACCTTGAACGGAATGGTGTTGATTGTAATCTGCTGGCCCATCGGATCCATACCCTTGAACAGATCGTTGCGGACCTTTCGGCCAATGACGGCCACCTTCTCAAAATTGGAAATATCGTTCTGGCCCACGTAACGCCCGGCGATGATGGTCGCGTTCTCGATGTACTGGTAATCGGGATAGACGCCCCGGAACTGGTAATTGCCCGTCTCCTTGCCAAATGTCACATTGCCGTTCCAGAAATTGTAGGTGGCGGCCTTTTTCTGGAGCATGGGCGCAAATTTTTGTACCGATAAGTCGTAGTCGCTGTTGTGGAACTGGACGCGCCGGCCCGGGTTTAGGCCCTTGAATTCCTTTGTGGTAACGCCGCTCCAGACTTCGATAATCCCGGCTGCATCGCGTTCAAACTGCTTCTCGATTCCATTTTGCAAACCTCGGCCGGCTCCGAGCAATATCACGAGGATGAAAATTCCGGACGCCACCGAAATCCCGGTGAGTACCGTGCGGAGGCGGTTTTTGGAAATGGCCTCGAAAATCTCCTGCCAGCGTTCAATGCTAAACATGGGCGAGGGCTCGTTGCTGGATGATGACCTTGTCGTCGATGATGAGGCCGTCCTTGAGCACCACGTTGCGCTTGCACATCGCGGCGATATCGGGCTCGTGGGTCACGATGAGAATGGTTTTGCTCTCGTCATTGATTTGCTGAATGAGCTCCATGACCTCATACGATGTCTTGGTATCAAGGGCGCCGGTAGGTTCGTCGGCGAGGAGTACCTTCGGCTTGGAAGCGAGCGCCCGTGCGATGGCGACGCGTTGTTTTTGTCCGCCCGAGAGTTCATTGGGCAAATGATGGGCATGGGTCGCCAAGCCTACACGGTTGAGATAATCCATCGCTATTTCGGTACGTTCGCGCCGTGATATTCCCTGATAATACAAAGGCATCGCAACGTTTTCCAGCGCGTTCTTGTAATTGATCAGGTTGAAGGATTGGAAGACGAATCCGAGGAATTTGTTCCGATAACGGGAAGCCACGGTTTCGTTCAGGTTTTTGATTGCGACGTTGTCCAGTGTATAGCTTCCGGAATCGGCTTCGTCCAAAATCCCGAGAATGTTTAAAAGCGTCGATTTGCCCGATCCCGATGAGCCCATGATGGCCACGAGTTCGCCCTCGCCTACCGAAAAATTGATTCCCTTGAGCACATGCAACGCGGCGGTTCCGGTTTTGTATGATTTATGTAAATCCTTGATTTCAATCATGTCGCGGGAGTTGGAAGGCAATATTAAGGATAAGCAAAACATCTCCTTAATAAAATTCTGTTAAGGAAACTCGCGCATAAGACTGCGTGGCGGTGGGATTGTTACAGGGAAAAGTAAATTGAACGCGGGCATCGGGTCAGATTCTATGCAAAACTCAGGAATTTTCAGCGTTGTTTTTGAACACATAGGGAACGGTCGAACAACCTCAAAGGTTTTAGAAACCTTTGAGGTCCAAATTACAGCGGCACTTGGAGCGTTGTCGGCATAAAAACCGTAAAAAATCACAAAGTTCAGGGATTTGCGCCAATTCATACCTTTGGGACAAAATTCTCAACATGCATCTGCCTTTAAAATTTATCATCCTTTCGCTCGCCCTTTTCCTGATTACCGGCTGTTCCACCACCAACAAAATCGCCGCCCTAAAGCCCCAGCCCGACGATGCGGGACCCGTTACCTACGAGAGCGCCACCTCCTACATCGGGATGCCGGTGAGCATCAAATTGAAGGACATCGAAAACCAGGTCAATAGGTTGATGACAGGGCTCATTTATGAGGACAAGAATATTGAAGACGATGACATCCAGATGCAGGTCTGGAAACTTGCGCCCATCACATTATTGGATGCGGGCGGCAAAATCAAGACCGTCCTGCCGCTCAAGGCGCAGGTGAAATACCGCGTCGGAACCAACAAACTGGGCGTAAACCTTTACGATGTGCGCGAATTCAATTTCAATGGAAACGTAACGCTGCTTAGCAAAGTGGGGCTTTCCAATTGGAAACTCAATACCGATACCTCCCTCGAATCGCTCGACTGGAACGAAAGCCCGACGACCAGCGTCATGGGAAAACAGGTCCCGATCACTTATCTGATAAACCCGGCCATTCGCCTCTTCAAAAGCAAGATCGAACGCAGCATCGACCAGTCGATCGCCAAATCAATGGACTTCAAACCGAATGTGCTCGATGCGCTGGACGTGCTCTGCCAACCGCGCCAGCTTAGCGAAGCCTACCAAAGTTGGTTGCGCATCGTGCCCTCTGAATTATATACTACCGAGGCAAAATTCAGCAAGGGCGTAGTCAGCCTGGACATGGGGCTCAAGGGAGCGGTCGAGACGGTCATCGGCGCGAAGCCATCCACAAAATTCGATCGGGAAAAGATCGTGCTGAAACCCGTTTCGAAAATGCCGCAACAACTCGTCGCCAATGTCGTGGCGGTTTCGACTTATGCCGATGCGTCCCGGATCATCACGGGCAATTTCAAGGGACAGGAATTCGGTTCGGGGAAAAGGAAAGTTACCGTGCAAAATGTTGCGCTTTGGCACAAAGGCGGAAAGATGGTCGTAGCCCTTGATCTTTTGGGCAGCGTGAACGGTACGATTTACCTCTCCGGATTTCCGCAGTACAATGCACAAACCCAGGAAATTTATTTTGACCAGCTCGACTATGTTCTCGACACCAAAAGCACCCTCCTGAAAACCGCCAACTGGCTGGCCGAAGGCGTTATTCTGCGCAAGATCCGCGAGGCTTGCCGCTATTCCATAAAACCGAATTTGGACGAGGGCAGAAAAGAGATGCAGCAGTACATGAAAAACTACTCTCCCGTGCCCGGCGTATTCGTAAACGGGAAGCTCGAAGGAGTGGAGTTTTCAAAAATTGAGCTCACCAACAAGGCCATATTGGCCTTCCTCAAGATTAATGGAGACCTCTCGGTATCGGTCGACGGGCTGAAGTAATCAGGATTTGGCCGACTTGCGCGTGTGCCAGACATAATACATGATGCCCGCAACCAGGATGTACGGAATTGCCATCAGGTAGACGATTCCGTCGTTTACCGCCTCGGCTTTCAATGTGTTGCCTTCACTCTCAAGCGCCGCGCGGCACATCGCACACTGCGCATTTGCTGCAGCCGTGAAGAGTAACGTCAGCAACAGGATTCTAGTGCGCATAATAGGGGGAAATCATTAGGTAGACGATGACGCCCGTGACGGCTACGTAAAGCCAAAGCGGAAAGGTGATCCTCGCAATTTTCCGATGGCGGTCAAACCTTGCCGAGAGAGCCCTGACGTACGTAATCAGCACGAGCGGAATGATGGCGATGGACAACAGGATATGCGTCAACAGGATAAACAGGTAAATATACCGGATGGTCCCCTCGCCGCCAAATTTCGTCGAATCTGCGGTCATGTGATAGGCCACATACATCAATAGAAAGAGAACCGACAGTACAATGGCCGCCGTCATCAGCCGTTCGTGCAATTTTTGTTTGCCTTTTTTGATTGCCACGACACCGGCAACGAGGATCACTGCGGTCATCGCGTTTATTCCGGCATAGATGGGCGGAAGGAACGACAGCGGTTCTACCTGGATCCCAAAATCCTTGAGCTTGACGGCAAACAGGACGGCAACGACAATAGGAATCGCAACCGAAACGACCCAAATCCATTTGTTATACCGGTTATCGCTCTTGTTTTCAACGTTCATCAAGCAAAATCTTTATGTCCTGCATGATGGCCTCGACGCCCGCAGGCTCCGTACCGTCGTAATACAGGATCGGGTTTCCAAAATCGTCCTTGCGGCAACGGATGTTTCCGTCGCGATCGATCAGGGCAAACAATCCGGAATGCTCAAATCCGCCATTGGCCTTTGCGTTTTCGCCCGCGTAGATGTTGAAGCCGGTGTTGGCCAGCTTGAAAATTTCCTCTTTATCGCCCGTGAGAAAATGCCATTGTGACGATTTGACGCCGATGGTTTCGGCATGAGCCTTCAAAACTTCAGCGGTATCCTGCCCAGGATTGATCGTAATCGAAACGATCGCAAAATCCGGATTGCCGAAGAACTTTTTCTCGATGGAGAGCATGTTCTGGTTCATGATCGGGCAAATGGTGGGGCAGGTCGAAAAGAAGAATTCGAGAACGTGCACCTTGCCCTTAAGCGATTCACTGGAGAAAGCCTTTCCGTTTTGGTCGGTCAAGGAATATTTTGGCGCCGGGCCTATCAACTCCAGCTCGCCCGAAGTTTCGCCTCCGCGAATGTGGTCCAGGCGTTCACCGCGGACAACATCGGAACCCTTGACGCGCTCCACGATACGCGGCACGGCCCATATCCCAAATATCAGTACGATGAATGCGATGCCGATGTATGTCTTTTTCATTCGCCGAGTTTTTTGGATGCATTGCGGTTCTTCTTCAAGGCGGCGCGATACTCGTACAGGATGATCTTGAAATCGTCGAGCATCTCATTGCTGAGTTCCGATGGATGGAACGTGGAATAGCCGGCCTCGAACTTCTCGTCGCCCTTACGGCCGCGCAGGTTGCGGTTCTTGTCTATAATAAAAACGTTCGCGGTGCCAAAGGTGGGGCTCAACGGCTCCTTCAGTTGCATGCTTTTATAAAAGTTTGCGATTTGGGCTTCCTCCGCAAAAGCGAACTTCCACCGTGAAATATTGGTGAATGACGCGAGTTGTGTCAGGATATAATCGGCATCCGATTCGGTTCCCTTAGGGCATAGAATGACAAATTGCAGGTCCTTGAATTCGTGATAACGCTGGTAAACCTTCATGTTCAGGTTGAAGATATTGCCACGGTTGGCACGAAGTTCATGCCCGCCAAAACCCAAAACCGTGATCTTTCCGTCAAGGGTTACCGGCTTTCCGTCGGTCCCGGTGGCGTCGATTTCAGGAAGGCCCGGCGTAACGATGGGAAGTGTCGCAAAACTGTTGACGCCCGAAGCAAAAAACAGGTACGCCACAATGGGCAGGACGAACAAAACAAACAGGACGACATTCTTTTTCATGGCTCGGATAGGCGGTGCAAAAATAAAAAAAGACGGCCAATAAACCGTCTTTTATACTTTTTTAACCTCTGTTAGAAGTTCCATTTTATGGTTCCGGTGCGGAAGACCTCGTAAATGTAATCGGCTTCCACAAGCAGGATAAAAATCAGGTAAAGGACCAAGAATATCACCGATGAAACCACCGACCACCGAAGGCTTGCCTTCTCGCCTTCCATGTGCATGAACGCCCAAACGATGTAATAGGCCTTCACGATGGTGAGGATGATGAAGATCCAGTTGAGCAGGTTCATGCTCAAGAGGTTGCGCATGTAAAGCGCCTCGGGCTTCATGATACCCAAAATTACCTCGACTATTGTCACTACCGAAAGAAGCCCGAATACGAACCAGATCCTCTTTGTATTTGAAACGTGCGCGTGTGCCATTTTTTTAAGCTGATTAGATTATACCAGGTAGAAGAAGGTGAATACGAAAACCCATACAAGGTCAACGAAGTGCCAGTAAAGACCGACCTTCTCGACCATTTCATAGGAACGCCTCTTCTCATAGGTTCCCAAAAGGATGTTGAAGAAAATGATCACGTTGATCACGACTCCCGAAAATACGTGGAATCCGTGGAAACCTGTGATGAAGAAGAAGAAGTCGGCGAAAAGCTTGCTTCCGTATTCGTTGCGGACAAGATTCGCACCTTCGACCACATAATGCGCGTTGGCCATCATCTTTTCCGATTCGGCGCGCGTAAGGATTTCCTTCTGTTTCTTGGCATTGAGGCCGGGCTGCAATTTCTTGTTTGCCCTGTCGGCTTCGGTATCCATGTAGATGCGCTCGGTGCGGACAAGCAGGTTCGGATTGGCCGCGAAAGCCGCCTGAACCTCGGCTACCGAATAGGTCGGCAACGAAGACTCGGCCATGAACCAGGTGCCTTTTGAACGCTCCAGTTGCTCACGCGATTCGGGAAGCTGCACCACAAAATCGGAAAGTTTGACGCGTTTCCCCGTATTGTCGACGAACTGCAGGAGGCTTCCGCCCTTGGTTTCGATCGCGCCGTATTCGCCCTTGATGAAGTTTTTCCATTCCCAGGCCTGTGACCCAACGAACACGAGCCCGCCGATGATGGTCAAAAGCATGTAAAATGCAACCTTTCTTTGCTTCATCTGATGCCCGGCGTCGACCGCGAGTACCATCGTCACCGATGAAAAGATGAGGATAAAGGTCATCAACGCAACGTAATACATGGGGGCTTCGACACCGTGCATGAACGGGAAGTGCGTGAACACCTCATCCGGCAACGGCCAGGTCTCGATGAATTTGAACCTCGAGAAACCGTAGGCTGCAAGGAAACCGGAGAAAGTCAAGGCATCCGACACGATGAAAAACCACATCATGAGCTTGCCGTAGCTGGCGCCCATAGGCTCGTTTCCGCCGCCCCAGACCTTTTCCCCGTTATTTACAGTAGTAGTCGCTTCCATAGAAAAGTATACGTTAAAAAGTCCCCAAATTTAAGGTTTTTTATTATTTGAAGAAATATAAAAACAAAAAGAGGTAAATCCACAAAAAGTCGAGAAAGTGCCAGTACATCGCACCCAGTTCAATTCCAAGAGTTTGCGAAGAGGAGTATTTTTGTTTAAAATGATTCCAAATTATCACCAAAAGCGAAATGATTCCGCCGCCCAGGTGGACAAGGTGCGCCATCGCCACAACGTACAGGAATGTGGTGGTGATGTTGCTCTCGCTTCCCGTGAAATAGTGACCCATGGCTACGATCTGCCCAAAGCCGGTGAACTGGAAGTAAACGAAGGCGATTCCCAGCAAAAGCGTCAGCCAAAGCCAGCGGGTTACGGCCGCGCGGTCATCCTTCTTGATTGCGAGTTTGGCCAAATGAAACGTGACGCTGCATAAAATGATCACTGCCGTGGATGCGAAAAAGGCCCACGGCATCTCGAAGTCCTTCAACCAATCGGCGCGGGACTTGCTCACCACGAAGGCGCTGGTCAGGCCTGCGAACATCATGGTCATGCTCACCATGGCAAAACCCAGGATGAGTTTGTAGGAACGGTCGGAACGCGATTTGTGTTCCTCGGGTGTCATTGTAGTCATTTCCATTATCTCAGGAATTTATCGATTATATAGATCAATTGCAGTGCAGTAATGTAGGTCACGCTAGCCAACATAAGCGATTTGGCGGCCTTCGCCGTCCGGAGCTGGTACAACTTCACTGCGTACCGCAGCATCCACAATCCGAGCGCCAACACCAGCAAAGCGGCTATGGTTGAAAGAAAAAACTGTCCCGTGTACCCGATAGCCGGAAGCAAGGAGGCGATAATCAGCCAAACGGTATACAAAATGGTCTGCAAAGCGGTCTTGGTGTCGCGCTTTCCCGTTGGCAGCATGAAGAATCCGGCCTTTTCGTAGTCCTCATACAGGAACCAGCCAATGGCCCAAAAATGCGGGAATTGCCAGAAAAACTGGATCAGGAAAAGGGTTCCGGCCTCGATTCCAAAATCGCCGGTAGCGGCCACCCATCCCAACATGAAAGGGATTGCACCGGGAAACGCACCCACAAATACCGACAACGGCGTAACCGTCTTGAGCGGTGTATATAGGCAGGTGTACAGGAAAATCGAAATGGCCCCGAACATCGCGGTCTTGGGATTGATCAGGTAAAGCAAAACCAGGCCGACAAGAGTAAGCGCCGACGCGATGGAAAGCGCCACGGGAACCGACATCCGCCCGGATGGCACGGGCCTGTTTTTGGTCCGGTCCATTTTGGCGTCGAGATCCTTTTCAATGACCTGGTTGAACGCGTTGGAAGCGCCCACCATACAGTAACCGCCTACCATCAGCATCAGCAGGACGCCCCAGCTAAACGGATGGCTCTCGTCAAATCCCAATAAATATCCGGCAATGGAGGAAAAAAGGACGCTGATGGCGAGCCCGGCCTTCGTGATTTCCTTGAAATCTACAAACGCGCGCCTGAGCGAAAGGGATCTTGACGTGGTTTCCAATGCGGGGTTCATCTGTAAGGCCTTAAAGGCGGCGCAAAGATACGACAGAAATTAGAATGAGGTGATCGCCCCTAGATTTTAACGCGTGGGTTTATGGCCAGCAATTCCCAGTTTGCCCAATATGGATTCGATGACCGCTTTTGGCGAGAGGTTCCGTTCGTAATAGGAAGCCGCATTGCGTTCAAGGTCCTGTCGAAGGGAATCGTTTTCAAGCAATTCGGCCAACTTTTTTGCGAGGTCCTTTTGCGAACCATCGGTCACCAGAAAATGTTTTCCGTCGATGAGATCCTCGGGCAACATGCGCGTCAGCGGCGTCGAAAGGATCGCTTTTCCCATTGCGAGAAATTCGCCGAGTTTCCATCCGTGGCACATCGCGACCGCGGGCGTACTGAAAACGGCCATCGACATCTTGGTTTTTTCGACATATTCAAGGGTGCCGACACGCTTCGCCAATGTCATATCGCCGAAACCCGGGATATCGTTCCTTGCGCGAGGTGCGAATCCGCCCTCGAAGTTGATATTGGCAACAGATTTCGCGGCCCTGATAAAGTTTGCCCGAAAGTCATTGGTAGCCGTATCGTTTTTCCATAGGGACGATGCAAAGAATACGTAACCCTTTTTGGCGGGACGGGTGTTGCGGTACGCCTTCAATGCCGGACGTTTGAATTGACCGTAATAGTCGTAGAGGAAGCGGCGCTTGCTGCCGATGCGGTCGCCGGAAAGCCACAGATTGCGCACGCCGAAAACCGCGCTTGCGAATAGGCCGAAGATCCTTATGCCGAATCCGGGCCCGATCGAAAATAACTTGGGTTTGCCGGCATCCTCGAAGGCAATGTTGATCTTGCAATACAGGTCACACCATTCGTAAGGCAACGGCCGAATGATGGACCAGTCGGAATAATCGATGACGATTTTATAAACTTCTTCACCCGATTCGATTTGTATCGGCAGATAAAAATTGTTGTGCGGAAAGTCCTGGAACCGGCTGGAATTAAACATTACGTTTGACTTTCCCAAAACCTGCCGAAGCCCTTCAATGTAAAAAGACGCGTATTTGATATCGCAGGCCGAATCAACAAAGGCCTTCATCAATAGTCGAAATACCAGTTGAACAGATCGGTCCGGAGCCCGATGAAAAACCACGTAGTCGAGTCCTTGAACGCCGTTAGGGTATCCTGCGAAGGATCGAAATTACGGTATATTGCCCCCGCAAACAGCTTCAGGTTGGTCGCGGGATTGACCAGGTATCCGCCCTGTACGTCGGCGATCAGGATCGAGGTCTTGTTCCCCTGCCCTACCTTTACACCCGTATTGAACGGCCTGTTTTCCTCATAATCCTTGAAGATGTTCCCTCCGTAGTTAAAAGAATCTTCGGCGGTATCGAAATCAAGCCCGCGAACTCCGGTGGTCAGCTTGGCATCGGCAAAAATGCGGCCCCTGTGATAGCGCGCGATCGCAATGACCTCACGGAAATTCCCGCCCCAATGGTGCCCGAGGCCCTGGTTGTTGTGAGCGTAATTGGTGAGCGGGTCGCTGTGTGCATAAACATAGGGGCGGACGTGGTTGTATTCGGCCTGCAACATGAGATTCTGCACCCCGAAAGCATTGTAGTATTTCGCGCCTAACTGATACCCGAACTTGTTTTTCCAACTTGCGTTCCCGGCCTTGACATCGTTGAGCGAGAATTCATCGAGCAGGAACTGCCCGTAGAAATTGATGCGGTTGTTCCATTTGTACTTTCCGGTAAGCCCCAAAAGGGCGTTGCCGCTTCGTGCCGACGAAGAAAACTCGACAGCCCGGTAAAAAATGATCGGGTTGATGAAGTTCGCGTCGAACCCGCGGCCGTTGGTATTGGCCCACACCACCGATTCAAAAAAGCCGAGGTTCAGGCGTTTGCTCACGTTCCAGCTCAGGTAATGGCTGGCCATGTACTTGGTTTCGTAAGTTCGGTCTTCGGTCACCTCGGGCCGGACGTCCTTGAGCCACATGTAAGTATTGGTGTACCGGATTTTCCAAAACGTCGTGTTGAGTTTTACGAAAGGATACGGGCTCGCCCCGTCGCTCTGCAACAGTGACCGGTATCCGTCGCCGATAAAATTCTTGCCATAACCCAGCTGAAGGTTAAAAAAACGGTCAGGAGTAAAGATGACGCTGGCCTCGGCCATCGGGAAGTCGAAAGAATCTTCCTTGAACTCCTTGGCGATCCCGATGCCGGGAATGATCGCAGGCCCTCCGCCCGACGGAGCGATCGAAACCGCATATTGATTGAAATAATCGGCGAAACGGCCCTGGCTCTCGTAAACCGTGGTCGTAAAGGTGATCATCCTGCCCAACCCGCCACGGAAATTGAGCCCACGCGTATTGATATAGGTCGATTTAACCTCTCCCGGCGTGTTTTTCCCGACCTGCAGGTCCACTATCGGGTCAAGGGTGAACCAAAAATCCCGTCCTCGAAACGTCGTGAAATGCTCATTCCACCATTTGCGTCCCAGCCAACTTTCGGCCGGCCTGCGGAGGGAGGAAACTTCGGCGCCAAGATTTTTATATGGCATCACGTCGGCATATGAAAACGGTTTGGACGCCGTGTGGTTGTTGGCCCCCAGCTGGTTCAGTTCGTCGTCGAACCGCGAATATACTTGGTGTGAAAACGGAATGTTGAGGCGGCTGGCAAAATCGATGTCGTCCCAAGGCAAGGTCTTGATCGAATCGTATTCGGCCAATTCCTTGAAGTCCCGATTTTGTTGCGCCTGCTTTCTTGCAATATCATCATCGATTGCGTTTGCCGACTCTACCCCTGGCTGGGTTCCCGGAGCCACGAGCGGGACATCGATCCTGATGGTGTACTTGGCATAAGTAGGGTTTCCGTTGTAGCGAGGAGGTGAAATTTGGGGCATCATCGCAAAGACGCGGCGGCTCTCGGCTGCAAGCGCTTCATCCGGTGCATCGACGTAGATCGTTTGAAACTTTCCTTCGGCATTGACTTCAAACAGCACGATGGACTGTGCCTTCTGCCCCGGGTTCGGAGCCTTGAAATTGGCATATACGAACTCCTGGACTTTGCTGTAAAAACAAATTTCCATCTGCAGTTGCGGCGATGCTTCGCAACCTGGAAACACGGGTGGCTGCGACAGGTCCTGTGCGAGCAAGGATATCGGGAAGAATAGAACCGCGATCAGTTTTTTCATATCAGTATGCGTTTTGAGACGCGCCGCCGGTAGCGATGGCCAGGGCAGACGAAGTTCCGATGCGCTTCACTCCTATCGATATCATTTGCGCGGCTTCTTCATAGCTGCGAACGCCTCCTGCCGCCTTTACCGGAAGAGGTGCGGCATTTTCAAGCATGGTGACGATGGTTTCATGAGTGGCGCCGTTCGGCTTTCCGCCTTCGGTTTTATAGAATCCGGTGGACGATTTGACAAACACCTCGTTGTAGTGACCTTCAAAATGGCTTACGACCACCGATTTGATCAGTGCCGAGATCCTGGCCACATCGCCCAGGTCCATTGCCGCCACCTCGATTATCCACTTTACGATCTTGAGGTGTTCAAGCCCGAGCCTGGTTCCTTCCAGGATTTCCTGCCGAACCAAATCCTCGTCTCCCGCGAGGAACGCCTTGTAATTGCAAACGTAGTCCAGTTCGTCGGCTCCGTCCTTGATGGCTGACTCGGCCTCAGCAAGCTTGTCCTCAATTGAAGAAGTCCCATTGGGAAAGTCGATCACGGTCCCGATGGCAACCGTGGAACCCGCTTCCTGGACCAGAGCTTTTGCGTCGGCGACATATTCCGGACGGATCATGGCCAACTTGAAACCCTGATCGATGGCTTCCTTCACAAGATCCAGAGCGGCTTTTTTATTTTCTTCTTCGGATAACCCGGCCTGCTGCGCGGTCTTGAGGTAAGTCGAATCGAGATATTGGCGGATTTCCATGAGGAGAATTTTGTCAAAAATAAAAAAACCCGCGTGAAGCGGGCTTATTATTGTCTCTTCTTTTGAATCAATTTGAGCAGGCAGACGCCAATCACCGAACCGGCCAGGTTCGCGGCGACATCGGTGGGATCGGCGCTGCGGAAAGTGGTGAACCAGTGCTGCATCAGCTCGATCGCAACCCCATAGGCAACCGAAATGCTGAAGGCGCCCAAAATCGACGGCCTTCTCAACGAGTTGGCCAGGAAGATCGTCAGTGTAAAATGCAGGAAACCGTGAACCAGCTTGTCGGTCGGGGCGATTCCGATGTCTACCGAAGGCAAATCGTCAAACCGCGCCAAACACACCACGGCAATGAACAACATCCACGCGGCCGCTACGGCGGTCCAAAGGTTACGCGCCAATCAGTTCCTTATATTGGTCGGCGGTCAAAAGCGTATCGTAATCGGAAGGATCCGAGACCTTGATCCTGATCATCCAACCGTCGCCGTATGGATCGCTGTTAACCGTTTCGGGCTTCTGCTCGAGGGTTTCGTTGAATTCGATGATCTCGCCCGCCAGCGGCAGGAATAGGTCGGATACGGTCTTTACGGCCTCGACCGTTCCAAAAACCTCTTCTTTTTCAAGGGTCTGATCGAGGGTTTCGACTTCGACATAAACGATGTCGCCGAGTTCCTTCTGTGCAAAATCGGTAATGCCCACAGTGGCAACGTCGCCATCAAGGCTGATCCATTCGTGGTCTTTTGTATAGCGAAGGTCTGAAGGTATGTTCATATTGGTTTAGTTTAATGCAAATGTAAAATTTACGGTTCGATTTTGAAAGTTTAGTTCCCGAAGTTATACCGCAGCGTGAATCCCGTCCTGATGTTGGTCATTGGGAAAGAGGTCGAGATCACAGCCTTCGAGAACGAGTGGTCATAGTAGAAGATCGCCGTCAGGTTTTTGCTGAACGCGTAATCGGCCGTGAGTTTTGCCGACCAGATGTTCTGTCCGCCCGCCAGCTGGTTGTTGTCGTAATCGAGGTAACGCACGATCGTTTGGTTGTTCCGGTACGAGAGGTCGGCCTTGATGTTGATGTCGCTCTTGATGATGCCTGTCGGGTTATCGGCAAGGCGCGAGGAAATGATTACATCCTTAAACCGGTAACCGAGCCCCACGATATATTCGATTCCCTTCACCTCGGTGAGCAGGTTGTTGTCGAAGCTCATCGAAAGCGCGCGGTCCTTCTTCATCTCGGCCAAAATCTTGATCGAGTTCTTCATCTCCATGTCCACGCGCATCAGCGGCGAGAACTGCTCGACCAGGTTCACGTTGGAAATGATGGTCTTGTTGAGGAAGTTTCCGCTGGCATCCAAACCGCCGGGGTTTTGGTCGTACTCGAAATTCGAGCGATAGGAATTGATCGTGTATGAAGCCCGGTAACCGTGCTGGAGCGAGAACCTGCGGAACTTGTCCTTGAAGAATTTGTAGCGCATGAGCCCGCTGTATTTGATGGTCCAGTTGGGGATCGGGATGTCGCGGAAGGCGCCCAGCGAGATGTCTTTGGCCGATTCACCCTGCGGCGTGCTCACCAGTCCGGTATAGGCCGCGAGGAAGGCAGGCAGTAGCACGGCCTGGTTGTTCTTGCCGAAGCCTTGCGGATAACCCTCGGCATCGCGCAGGAACGTGTCGGTGCCGTAGAACTGGCGCGCCAGCCTGTCGGCGATAATGATCCGGTTGCGGCGGAATTCGTCAAACGGCGCCGAACCATTCTCGTCGCTCACCTTGAACGCGCTCTTGAGCATGATCGTGGAAATCGAGAAGTTCCCAAACGTGTACGGCGACCGTGATTCATAAGGCTGCGCGCGGTCCAGGTCCACATCGTATTGCTCCGAGAAATTCTCTGAATACGCGCGGTCCGCCGTCAGGTCGATCTTGAAATCAGGGAAAAGGTCCATGTTGGCCGTGAAATTCAACAGCTTGTTTTCGACGCGGGTGTAATTCTGGTTGAACTCGGGATAAAGCGTCAGCCATCCGCGGCGGGCAGCTTCGTAACGCACATCTTCCTGCGAGCCCAGCACGAAGCCAAGGCTGGGCCTGGTCGTCCCCAGGAACCCGATTCCCGGAAGGTATCCCGGAAGCACCGTCCCCTGCGTATCGGTGTAATTGATCTGGACGTTTTTCACGCTGGTGAGGATTCCCCGAAGCCCATCCATGAAGGCGCTTGAATTCTGCGTATTGGCCTGAGGGTTTACCACGCGTTCGCCCGGTTTCGGGGCGGCGGCAGGCCTTGCGGGTGTCGCGGGTTTCTTGGCCAGCCCTACGTACTTGTACAGGGCATCCATGTTCAAGACCGTGTTCAGCCTGTGCGAGGCCGCGTTCTGGATCGTATTCCCCAAGTTGTACCCGTCAACGCTGGCCAATGCGAGCGAGGCACGCTGCCAGTTGAAATCGCCCGTATAGGTATAGTTGGATTTGATAAAGCTGAAGATCGGCAGTTTGCTGATCGGCAGCTCATAATTGACCACGATCTGCTGGTTGTGCTGGTTCGCCGTACCCACGTCAAAATAGCCGTCCCAGATGTTGAGTTCCGAATCCGGAATGCCCTGCTCATCGAGGTAATTGCGCACGATGTTGCTCGTGGCCACGGTATAGTTGATCTTCAGGTTGCGCGTCAGGTTGTAATTGAACCCGTACTGGTAATTGAACAGGTAATTTCGCCTGTAAAGCGGGTCGATCGGGATGCCCTCGACCTCCACCTGCCTGAATTGCTGGCGGTTGTATTGGCGAAGGACGTTCGTGTTGAAATTGATCGTGCTCGGCAGGTAATTGAAATTGAAATCGCTCAGCAGTTTCCAGTACGAACTCTTCTTCATGAACTTGGTGTTCTTGAACGGTTCGAGCGGCTTCGGCTGGAAGGTGTGCGCATAATCCACCGTAGACGAAACCTGTTGGTCCAAATATTCCTCGATCTCGAAATCGTGGCGCTCCACCTCGTTGAACGAGTGCGAGAGCGTCAGGTTTTCCACATCGTAGAAGCGCTGCTTTTGTTGCGGGGCGCGTTCCTTGCGGACACCGATAAAGTTGATGCTCTTGCGCTTGGTGTAGTCGATGGCGCGTTCGCGGATGTTTTCCTTTTCGGCCTCGCTCTCTGTATTTTCGATGAGCTGTTCCAGGCGGATGTCCTGGTTGTACGGATCGTATTCCGGCGTGATGATCTCCTCGCCCACTGCGTAGTTGAAGGGAATGTTGAGGCCCCATTTCTTCGGGAGCAATTTGCCGAGTGCCAGGTTGGTGACGATGTTGTACTGCTGGATATCCTCGCGTGAGCGCTCGTTCGGGCCCTGCTCGAGTCCGCCAAAACCGATGGTGCTCATGCGACCCGTGGCGGAGATCGTCGCGAAATCGGCCACGTTACCGTCAAGGTTCAGGACTGCGGCCATACCGCCCTTGTTGTCCATTCCGCCGAGGCGAAGCTCGTTGAACCAAACTTCCCCGCGGATCGGGTGCGGGTTGGAAGCCGTTTCGATCGGGATGCGCGGGTTGCGGGTGTTGTTCTTGATCCCCACCATCAGGGTCCGGACAAGCCCGAAGTTCGGGTTACCGCGGATTCCCAGGCGAAGTTCGTTTTCGCGCCCGGCCAGCGATGGCTCCAGTTCGCCCTCGTTGACGTATTTCACGCCATTGACATCGATCGGCGGCGAATCGGGGCCCATCGCGCGGATCTTGAGCTCGGTCAAGAGATCCAGCGAGAGGTCGATTTCGTTCGCAGTGGGCCAGATTTCCTCCTCGGTCGTGGAATCCAGTGAAGATACCTTGAGCGGAATCTGAACCTCGTAGAAGTTCTCGGTAAAGTCGTTTCCAAAACGGATAAACCCGATCATCTCGTTATCCTGAAGCGGCTGCCCGTCGCCCTCTATCTGCTCGGCGTGGAGGAACATCTTGAGTTTCTTGAACTGGCGCATGTCGACGCTCACGTTCTTGAAGACCGCACGCGCATCACCCGTCGATTCCAGAAGCGGATCGGGGTTCGGGTCACCCGGTTCAAGCCCGTCGCCGGTCACGCGAAGTGAAAGCGACTGCTCGTTCTGGTTGATGACCTGGTTGTTGTTGTAAAGTTGCTCGCGCACGACGCCCGGCGGCGAAACGTAAGGGATCGGCACGCGGTCACCGTTTTCCTGGATGTTGACGGCCTGCACCTCGAATACGGTATCATCGTCCTCGACATCGGTATCGGTATTGTCGAGCGTATTTACGTAACGGCGCCACTCTCCGCGAACCAGGTCCAACGCGCCGAAGCGAACCGTGATCTGTTCCGAAAAGCCCGTCATGAACAACCTCATGAAATTCACCGTGCGCAAATCCGAGATTCCGCCTATCGCGTTCTCAGCTTCTGCAACCGGGATTTTGTACTGGATCCAACGCACGCCGCCAACAGGAGCAGCGCCCGTGGGGAGGTTCGGGGCCTCGTCCAACACCTTGATGTCCGTGACGTAGCGGTCATTGATGGTGATGTTCGGTTTTATGTCGATACTGTACTCGTAGTACGCATTGATGGTATTCATCGTATTGTCGCGATTGATGTCCTCCACATCGGGAACAGTGGTCGATCCGCGGCTGTCATTGGAAACATCGACCGGCGAGTTGCCCTGCATGCCGTTGTACTGGCGGTACCGTTCGATCACGCCTCCCGAGGCATTCAGGAAGAAATTGTAGTTGTCCATGGCGGGATCCGGGCTTCCGGCGAACGCGGGGAAACGCGTGGCCTCTTCGGCGTCATTAAGCCCGTCGAGCCCCACATCCTGGTTCGCGCGGTTGTTGGCGTCGGTGTCAAAGGCGTAGATCAGCGACTGCGAGGCAGGGACGTTACCCCAAACGGGCGGCGGCTGCACCAGGATCGCGTCGGGGCCCAAACCGTTCTCGTACTGCTTACGGCCATCTTTAAGGACGTCTTCCGAAATGGATCCAAGGTTAAAGAAAATCCTGCCCTCATTCGCATCCGACGGCGCATTCGGGTTCGCCACATCTCCATAGTAAGGGTCCATCATCCAGAACTGGATGTATTCCACGTTCGCCTGTTCGAAGTTGGTCGAGTTGATCGCGCGCATGATCCCCCCAAAGTTGTCGGGTGCCTCGGCTGCCGAGAAAGTATCATCGGTGGCGGCGGGATTAAAGTTATATGGGCCGCGCTCCTGCGGATAATAGGTAAGGTCGAGCGTATTGATCACCTGGCTCTGGCCGACGGCGATGTCGGTCACGGGATAGAGTTCGGCGCTGTAGATGCGTCGCGTCGTGTTGTAACCGATTTCCTGCGGCGTGATGCCTCCGGGCGGTTCGGCGTAGAAGGTCGGGTCGATGGTATACCACGAAAGCTTGGCGCGCTTGAATCCGGAATCGAGCCCCGGCAACGCCTGCCCGAAATCGGGATAATCACCGGTAGACTGGTCCGGCTGGAAAACCGGTACGCTCGAAAGGAACCACGAGAATGGCGAGCGCATGTCGATGGTGGTCTGCGAACCCTCGAAATCGTCCACATAAATAGTGGATTCTCCTTCAAAACGGTCGGCCTTCGGCGTATCGGGTTTCAAGAAGGCCACCTCGCCGCGAACCGAAATATTCGACGGAACATCGGTGTCGATGTTCGGCAGTTTGTTGGCCATCCGCGTCAGGAAGGGAACCTCAGTCGAGTAATTGGCATTAAGCCCGAAGATCGAGTTGTTGACCGATTCCTGGCCATAGTTCGATTTTTGGGTAAACGGGCGCTCGGTCATCTTGAGGAATGTCGCCCCGACGATAAATTTGTCGCTGAACTTGTGCTGCACGTCGATTCCCATGAAACGCCGCGTCTGCTGGCCAAACACCGAGTTGTTCTCCACCGAAACCTCGATCGGCGTATTGGATGCCTGAAGCGACGGATCCAGAATCTGCACGCGTCCCAATTGGTAGTTGACGCTGTAATCAACACCTTCCACGAGAACGCGTCCGCCCGCTGTCACCACGACGGAACCGCGAGGCACGTTGAACGCCCCGATCGGGATGCCATCGCCTCCGGTGGACTTGAAACGGCCCTTGAGCTGGAATTTGTTTTTCTGGCTTTCCTGCAACGCGTACGCCTGCGTATTGCGGTACATCGTGCGGTAGACGTACTTCTGCTGGTTGGGGTTATAGGTCGCGGGATCGTTGTAGTTCTCGCCGCCGAGCGCGAGTTTGTTGAAGAGATGCTCTCCGAAAGGCTCGACCGTGGTGAAGATGATGCGTCCGGTCTGCGTGTCGACGGTAAGGCCGGGCACGAAATCGAAAAATCCGTCGCCGTTGGGCTGCGGGTCATTGTTGTAGTTTAGCCTGTCGACATTGAAAACCTTGAGAAGCGGCGTCTCGGCCACGGGTTCGTTTGGCGGCGAAGGCGGAAAGGGCGTTCCCGCTACCGGATCGATGTAGTTGAGCGGCGAGGGATCGGTGTAAAGGATGTTGAACCTGAAATCTTCCTGCTCCAACTGGAACGCGCCGGGAATCTGGTAGATGTTCTTCATCATCAAATTCCAGACGGGCGTGTTCACATTGGTGAGGCTGCTCTTGAGCATCTTGAGCACGAGGCTCTGCGTGGTCACCGTCGTGGGCTGGCCGTTGTCGGGGTTGGTGGGGCCGGTTTGCGTGGCGTCGATTCCGTCGGTACCGAATTCCCCCACTTGGTACACCTGGTCCCCTATCGTGTATTGGAACGCCACCGCAAGGATCTCGTCGTTTGAAAGCCGTTGCTGCAGCGAGATGTAACCCAATTGCGGGTGGTAGGTAAATTCGTTGGGAAGGAGTTTCCGCGCGTTTTCCAGTTTGGAGTAGTCGCGCCCCTCGGTCGCTGCGATGCCGTCAAAGCCCTGGTCGGCGGTGACGATCTCGCGGATGGAACTGTTCAGGATGCCCTCGTTGTTGGGATCGTTCGTAAGCAACTCGGGATTCAGGTCGTTGTTGCCGTTGTCCGGGGGCGCATCGGGGCCCGTATTGAAGAACCCTGCGGGAACGGGATCGAGCACCACGACGGGATCGGGATAATTCGTCAATTGCGATTCGCCCAAATCCTGCAGCGCGATGATGTTGCGCAGGTTGTTGTTTGTGGTATTGACGCGGTTCTGGCGGTTGGTCACATAGACCTCGATCCTGGTAATCTGCACACGGGAATCGATGTAGGGGTAGTTCCGAAGCGACTCGTCGTACTTGTCACGGAAGTACTGCGAGAGGAAGAAGTTCCGGTCCATGTCGTACTCCAGCCCGAAGAGCTCGAAATCCTGAATGGTCCCTCCGCCCTGCGCGGTAACGGTACGGGTCTGCGATTTTTGTTCCGAGAAAACACCGGTCACCGTGGTCTTGCCGAATTGAAGCATCGCCTTGACTCCGAAAAGGCTCTGCGCCCCGCGGATGAGCGAGCTGTTGAGCGGAAGGCTGACGTTACCCACCTCGATCTTCTGGATGATGTCGTCCTCGTCCGGCGTGTATTCGAGTTTGATGAGATTCTGGAAGGCGAAAGTCGACTCGGTGTCGTAGTTGATCATGACCGATAGCCGCGTCCCCACCTTGCCCATGAGGCTCATTGAGATCCGCTGGTCAAAGTCGAAGGTAATGTTGGAACGGTTCCGGGGCGAAAAGGAAGGATTGTCCTGCCTGGTGTACCGAAGGCCCAGGTCCATTTCCACCGATCCCGTGGGTTTGATATCGATCGTATTTCCGCCGAAGATCGTCTCGAAAAACCCCGAATTCACGTAATACCTCGGCAACAGGTTCTTCTTCGCCTCTTCGGAGCCCTCCTTCTTGCCGTCTATCGCATCCGATTTTTCCTGGAAATAATCGCGCATCGTCTCGCGGAGCATCAGTTCCTGATATTCGGCGGGCGTGAGGATAATGGGGTAATTGATGTTGAAATCATCCACCGAAAACGTGTAGATGTAACGGTCGGTAACGGGATCGTAGGTATAGGCCTCAAGGATGGACGGCGGGTTTGCCATCTCGATTTCACCCACCGAATAGCCGGTGGCCGTGGTATCCTGGACTTCCTCGTCCACCTGAGCAAACGCACCAAGGCTGCCTAAAAAGAATAAAGCAATATATAAAAACCGGTGTTGGGCCTGGGTGAATTCCGTTTTCAAGTACTATAAGGTTTTTAAAGCTTGTTTAATGATCGTTTCAACACTCGCGTCGGGATTCTCCTTAACAATCCTTTCAACAGATTTTTCAGCCAACTTTTTGTTAAAGCCCAGTACTTCCAAAGCAGATAACGCTTCGTCACGGTTTGTATTGCGCGCGCTGAACGAAACTTCGTCAATGCCTTCTACTTTTAACATCTTGTCCCGAAGGTCGAGGATCGCACGTTGCGCCGTCTTGGCCCCGATGCCCTTGATTCCCTGTATGGTAGCGACATCACCCGATGCGATCGACCGGATTATTTGGCGCGGTTCGATCGAAGACAACATCGTCCTCGCGATTCCGGGCCCGATCCCCGAAACGCTGATGAGCAACTTGAAGAGCTCACGTTCCGATTTTTCGGCAAATCCAAAAAGCACATGCGCATCCTCGCGGACCTGCATGTAGGTGTAAAGCCGAATGTTTTCTGAATCCGGAAGAAGCGAAAAAGTGTGGAGCGATATATTGACAAGATAGCCCACGCCGCCGCAGTCCAGGACTACTTCGGTGGGTGACTTTTCCACAAGCCGGCCCTGTAAGTGTGCGATCATCTGTTAAACAATGCCCAAATATAACAAAATTCCTTTACGGCCGTGGGCATTATACTCCCTCCTGCCAACGTTTGCGGCGCTTCTCCTTTTCCTGCGCGTCAACGACCGCAACAGCCACCATGTTGACCATTTCCTCAACGCTCGCGCCTAATTGAAAAATGTGAACGGGCTTGTCCATGCCCAGCATGATGGGGCCCACGGAGTCCGTCTTGTAAAGTTCCTTGAGCATTTTGTAGGTAATGTTGGCCGATTCGAGATTGGGGAAAATAAGCGTGTTGACCTTTTTCCCCGCAAGTTTAGAAAAGGGGAACTTGCTCTTGAGCATATCGGCATTAAGCGCAAAATCGGCCTGGAGCTCCCCGTCCACGATCAGGTCGGGATAATAATTGTGAAGGTATTTTACGGCCTGGGCCACCTTTGAAGCCGAAGCGTCCGCCGACGATCCGAAATTTGAGAACGACACCATCGCAATGACCGGTTCGAGCCCGAACATGCGCACCGTCTTGGCCGTCATCAGCGCAATCTTGGCCAGGTCGTCCGCCGATGGATTCGGATTGATCGCCGTATCCGAAAGGAACATCGGCCCGCGGTTGGTCATCATCATGTTGGCCGTGGCAATCAGCGAAATTCCGGGCGCCTTTCCAATGAGTTGCATCATCGGCTTGACCGTCGTGGGGTAGCTGCGCGAATAGCCGGATACGAGCGCGTCGGCATCGCCTTCCTTGACCATCATGGCCGCAAAGTAATTGCGTTCGCGCATCCATTTCTCGGCGTCTATCTTTTGGATGCCACGGCGTTGGCGCGATTCCCAGAAAGTTTTTGCATATCGGTCCCGGCGCTCGTCCTCACCGTGCGTTTTTGGGTCGATGATGGGCACGTCGGCGTCAAAGCCGAGTTCCTCCTTAAGTTCCAGGATCGTCTCCCGGTTTCCGAGCAGGATGGGAAATGCGATGCCTTCCTCCTGCGCAATTTGGGCCGCCTTGAGCACGTCCAGGTGATCGGCTTCGGCAAAGACGACGCGCTTGGGTTCGGTCTTGGCGCGGTTGGTGAGAAGCCGCACCATTTTATTGTCGGAGCCGAGCCTTTCCAATAGTTCTTCCTCATATTCGACCCAATCGGTAATCGGCTGCAGCGCCACTCCCGATTCCATGGCCGCACGGGCAACCGCAGGCGCCACGGTGGTGATCAAGCGCGGGTCGAAAGGTTTCGGGATGATGTATTCGCGGCCGTAAATGAGTTTTGTTTCGCCATAGGCGATGTTCACCTGCTCCGGGACCGTCTCTCGTGCCAAGGCCGCAAGTGCCCGGACGGCGGCCATTTTCATCGCCTCATTGATCCTGGTCGCGCGGACATCGAGCGCCCCGCGGAATATGTATGGAAACCCCAGTACATTGTTTACCTGGTTGGGATGGTCTGACCTTCCGGTGGCCATGATGATATCCTTTCGCGTGGCGATGGCGAGGTTATAATCGATCTCGGGAAGTGGATTGGCCATGGCAAAAACGATGGGAGTGTCGGCCATCTCGAGCAACATTTCGGGAGACAGGATATTTCCCGCCGACAGGCCCAGGAATACATCGGCGCCCTTCATGGCCTCATAAAGGGAAAGGCCCGGTTGCGCATTTGCATAGGGCTGCTGCAAGGTTGAAAGATCGGTACGGTCTGCAGACAACACCCCGTCCTTGTCAAACATGATGATGTTTTCCACCTTCGCGCCCAGCAAAAGGAAGAGATTGGTGCACGCCAGCGCCGCCGATCCCGCTCCCGAGACCACGATCTTCACCTTGTCAATATCCTTGCGGGCAAGGTCCAGGGCATTGAGTAGCGCCGCCGACGAGATGATCGCCGTACCGTGCTGGTCGTCGTGCATGATGGGGATGTTGAGTTCCTCGACCAGGCGCCTCTCGATCTCGAAGGATTCGGGGGCTTTTATGTCTTCGAGGTTGATCCCCCCAAAAGTCGGAGCGATGTTCTTGACGGTCTCGACAAAAGCATCGATGTCCTTGGTGCCGACCTCGATGTCAAAAACGTCGATATCCGCGAAAATCTTGAACAACAGCGCCTTGCCTTCCATGACTGGTTTCGAGGCTTCCGGGCCGATGTCGCCCAAACCAAGGACTGCGGTCCCGTTGGAGATGACGGCCACCAGGTTGCCCTTGGCGGTATACTTATAGACATTGCGTACGTCCTTGGCAATCTCGAGGCAGGGCTCGGCGACGCCCGGGGAATAAGCCAGTGAAAGGTCGCGTTGGGTAGCGTATTTCTTCGTGGGTACCACTTGAATCTTGCCCGGTTCGGGCTTGGCGTGGTAGAGCAGCGCTTCCCGGCGTTTGCTGTATTGGTTCATAAGCGATTTCTTGCGACCTACAAAGGTAGCAGAGAATGGCTATTCCAAAAAGTTTTGCACCGAATCTTTAAGGAAAGCGATATTGCGCTTCATTCCCTCAAACTTTGTGCGCTTGAGCGGCGAATCCCTGAAAATTTGCCGGAAGACTTCCTCGGTCATGTCTTCCCAGTCGGATTTTGAGAGCGCCAACAAATCGGGATTGGGTTGCAGAAGAGGCTCGCGGTGTGCCGATGAAAAACGGTTCCACGGGCAAACATCCTGGCAGATGTCGCAGCCAAAGGCCCAGTCCTCAAATTTGCCTTTCATCTCCTGCGGAAGGTTGTCCTTTAATTCGATAGTGAAGTACGATATGCATTTGCTTCCGTCGACCACATAGGGTTGGACGATGGCCCGCGTTGGGCAGGCGTCGAGGCAGGCGGTGCAGGTCCCGCAGTGGTCGGTCACGGGATGGTCGTAGAGCAGGTCCAGGTCGAGGATGAGTTCGGCGATGAAGTAGAACGACCCGGCCTTTTGCGTAAGCAGGTTGCTGTTCTTGCCCTGCCAGCCCAAACCGGCCTTTGCCGCCCACGCCTTGTCCAGCACCGGCGCCGAATCCACGAACGCGCGGCCCTCCACATCGCCAATGTTTTCGCGGATTGAATTCAGCAAAGACTTGAGTTTGTCCTTGATGACGAAGTGGTAGTCGCGGCCGTAAGCGTATTTGGAAATCTTGTAGGAATCGGGGTTCTGGCGCTCGGGCGGATAATAGTTGAGAAGCAGCGACACCACGCTTTTGGAACCCTCGACGAGTTTGGTGGGATCGAGGCGTTTGTCAAAATGGTTTTCCATCCATTGCATCTGCCCGTGGCGGCCATCGTGCAGCCATTTCTCCAGACGCGGCGCCTCCTCCTCCAAAAATCCCGCACGCGAAACTCCGCATGACATGAAACCCAGCCGGGCGGCTTCCTGCTTGATGAAGGCGGTGTATTTCTCGCGAAGGTCGATGTTCATTAGAAGGCGCATTAGGGATGGAAGCGGCAGACTGCCCCGCCGCGGCGGGCAGCTATAGCGGACAGCCCGGGCCTGGACTGAGCGTTAAGAAACAGTCCAGTGGACTGTTTTAGCGAAGGGCCAGCCGGTGCGGTGGCCGGTGTGCAAGGCAATGCCCTAAAAAAGCCCTCCCTGGTAATTGTTCCTGATCCGGCCGAGATGCGTGTAGGCCTTCTCGCAGACCTCGCGGCCGCGCGGCGTACGCATGATGAAACCCTCCTGGATGAGGAACGGCTCGTAGACCTCCTCGATGGTTTCGGCGCTTTCGCTGACGGCAGTGGCCAGTGTGGTGAGTCCCACGGGACCGCCCTTGAACTTGTCTATTATGGTGGTGAGGATCTTATTGTCCATCTCGTCGAGCCCGTGCGCGTCCACGTTGAGCGCCTTAAGGGCATAACGCGCGATCTCGATGTCTATTTTTCCGTTGCCCTTGATTTGTGCAAAATCCCGGACCCGCCGCAAAAGTGCGTTGGCGATCCTGGGTGTTCCGCGGCTGCGCCCCGCGATTTCGATGGCGGCCTCCATTGTGATGGGCATCGCGATGATCGAGGCGCTGCGCTGGATGATGGTGGTCAGGAGTTCGGTGGTGTAATACTGAAGGCGGCTCTGGATCCCGAAACGCGCGCGCATCGGCGCCGTCAAAAGTCCCGAACGCGTGGTCGCACCCACCAAAGTGAACGGGTTGAGATTGATTTGTACCGAACGCGCGTTGGGCCCCGTCTCGATCATGATGTCGATCTTGAAATCTTCCATCGCCGAGTAAAGGTATTCCTCGACCACGGGACTTAACCGGTGGATCTCGTCGATGAACAGGACGTCCCGTTCCTCGAGGTTGGTGAGAAGGCCCGCGAGGTCGCCCGGTTTGTCCAGCACGGGACCCGAGGTGATCTTGATTCCCACACCCAATTCATTGGCCAGGATGTTCGCGAGCGTAGTCTTGCCCAATCCCGGCGGTCCGTGGAAAAGCGCATGGTCCAGGGCTTCATTGCGCTGGTTGGCCGCCGCGACAAAGACCTTAAGATTCTCCAAGATCTGGTCCTGCCCCGAGAAATCATCAAAGGAAAGGGGCCGCAGCTTGCGCTCCAGGTCAAGTTCCTCGGGATTGAAATGCTCGTTGGTGGGCCTGAGGTTGTCGTTCATGGGGCAAAGATAGGGAAATGTCGAATGTCGCGTAACGAATGTCTAGTGGAAGACAGGGGCACAGGAGCACGGATGGTTGACGGTTGACGGTTGACGGTAAACGGTCATTGCCCAGAACTTAGTACTCAAGACTCGAACACTTAACCTGACAACTGACAACTGATGACTCTCAACCATGATGGTTGATCCAAAACAAGCTGCTAGCTGAGAGCTGAGAGCTTTAAACCTTATAGCCCGCTGACAACAAATCCTGCCACTCCGGATGCCTTCGCAAATACGCCGAGACGAAAGGACAGATGGGAGCCAGCTTATATCCGTGGTCGCGGATGTATTCCAGGGTATTCTTGACAAGCCTGCTGCCTACGCCCTTGCCTTCGAGTTCCTGCGGGACCTCGGTGTGGTTGAGGAACATGATGTTTTGCGTGTTGAGCATGTAATCGATGATCGCCGTCTGGCCATTGACTTCCAGTTCAAAGCGGTTCTTTTCTTTATTGTTCCTGAAATTTTCCATGCCGTAAGATAAGGATTTTCGCCATTGGTTGCAATGGGCCGCGTGAGCGGTTGGAGCGGCATCCTTTTGAACGGCGAAGCCTTCAAAAGATACAGCGGAAGACGCGACGGCGCGTCATCATGCCCGGGCAAAAGATAAACATGGTGCGCCGGCACGCCCAAATGGTTTAAAACCCGGAGCCCGGCGGAAAAAAACTCCCCTTTGGGGCCGGGGGCCAAAAAAAAGCTGCCCTTTTGGACAGCTTTTGTATTTAGTGGTGCATGACTTCTTCGCCTTCCTTGAACGGCACGTTTTGCGGGACAAAGTCCTCATCGTGGCCGGGCTTGGAGTAATCATATGGCCAACGGTGCACGTGCGGGATCTCGCCGGGCCAGTTTCCGTGGATGTGCTCGATTGGAGCGGTCCACTCAAGCGTGTTGGATTTCCAAGGGTTCTGGACAGTGCGTTTTCCGTAGAAAATGCTGCTGAAGAAATTGTACAGGAACACCAGCTGGAAGACACCTCCCACAAGCGCGAAGACGGTGATCAAAACGTTTACATTCTGAAGGTCGTCAAACAGCGGGAAGTTGGTGTTGGTGTAGTAACGGCGCGGAAGACCGGCCATACCGATGAAGTGCATCGGGAAGAATACGCCGTACGCACATACCGTGGTCACCCAGAAGTGGACATAACCCATGTTCTTGTTGAGCATGCGGCCGAACATTTTGGGGTACCAGTGGTAGATACCGGCGAACATCCCGTAAAGGGCAGAAATACCCATTACCAGGTGGAAGTGCGCCACTACAAAGTACGTATCGTGGACGTTGATGTCAAGCGTTGAGTCACCCAGAATGATCCCGGTAAGACCGCCTGTAATGAAGGTCGACACGAATCCGATCGAGAACAGCATCGCAGGGTTGAGCTGCAGGTTCCCTTTCCAGATAGTCGTGATCCAGTTAAAGGCTTTTACCGCCGACGGGATCGCGATGAGAAGTGTCGTGAAGGTAAACACCGATCCGAGGAACGGGTTCATTCCGGAGATGAACATGTGGTGGCCCCAAACGATGGTCGAAAGGAACGCGATCGCAAGGATGGACATGATCATCGCACGGTAACCGAAGATCGGCTTGCGGGCGTTGGTCGCCATGATTTCGGATACGAGGCCCATCGCCGGAAGGATTACGATGTAAACTTCGGGGTGGCCAAGGAACCAGAAAAGGTGTTCGAAAAGTACCGGCGAACCGCCCTGGTAATGCAAGACCTCACCGGCAATGTAAATGTCGGAAAGGAAGAACGAAGTTCCGAACGAGCGGTCCATCAGGAGCAGCAAAGCCGCCGAAAGAAGTACCGGGAACGAAAGGATTCCGATAAGCGCGGTGATGAAAAACGCCCAGATCGTCAGCGGGAGGCGTGTCATCGACATTCCCTTCGTTCGAAGGTTGATGACCGTTACCACGTAGTTAAGCGATCCGAGGAGCGACGAAGCGATGAATACCGCCATCGATACCAACCAAAGTGTCATACCCGTTCCCGAACCCGCGATGGATTGCGGAAGCGCGCTGAGCGGTGGATAGATGGTCCAACCTGCCGACGCCGGCCCCGACTCTACAAACAGCGAGCAAACCATGATGACCGACGAGGTGAAGAACAACCAGTAGGAAACCATGTTAAGGAATCCCGAGGCCATGTCGCGCGCCCCGATCTGCAGCGGGATCAACAGGTTCGAGAACGTTCCCGAAAGGCCCGCCGTCAATACGAAGAATACCATGATGGTACCGTGGATGGTGACCAGCGCGAGGTAAACATCGTTGGCCATGACGCCCTCCGGAGCAAACTTGTCGCCCAATAGGATGTTGAAGATCTTGAACGATTCTTCAGGCCAGGCAAGCTGCATCCTGAAGAGCATCGACATTCCGACTCCAATCACACCCATGATGATACCCGTGATCAGGTACTGCTTGGCGATCATCTTGTGATCGATGCTGAAGATATATTTCGTTATGAAAGTATCTTTATGGTGGTGGTGATCGTGGCCGTGATCGTGCGCGTGGTCATGAGCGTGTCCGTGATCGTGATCGTGAGCTACTGCAGACATATATGGTGCTTTTTGTTTCTTAGATTATTATTTCATCGCCAGCGGCGCAGAAGCGTCGGCGGCTTTGTTCACGTTAACCGAATCCTTGCCCTGGAGCGCAGGGGTCAGGCCGTCTTCTTTTTCCTGTGCGTTCTCGTCCTTTTTCTTCTGGACGAGGGTCTGGTTGGTCGACAGCCATTTTTGGAAATCCTCAGGCGTATCGACTACAAGTTTCATTTGCATGTTGTAGTGCGAAGCACCGCAAATCTTGTTGCAGAGAAGAAGGTAATCAAAAACGTACGGATCCAGCGCCTGTCCGCCATTGGCTACCAGTTGCGCGCTCCTCTTTTGACGAAGTTCATTGATGCGCTGTACTTTTTCCATCATTTCCGGAAGGTCGCGCATCTCCGCCGTCGTGTAAATGGGCTCAAAGGCGAATTGCGTCACCATTCCCGGCACCACGTTCATCTGGGCACGGAAGTGAGGCATGTAGGCCGAGTGCAGCACATCCTGCGAACGGAACTTGAAAAGGACCTTTTTGCCTTTTGGAAGGTGGAGTTCGGTGGTGGTGATGTCGTCCTGCGCATTTGGATCGGCAAGGTCAACACCCATCGTATTGATACCCTCGATATAGCGTACGTTCGCCTTTCCAAGGACATTGTCTTTTCCGGCATAGCGCACTTCCCATGAGAATTGCTTGGCGTACACCTCGACTACCATGACATCCTCGTCCTCATCGACGAACATGATGTTGGTCCAGGCGTAAAGCCCGTAAAGGATCAATCCGGCCAAAACGATTGCCGGGATAACCGACCACACGAACTCAAGCCGGTCGTTATCGGCGAAATAAAGTGCCTTTTGCCCGGCACGGCCGCGGTATTTGAACGAGAACCAGTAAAGCAGTGCCTGCGTGATGGTTTGGACGATGAAAATCAGGATCATCGTGATCCACATCAGCCTGTCGACTTCTTTGCCGTGTACCGATGCGGAGTTGTCCATCAGCGGAAGGTCGCCGTAATAGACGATACACCAGATCGTGATCAGGTAGATAAAGCCAAGGAACCCGAAGGAAAGGTAACCGTGAAGGTTGTTGTCCCTGTCATTGGCTATCTGCGAATCGTCGACGTTGGCCCGAACCTGCGTCAAATCGAATATTTTAGTCAGCTGCCAAATCGCAACAGCCAATAAAACTAAAACTATAACTACCAACAAACTTGTCATCTGTCCTTTACTTTAAATATTAATAATGAAAATGTTTACTTTCCTCGATGAAAGGATTGCGCTTGGGCAGCAGCGGCGCCTTGGTGAGCGCGGTGAAGACCACAAAAAGGAACAATCCGAGGAAGAACATTAATGAGCCGATCTCGGCAGCGCCGATGAACCACTGGTTGCCCACGGTGGCAGGCATGACCATGTTGAAGAAATCCACGTAGTGGCCCACAAGGATGACCGATCCGGCCATGACCAGGATCCACGGGATGCGCTTGAAGTCGGTGTTGACCAGGATCAGGATCGGAAACACGAAGTTCATGACCACCGCACCCCAGAACAACAATGGGTAATCATTGATACGGGTGACGAAATAAGTGACTTCTTCAGGGATATTGGCATACCAGATCAGCATGAACTGCGAGAACCACAGATAGGTCCAGAACACGCTGATACCAAACATGAACTTCGCAAGGTCATGGATGTGGCTGGTGTTGACATACTCAAGATATCCGCGTGACTTCAGGTAAAGCGTCACCATGCAGATGGTGGTAATGCCGCTCACGAAGAAACTCGCAAAAACGTACCATCCGAACAGCGTAGAGAACCAGTGTGGATCGAATGACATGATCCAGTCCCAGGACATGATCGACTCGGTCACGATGAAGAACACCAGGAACGCAGCCGAAGCCTTGAAGTTTTTCTTGTAATAAACATTATCGTTGGCATCGTCCTGCGCGAGGCAGTTCTTGCGTGAAATGTAGCGGTAGAAATTCCATCCTGCCAGGAAGATCGCGGCGCGGATGAGCCAGAAAGGAATGTTCAGGTAACCCGATTTGTTGGCGATGAGCTTGTCGTAATGCGGGCTGTTGGGATCGGTTACGCCCTCGCCCATCCAAACGAACAGGTGGTTCATGTGCATCGCCGAAAGCAACAGCAAAATAAAGAAGATGACCGAACCTACCGGTAGGTAAGCGGTGATTCCCTGCATGACGCGGAACAGCACCGGAGACCAACCCGCCTGCGCGACCTGTTGGATCGCGTAGAAGGCCAGGACGCCAAGCGAAATCAGCATAAAGAAAATACACGCAACATAGAAGGCAGCCCAGGGCTTGTTCTGCAATTGGTGCAACACGTGTTCGAGATGTTTTTGATGATCGGCATGGGCATCGGCGCCATTGGCAGACCCACCATGTGCAACGGCTGCATCTTCATGCCCGGTGGTTTCGGCGTGAACATTCCCGGCGGCCTGGTTTTCCACGCGAGGCTGGTTAGCATGTGCCGTATCAGTGGCAACGGCAACCGCAGTGGTATCGGTTTCGGTTGAATTGACCGATGCGATGGTATCGGTGTTCTTCTCGGCATCACCGCGCAGGTTGATTTCCTCGTGCTTGGCATCAGCCTTACCTCCGGTAACATGCTTTGCCGGATCGTCCATCTTGGTGTCGTCCTGGATCTCGTGGGTAGCCTCGCCATGAGCCGCAGCAGCACCGTGGCCGCCTCCGTGGCTGTCGTGGCTTTGCTCGGCAAGGATCGCCTCAACATCCTGAACGGTCTTGGGTGCAGTTAAAAATCCATACCCGATCCCAAGCAGTCCGAGGACCATCAGGACTAAGGAAAATATTTTTAATTTACTCGAAAGTGTGTACATATCTATATCGGTCAGTTTGTTCAACGATTATAATCCGGCCTTAAGCTTCATGACGTACTGGGCCACCATCCAACGCTCCTCGGTGTTGAGCTGGTTGGCGTACGACCCCATGGAATTGAGCCCGTAAGTCTCCACATGGAAAACGCTTCCAACGGTGATCGCGCGGTCCTTGTAGCTTGGTACCCCCAGGAATTTCTCCTTTTGGACCAGCTTGCCTTTTCCGTCGCCCTTGTCGCCATGGCAGATCGCGCAATAGATGGTGAACAGCTGCTGCGCCTTCGGCTCGTCATAAGCGAGTGAATCCAGCGGCGATGTGTTTGACTTTGACTGCTCGTACCCTGCTGTCGAATTCTCGATATCGTATGGAACGAAGCCCCGGCTGATGGTGCCCTCGGCAGGAATTTGTGCCGATACGCCTCCGCGAAGGAACGCATCCGATTCGGTGTACGTCTCATAGGCCACGGATTCATACATATTGGGCATGTACTGGTAGTTGGGCTCCTTCTTGTTGAAGCAGGACGCCGCAACGACAGCAAAACCGGCCAATAACGCTGTTTTATATACGCTCTTCATATCAGTGCTTTTCTATTACTTTGACTTCGACGGCGCCGGTATTCTGGAAAAAGGATACCAGTTCGTCCTCATTGTCGTGTACCGAAACCTCCATTAAAAAGTGGTCGTCGGTGGTGCGGATGTCAGGGTTCTCGGCCGCCTTGAAGGGCCAAAGCTTGCTGCGCATGTAAAACGTGATCACCATGAGGTGGGCAGCGAAGAAAACCGTCATCTCGAACATTACGGGAACAAACGCCGGCATGTTCTGGATGTAGCTGAAGCTTGGCTTTCCGCCGATATCCTGCGGCCAGTCCTCGATCATGATGTTGTTCATCATCCAGGTCGCCACCGAAAGGCCGATGCAGCCGTAGATGAACGAGCATATCGCGAGCCGCGTGGGTGCAAGGCCCATAGCCTTGTCCAGCCCGTGCACGGGAAACGGTGTATATACTTCCTCGATGTGGTGATGGGCGGCACGCGTTTTCTTGACGGCGTCCATCAGCGTATCATCGTCATTGTAGATGGCGTATACTACTTTGTTACTCATGGTGTGTGTTATTTTCGTCTCTTAATCTTTTGTAGTTGTCTCCCGATGATTTCAGGATCGTCTTGACTTCGGCCTGTGCGATTACCGGGAAGGTGCGCGCATACAGTAGGAAGAG
>JAEWCF010000051.1 GCA_023390775.1 Bacteroidota bacterium | reverse complement strand
AGGACATAAATGAGACGAAAAGACATAAAAAAACCGCTACCCGAGGCAAAGCCGAACTAAGCGGTTGATAAGACATAAGTTAGACGAAAAGACATAAAAAAACTGCTACCCGAGGCGAAGCCGAACTGAGTGGTTTGATAAGACATAAGTTAGACGAAAAGGCATAAAAAAACCGCTACCCGAGGCAAAGCCGAACTGAGCGGTTTGATACAGTCAAACTGAGCGGTTTGACAAGACATAAAAGAGACGAAAGGACATAAAAACGACCGCTTCCCGAAGCGAAGCCGAACTGAGCGGTTTGATAAGGCATAAGTGAGACGAAAAGACATAAAAAAACCGCTAATCTCTCGAAAAGCGGTTTCTTTTTTATTCTGAAATAGCATTGCCTTCTTTATCGAAGAAATGGTACTCTAAAAACGTGTAAGCATCACGTGGTATGATTTTGACCCATTTGCGGTGTTCAAGGAACCATTTTGAACGTACCGACGGGAACCCCTTGCTCAGATAGGCTGCGACAAAGGGGTGCGTGTTGAGCACGACTTTTTTGTGCGTCTTGAGGATGCGCTCCAAATCCAGGTTGATGCGGTCGATGACCTTGATGGGGGCCTCGATCTCGGCTTTTCCGTTGTTGGGATCCTCTTCGCTGGTTTTGATGGCGACTTCCGGCCTGACGCGCTGTCGGGTAATCTGGATGAGCCCGAATTTACTTGGCGGCAAAATCTTGTGTTTGGCTTTGTCGTCGCTCATTTCCTTCCGGAGCAAATCAAAGAGCTTCTTGCGGTTGTCGGGATTCTGCATGTCGATGAAATCCACGACGATGATTCCGCCCATATCCCGGAGCCTGAGCTGGCGGGCGATCTCGGCAGCGGCAATCATGTTGACCTCGAGAGCGGTGTCTTCCTGGTTGTTGGCCTTGTTGGAGCGGTTTCCGCTGTTGACGTCGATCACGTGAAGCGCTTCGGTGTGCTCGATGATCAGGTAGGCGCCGCGGCTCATGGAGACCGTCTTGCCGAATGAAGTTTTGATTTGTCGTTCGATATTGAATTTTTCAAATATGGGAAGGTCCCGGTTTTGGTAATATTTTACGATGGAGGCCTTTGTGGGCGCAATTTCCATCAGGTAGTCCTTAGTCTGGTAAAACAGCTCCTCGTCGTCAATATGGATCCCGGTGAAGGAATCGTTGAACACGTCGCGCAAAATGGACGATGCCCGGTTGAGTTCCCCGAGTACTTTTGACGGATGATGGGCCGTTGGAATTTTTTTACACATTGCATTCCACCTGGTGAGCAGGTTCTGCAAATCCTTGTCGATGTCGGCGACCTTCTTGTCCTCGGCGACGGTCCGGACAATAATCCCGAAACCTTTTGGCCTGATGGACTGAATGAGGCGCTTTAACCGATCTTTTTCTTCCTTGGATTCGATCTTTTGGGAAATCGAGATCCTGTCGGAAAAGGGGACCAGGACAATGTACCTTCCGGCGAGCGAAAGTTCGGAGGAAATGCGGGGTCCCTTGGTCGAAATAGGTTCCTTCACGACCTGGACCAGTACCGACTGATTTGTGCTCAGAATGTCGGTAATCGCTCCGTTCTTGTCAATCTCTTTCTCGAACTGAAAATTCTTCAGTGAGTAATCTTTTAATTTACCTGTGCTTACAAGTTTCATGAATTTCAACTGTGAGGCGAGGTTCGGCCCAAGGTCGTGGTAGTGCAAAAATGCATCTTTCTCATAGCCGACGTTCACAAACGCCGCATTGAGCCCCGCGACCGGCTTCCGGATCTTGGCGATGAAAATATCGCCTACCTGGAAGTCGCTTTTCTCTTCCTCCCGGTGCAATTCAATGAGTTTTCCATCTTTCAATAAGGCAAAATCTACGGCTTCAGAACTTGATCTAATGATTAATTCTTTATTCACCTTGTAAATTTTAATTCAGTCGAATGTCGAATGTCAAATGACGAACGGGCCAAGTATTGAACCGTAGTCATTGTCGATCAACCTAACTGGATGGTTAACAATAATTTTAAACAGGTATTTAAACCCGTTGGAAAGAAACCAATATCCTGTCGATCAACTGTCAGCCTACCGAGGACTCTCGTTCGACTTTCGTCATTTACTGCGCTGCGCTCCGTACTGTTCGGCTGCGCCTCGGGTCGACATTTGTCAATTTTTTCTTTCCGATGTCAATGAACGCTTAAAAAAAACAAGAAAAAGTAGTTTGCACTACTTTTTCTTCTTGTGACGGTTAGCTCTCGCCCTTTTCTTACGCTTGTGCGTAGCTACCTTATGTCTTTTTCTCTTCTTTCCGCTAGGCATGTTTTGGAATTTATTTGATTAATATTACTTGGTTTCGTTGTTTGTCTTTACGCCTTCCACAAACACCTTAGCAGGTTTGAATGCCGGAATATTATGAGCGGGAATCTTGATGGTCGTGTTCTTGGAAATGTTCCTTCCTGTCTTTTCAGCCCTTGTCTTGATGATGAAGCTGCCGAATCCCCTGAGATATACGTTGTCGCCTGTTTCGAGTGAAGATTTTACTTCATCCATAAAAGATTCCACTGTAGCCTGTACATCGCCTTTCTCGAGACCCAGCTTTTCAGAAATTTTCGCTACGATATCTGCTTTCGTCATTTTCTTTCGATTTTATAGTTTATGTGTAAATTTTTGAGGTTGCAAATATAGGAATTTAAAAACCAATTATAAAAGCTAAATCATTAAAATTTAACAACATAAAACTTTTACTTTTGCCCGTCATTGTTCAAACCATGGATTTTGCCAGAACGTTAATACAGTGGTATTTACAACATAAGCGGGACCTGCCCTGGAGGGATACGAAAGACCCCTATCGGATCTGGCTTTCCGAGATCATACTCCAACAGACGCGGGTTGCGCAGGGGTTGCCTTACTACGAACGGTTTATGAGTCTTTTTCCCGATGTTGTTTCGTTGGCCGATGCCGATGAGCAACACGTCATGCTCGCCTGGCAGGGACTTGGTTATTATTCCCGTGCCCGAAACCTGCACGCTGCCGCGAAAAGGGTCGCCTACGAGCTGGGCGGAAGTTTCCCCGACAATTATGAATCCCTGCTCAACCTTCCCGGTGTGGGTGAGTATACCGCTGCGGCCATTGCCTCTTTTGCCTTTGGCGAACAAAAAGCGGTGGTGGACGGGAACGTGCTCCGTGTTTTGGCGCGCGTTTTCGATCTGGAGGCCGATATTGCAAAACCCGCTGCCAAAAAGGAATTCACGGCTTTGGCCACCACGCTTATCGCAGGTTCCGATCCGGCACTGTTCAACCAGGCGATCATGGAATTCGGCGCGATGCAATGCGTGCCCCGCAATCCCGATTGTCCCTCCTGCCCGTTTCGGGACAAATGCGAGGCGTACAGGCTCGGAAAGGTGGGCAGATTGCCTTTCAAGTCGCCAAAGGCAAAGCCCGCTGATCGTTTCCTGCACTATTTTGTGCTCGAGGATTCTGGCGGCCTTACATCGGTCAACAAGAGAGTAGGCCCGGGCATTTGGCGCCACCTGTATGAATTCCCGGTGTTTGAGGCCTCGGCGCCTGCTTCGGAACAACAGATGTTCGAGGAAGCCAGCGCCCGCTACGGGGAAGTGGAATTGCGCGAACTTTCGCACTTTGATACGGTGCATAAACTTTCGCACCAGAACCTTCACATCCGCTTTGCCAGGGTCCGTTTGAGCGGTATGCTCCAGGACGGGGTGGCACCGTCAAACCTGGCAAGTTTACCCTTTCCCGCGGTAATTCATAATTTCATTGAAAGGCATTGGAATTAACGCCCTTTTCGTATTTTTGGTTACAATAAATCCTTACAAATGAACGGCACTTTAAACAAGGTCATGCTCATCGGGCACCTGGGCGACGAGGTCAAGATGCACTATTTTGACGGCGGAAACTGCATCGGGCGTTTCCCTCTCGCGACCAACGAGGTTTACATCAACAAGCAGACGAACGAGAAGATCACCTCGACCGAATGGCATAACCTGGTTGTCCGCAACAAAGCCGCCGAAATCTGCGAAAAGTACCTTTCAAAAGGAGACAAAATTTATGTGGAGGGCCGGATAAAATCACGTCAATGGCAGGCCGAGGACGGCAGCACCAAGTACACCACCGAAATCCAGGTCACCGAATTCACCTTTCTGACCACCAAAAAGGACACCGAACAGCACCGTCCCGGCACTTCGGATCCAAAACACAATTACGAATCAGGGTCGGGGCCCGTAAACGATTTGCCGTTTTGACAAAACCCCTTTGTTTCGCGGTCGCGCTTATTACGCTGCTTTCCTGTAAGGACGACGTGGTTCCCAAGCCGGCGGCGCACCTGCGGCTTGATTATCCGGTCGCGCAGTATGATTCGTTTTCAAGCCGCTGCCCGTTTAGCTTTGACATCAATTCGGAGGCAAAGATCACCGAGAAAGGCAATTGTAATTTTACCATCGATTATCCCAAGATGAAGGCTACGGTTTTCCTGAGCTACAAACCCGTTTCGGGCAATATTGACCTCCTGCTGCGCGATGCGCAGAAACTTACCTACGAGCACGTCATCAAGGCCGACGACATCCTTGAACAGCCCTATGTCAATCCGGACAAGCGCGTTTACGGGATGTTTTACCGCGTATCGGGCAACGCCGCGACCAACGCGCAGTTCTATGCCACCGATTCCACACGGCACTTCATTACGGGATCGGTTTATTTCTACGCCAAACCCAATTTTGACTCCATCATGCCCGCGGCAAGTTATATCCGCGACGACATGCAGACCATCATGGAGACGTTGGAGTGGAAGTGATGGGGCGTGCCGGCGCAGTCCGTAATTATCAATTATAAATTATAAATTTTAAATGGGGCAATCGCCAATCAGGGGCGCCGTCGCGCTCTTGGCCATATCTTTTGCGGCTTGCGCCGGCAAAAGGATATTTGCCGCGATCGCTCACGCGGGCTCCGAGTATATTGCTTAATTACTGTGAAGATTGGTTTATTAGTTGCAAGTTGTAAAGTTTTCGTCTAATCGATAAGCGTGCATACCGGAAACTATAAATTAAAATTTCATCACTTTTTTTCCCCCACCCTCCGCCCGCAATTTCCGCCTCGCCTGCCAATCATCACTACGGTTTTACCGCATTAATGCCTAACCTTTCAAAGTAGGGGAGTGCTTGGATACAACAAAAAAACCGCTGCTTTTGGCAACGGTTCTTTGATGTTTGGAGGAAAAAATACTACATGGTAGCTTTCTCTCCCGAGCTGCAGGCCTTCTTCCCGGCGCAGCATCCTTTGCCCGCAGGCTTGGCTTCGGCATCGGTGGCGGCGGCTTCTTCAGCGCCTTTTTTAGCCTTCTTTTTCTTTTTCTTGTCCTTGACCGGATCGCCGTAGATCATGGCTTTGTCGCCTGAAGATTTCACATCCGAAACCTTGTAGGTCTTGCCATCGGCTGCAGCCTCTACTGTGGCAGCCAGTTTTTCAGGAGATTGTTTGGCCGTGTCGTACTCCACGGTAGCGGTTTTTGCATCGTAATCGACCTTGGCACTCTGTACGCCCTCAAGCCCTGCCAATTTCTTTTCGATCGTCTTGGCGCATCCAACCGAGCAACTCATGCCCTCGATGCTGAAACTCGCCGTTTCAACCTTACCGGCCACTTCGGCAGTTTCGGTCTGGGTGTCGGCAACCGCTTCGGCAGTAGCGGGAGCGGCAGAATCTTTACAGGCAGCAAACACCAGTGCCGATGCAGCTGCGATCATCAGGTTTTTGGAAATATTCATGGTATTAAAAAATTTGTTCGTTCTCAAGCTGTTGCGACAAATGTAGAAAAAATATAATGCGGCATTCACAATTTTATTACAATTTTGGTCCCTGAAAATTCAACCCGATTTATGCCTGCCAAAAACCTTAAATGGACCTATCTGGTCGTACTTGCCCTTGTGTGGGGAAGTTCCTTCATCCTCATTAAACGCGGGCTTCTTGGGCTTGGGCCTATTCAGTTGGGCGCGCTTCGGATCGTGTTGGCGGCGCTGTTCCTTATTGTGGTTGGTTTCAGGACGCTGCCCACGATTCCGCGGCATCAGTGGAAATACATTGCATTGACCTCGATGTTCGGGACGTTTATCCCGGCCTTTTTGTTTTCAATAGCCCAAACAGAGATGAGTTCCACCGTGAGCTCGATCCTGAACTCGCTGACCCCGGTCAATACCCTTCTGCTCGGAATTGTGATTTTCAAGGCGGGCGTGAGACGGCAGCAACTTATCGGTGTTTTGACGGGCCTTGCGGGAAGCGCACTTTTGATCCTGAGCGGCGCCCTGAGCCACCCCGAACAAAATTATTGGTATGCCGTATTGCTGCTGATCGCTTCGCTCTGTTACGCGGCAAACGTAAACCTGATCAAGAAATACCTCAGTGACATCAGTCCGCTGGCCATTGTCACGGGAAATTTCGCGGTCATGTTGCTGCCGGCCCTCCTTATCCTTGTCCTTTCGGGATATTTTGGAGTTATTGCAGTGGAGGAAGTCCAGTTTTCTTCGCTTTACGTACTTGCGTTGGCGGTTGTGGGTACTGGCTGTGCCAACATTATTTTCTTCAGGCTGATCCACATGTCGTCGCCGGTCTTCGCGACATCGGTTACTTATTTGATCCCGGTGGTCGCCTTCTTTTGGGGCATGTTTGATGGAGAGATGCTCACCGCCGTGCAGTTTCTCGGGGCCGGCATCATCATGTTTGGAGTATACCTTTCAGGCCGGAACACGGCGGGGTAGAGCCACTATTTCCTTCGTCACTATCAACTCGGATTGTTCGGGTCAAACTCGATCATCCATTCTATGCCATATCGATCCCGGAACATCGCGAAATAGGTTCCCCAGGGACTGTCGGCGAGGGGCATTTCTATTTCACCGCCCTGCGAAAGCCCGTCATAAATCTTCGTGGCCTCCTCGCGGCTGGAACTTGACAGCGATATCTTGGAGCGGTTCTCGCGCTCGTTTACGGGCCCCATGGCCGATGGCACGTCATTGCCGATCAATTTATTGGTACCGATGGGCAGCGAGATGTACAGGATGTTTTGCGCGTCGGCGGTATCGATGGGGAAATCGTCGGAGGCAAGGTCAGCGAGGCGCATCACGCGGTCAAATTCGCCGCCAAACACCGATTTATAAAAAGTGAAAGCCTCAAAGGCGTTCCCGTTGAAATTGATATGCGGATTGATTTTCATGGCGATTGCTTTAACATTGTTGCAGGTTAAAGGTCGCAATTGTAAATCACGATGCAAATTTTTACCGGGAAATTATGTGAGCGATGGCAGCGGCGTACTTTTTTGGCCGTGCGGAGCCGCCAGGCGCAGGCCGGCCATAAAAGACACAGCGGACAGCGCGACGGTGCCGTTCCCGGTTCAGGTCAACGCAAAATGCCTTGCACCGGCACACCCAAAAAAAGAGCTGAATCAAAGCCTGAATTTATTTTTAGCTGTCTTCAATAGGAACGCCCAGTTTCTCGAATAACACCAAACCCCAATTCAAAATTTATAATTTATAATAAAAAAAAGCCGCCCTAAGGCGGCCTTTTCTATTGGAAGTCGGTATCGGCGACCCCTTCGTTGATCTTGACATCGGTGTTGATGAATTCGATCTCCTGCCCGCCCACGCTGAGGACGGTCTTGTAAGGAATCTTGACGCCCTTCACGTCGCGGTAATCGCTAAAATATCGGGTTTGCGTCATTTGCTGGCCTCCCTGTTCCGAAGTTTTGCTTTCGGCTACCTTGAGTCCGTTTTTCACGTCATAGTAGAAGGTGGATTTGTCATCCTTGATCACATAGGCATCGGTTCCATTGATGTTTTCAATGCCTGACAATGTCGCCGACGCTTTGTTGACCAGCATCAGTTCGTCAAAAGTATTGGCACCTTCCTTCATTTCGGCAAGTTCTGCTCCCTGGAGATCTTTCCGCTGGCCCTGCTGCATGGTGTAGGCGCCCTTGTCATTGACCACTTGTTTCATCACGGTCATGCCCATCGCCTTGAGTTCGACGGCCATTTTATTTCCCGCAGAGAATTTCTGCGTCAACTCGAGCGGCGTGCCCTGGATGGTGCCCGTGGCATTGATCGCCATGGACTTGATGCCCTTAAGCGCCTTGTCTCCGCCGACGGCCTTGATGTAATTTTCAAAGACGGTCTTGGCGTTCATTCCGGCAGGTAGGGGCTTTACGGCAACCGGCTTGGCAACCGGATTCCCAAATTTGTCAAAGTAGAAAATCGGCATCGGCTTGCCTTCCCATGTCAGTTTCTCGAGCGCAGGCAGCACTTCGGAACCCTTGCCCACCACAACGATGCGGATGTTGTCGCCCATGAAATATTTCTGGGCCACACGCTGGACATCGGCAGGGGTCACGGCGTTGATGTTCTTGATGTAGTTTTCGTAGAAGTCGGCGGGAAGGCCTTCGGTCTCGATGTTGAGCGCGTAACGGGCGACGGTTTGCGGCTTCTCGATCTGCATCACGAAGCGCCCAATGTATCCGGCCTTAACGTTGTTGAGGACTTCGTCGGTAACTTTCTCGGTGCGGATGCGTTTGATTTCCTTGAGGAACTCCACAACGGCGCTGTCGGTCACCGCGTTGCGCACCTGCGAACTCGCCTTGAAAGGCGTTACCCAACGGCTTGCATTAAGGCCGGAACGAGCCCCGTAAGTCCAGCCATGCGCCTCGCGAAGGTTCATGTTGAGGTAGCTGTTGAAGTCACCGCCAAGCACCTGGTTGGCCAGGATCACCGGGAAATAGTCGGGATCCTTCATTTCGAGCTTCACGGTATTGACCAGCGCAATCTCCGATTGCACGGCATTCGGCATGTCGACAAAGTTCAATTGGGTGTACTGCACGTTTTGAGGATCGGTATAGGTCAGCCTTGGAGCGACGCCTTTTGTCCACGAACCAAACAGTTTTTCAACCATTTTCTTGGTGTCCTTGAAATTCACGTCGCCAATGACAACCAGGTACGCATTTCCGGGCACGAAATACGTGCGGTAGTGCTGCTGGACATCGGCAAGGGTCACGTTTTTGATCGTCTCCTCGCTGAGGTATTCACCCATTGGGTGATTTTTCCCAAACGCCAATACGTTGGTTACGCGCGATGCGACCGCAGGCACGCTCTTTTCCTGGCTCTTGAGCCCGTCGAGCATCTTGGCTTTTTCCTTGTCCAGTTCCTCCTGGGTAAAGACGGGGTTCAGCGCACCATCGGCCATGAGTTCGAGAACGCGGGCCGCATACTTGGACAGTGAACTGGCGTAGGCGCCCGTCGAGCTGAAGTTGATTTCGGCACCCAAAAAGTCAACCTCCTCATTGAAGGCATCTTTTGAAATCTTTTTGGTTCCGCTGCCGATGAGGCTGCTGGTCAGGTCATCGACGCCTTTCTTGGCTCCTTCGGCAAACGGAGCGGTATCGATGGTCAGGTTGAACGTGACGCGTGGCAATTTGTGGTTTTCCACGACCATGACCTTGAGGCCGTTGGGAAGCGTGAAAGTTTCGGGTTTTTTCACCTTAATCGCAGGTGCCGGGCCCGGCTTGGGCTGCGGTCGGTTTTGTGCTTCCATAGATAAGGTTAAAAACAGGCTGGTTAAGAGTATAATCGTCTTTTTCATCTTGTTAGTTTTGAGCTTTGTCTTTGGCCGGAACATAGTCAAGGATCAGCCTTTGGTTTGGATTCAGGTATTTTTTGGCAACGTCGCGGATTTCCTCACGGGTGATGGAACGGTAAATCTCGATTTCGGTATTGACAAGGTTCACATCTCCGTAAAGAAGGTAATAGGATGCCAGGTTTTCGGCGACGCCTTCAACTGTGGAGTTGCTGCTCACATAGTTGTTGTCATATTTGTTCTTGAGCTTTTGAAGGTCGCGTTCCGAAATGAGTTCGGTCTGCAGCTTCACGATCTCGTCGTCCACTTCCTTCAGGATGGCCTCGGTCTTGGTATCGCCCTGCGGCATTCCGTAGAGGATGTAAGATCCGTAATCTTCCTGGTTGAAGCTGAAGGCACCAATCTGCAGCGCCATTTTCTTGTCGTCCACAATCTTTTTGTACAGACGCGAGCTCTTGCCGTCGCTCAGGATGGTCGAGATCATGTCAAGTACGCGTGCATCGCGCGTTTTCATCGAAGGGGTGCGGTAGGCCGCCACGACCATGGGGATTTGGATGTTGGGGTCCTGATAGGTGGCCCTAATGGTCTTTGTAATGGGTTCTTCCACAAATGTCTGGCGCTTGACCTCGGCGCCACGCGGTATAGGGCCAAAATATTTCTGGATCCATTCCTTTGCCTTGGCCACGTTGATGTCTCCTGCAACTACCAGGACGGCGTTGTTCGGGACGTAGAATTTCTTGTTGAAATCCTGGAATTCCTGGAGCGTTGCGGCGTCAAGGTGTTCCATGGATCCGATGGTTGCCCACCGGTAAGGGTGTTTGAAAAACAGGTTTTTCTTGACTTCAGCCAAAAGGTTACCATACGGCTGGTTGTCTACGCGGAGGCGTTTTTCCTCTTTCACGACCTCGTTCTGGGTATCGACGCCGATCTGGTTGATCACGGGATGCATCAGGCGTTCCGATTCCATCCACAGCCCAAGTTCCAGATTGTTCGATGGGAAAACCTCGAAATAATACGTACGGTCGTCCGAAGTATTGGCGTTGTTGGTTCCGCCGTTTGAGGTTACGATCTTGAACCATTCGCCGCGCTGGATATTTTGTGTCCCTTCAAACAGCAAGTGCTCAAAAAAGTGCGCAAAACCGGTACGCTCCGGGTTTTCGTCCTTGGCGCCCACATGGTACATCACCGAGGTGATCACCACCGGTGCCGACGGGTCATTGTGCAGGATCACGTGCAGCCCGTTGTCCAGTTTGTATTCCTCGAACGCAACTTTCTGGGCCGTTGCCGATGCCCCCAAGGTAAGCGCAGCACTTAAAGCCATTAGTGTGTTTTTCATAAAGATTAGTAATTTTTAATTCGCGTAATAAGTAGGATGCTTTTTTGCTTTGTTACGCCAAATGTATGATTTTATGTCGAATGTCTAATGAGGAAAGACGAAGAGACTACAGGGGCAAGGGGGCACGGAGGGATGACGGTTTACGGTTTACAGTTTACAGATGTGAGCCGGGATATTGTGATTTAAATGCAGAAAGGCGGCACAGGGGCACGGAGGGTTTACGGTTAACGGGTACCGGTTTACAGATGTGAGCCGGGATATTGTGATTTAAATGCAGAAAGGGGGCACACGGGCAGGAGGGTTTACAGATTACCGTTACGAATGCATAATCGGAATTATTTTGACCTCATATAAAATTGTTTCGAGAAATCATTTTTCTATTGTTTTTTGCCACTGCGCCAATGTTGTTTGTGATGGTCCGACGTAGGGAAGTACAGTAGCCAAATTGTTGATAACTGTCCGAAAAATCGTTTTACCATACAACCTCAAAGGTTTCTAAAACCTTTGAGGTGTGATTTATGGGGAAACCGTACATTTTGTTAATTGTGGATAACTTACCAGTAAAGTCGATCATCTTAATTAATAGCGTACTTCCTTAAAAGCAACCTATTCTCATCCCGCCAACCATTCAGTTCCGGACTAACACGCCTTTATTCCCAAGTTTCAGTAAATCGCCTCTGTGCCCCCGTGCCCCTGTGCTCCGTCACCCGTCGTGTTCAGGTTTTGGCGCTATCAACTACCAACTATCAACCAACAACCTTAATTTGTGCCCCCGTTTTCCTGTGCCCCTTCATCTATGAAGTTTAAAAGTTCAAGTTTTAACGCCGCCAAACCGTAAGCTGTAAACCGTCTACCGTTAACCCTCAACATTTTTCCTCCACCCCTTGCCAATTCCAAAAAATCAACTACATTTGCATCCATTTTATAAACAACTAATTTCATTGTTATGTATGCAATCGTAGAGATAGCAGGGCAACAATTCAAAGTAAGCAAAGACCTGAAGGTGTATGTTCACCGTCTGGAAGGCAACGAGGGCGACGCGGTTTCATTCGCGAAAGTTCTTTTGCTTGATGACAACGGAAGCATCACTTTGGGCGCCCCGGCTATAGATGGAGCTTCGGTAGAAGCCAAAGTGCTCCAGCACCTTAAAGGTGACAAAGTAATCGTCTTCAAGAAGAAGAGAAGGAAAGGTTTCAAAAAGAGGAACGGTCACCGTCAGTCCTTGACGCAGATCCAGATCTCGGGCATCACGCTTCCGGGCGCGGGCAAGAAGAAAGCCGCCAAAGAAGAAACAACTCAAGAATAATTAACACTTAATAGAAAAACGTCATGGCTCACAAGAAAGGTGTCGGTAGTTCCAAGAACGGACGCGAATCAGAATCGAAACGCTTAGGTGTTAAGATTTACGGAGGCCAGGCAGCGGCGGCAGGCAACATCATCGTTCGCCAGCGCGGCTCCAAGCACAATCCGGGTCCAAACGTTTACATGAGCAAAGACCACACGTTGCACGCTCAGGTTGACGGGATCGTAAAATTCCAGAAAAAAGGAGACAACAAGTCATTCGTATCCATTTTGCCATTCGAGGCATAAGCGATTGATCAAAATAAAAGGCTGCTAAAAAGCGGCCTTTTTTTTATGCATTTTTTGGGCGTGCCGGCGCAAGGTATTTTTCCTTTTTCGGGTCATTTTGCGCGCCGTCGCGTCGTCGCCTCTATCTTTTGCTCGTCCCTCGCAAAAGGATGCCGGCTCCACCGCTCACGCAAATTCTACAATAATATGCGCAGTTGCACTTATCGCACTGATTCCTGATTGCAAAAAGAAAACCGCCTCTCGGCGGTTTCTGTCATTTCACGATAATGGTGTCTTTCTTGTCGACCACGCGATCGATTCTCTCCTCGGCTTTTTCAAAGGCTTCGCGGGTCTTGTCGGCAGCCTTCCCGAGTTCGGCTTTGGTAGCCTCCCAAGCGGTCTTTGCCTTCGCCGCTGCCTCCCTTGCGATTCTTTCGGCCTCGGTGTCACCCCGTTCCCGTGCAATGCGTACGCAATCTTCGGCCACCCGATATTCATCTTCGGCCTTCCGAAGCCTGATATCATAATCGGTAGTGGTCTTGGTCACGGTTGAAGTCGAGCCATCGGGATTGACGGTCGTCGTCTCTGTAACCGTCGTCTCGCGTTTACAGCTAAAGGCGGCGATGATTGCGATTGTAAGAAAGACTCTCTTCATCGGTAAGGATTAGTCGATTTTGGCTCGTTCGAGCGTACGGTTATAGGCTTCCTTGGTTTCCTGTCCCGCCTCTTTCATTTCAGCCTTAGTCTCTTCCCAGGCAGTTTTGGCTTTCGCCGATGCCTCGCGGGCCGCTTTCTCAGCCGCCGCATCGCCCTTGGCTACCGCAGCCTCAATATTGGCCTCGGCCTCGTTCCATTCGCGTTCGGCTTCGTCCAGCCTCAGGTCATAATCCACATCCGTGTCGGTTTCGGTGGTTACGGTGCCATCGGCATTCATCTCGGTTTCCTGTTCGGTTTCCACTTCCTTTTTACAAGCGGTCACCGTCAATACACCTACGGCAGCCGCCATCAACAATAATTTTTTCATGAGTTTGGTTTTTAGTTAATCCTAAAATTAGGAAATAAGTTGGAAGGCGATTCGTAATAAAAACATAAAAAAGCTATCAGCCATCAGCCGTCAGCTATCAGCTTGATTGCGGTTGTCCAGGACTTCACGGTTTACCGTCCCATGAATCGATACAGGGCCCTATAAAAAGGGGCACTGGGGCACGGAAGGTTCACGGTTTACGGTTTACAGTTAACGGTTCACTATTTACCGTCCGATAACCCAAAACTCAGAACTCAAAACAAAGGGCACGGAAAGCTATCAGCCATCAGCCGTCAGCTATCAGCTTGATTGCGGTTGTCCAGGACTTTATGGTTTACCGTCCCATGAATCGATACAGGGCCCTATAAAAAGGGGCACTGGGGCACGGAAGGTTCACGGCTTACGGTTGATAGTTCACGGTTCACTATTTACCGTCCCATAACCCAAAACTCAGAACTCAAAACAAAGGGGGCAGAAGGCTGTCAGCTATCAGCTATCAGCTTGATTTCGGTCACTGAGGGAGTCATAGTTTACAATTGACAGTTTACGGTTTACTTCCCAAAACTCATAACCCAAAACTCAAAACATAGGAGTGTGGACACAGAAAGTTCACAAAAAATCTCCCCCACCACCCGCCCGCAAGATCGCGACCTCGCAGATATGGGCCTTGCGGTTTGACCGTAGAAATTTTAGTGAAAGCCGTCAGCTATCAGCACGAGTGCGGTTACCGGTGGCTTGATAGTTTACCTATAAAATACTTTACGGTTCACGGTTCTCGTCCCAAAACTCGCGACCACTAACCAATGATCAAATAAAGTTACCGGCAGCTCCGTTCGACAATGGACATTGGACATTGGACAAAAAAACCGGCCTAAGCCGGTTTTTTTAATATCTGTAATACTCAGGCTTGAACGGCCCCTTGACCTCCACGCCAATGTACTTGGCCTGCTCGTCGTTAAGGGTTTCCAGTTCTACGCCCAGTTTCTCCAGGTGCAGGGCCGCCACCTTTTCGTCGAGGTGTTTCGGGAGCATGTAAACCTGGTTCTCGTAGGCATCGCTGTTGGTCCAGAGTTCGATTTGCGCCAGCGTCTGGTTGGTAAATGAGTTACTCATCACAAAGCTCGGGTGTCCGGTCGCGCAACCAAGGTTCACCAGTCGGCCCTCGGCCAAAATGATGATGTCCTTGCCTGCAATGGTATATTTGTCCACCTGCGGCTTGATCTCAATTTTTGAAGAACCGTGGTTCTTGTTGAGCCACGCCATGTCGATCTCGTTGTCAAAGTGCCCGATGTTGCACACGATGGTCTTGTCCTTCATCTTCTCGAAGTGACGGCCCACCACGATGTCCTTGTTTCCGGTGGTCGTGATGATGATGTCGGCGTTGCCCACTACCGTGTCCAGTTTCTTCACCTCGTAACCATCCATGGCGGCCTGGAGCGCGCAGATCGGGTCGATCTCGGTCACGGTCACGATGGAACCGGCACCTCGGAAAGAAGCCGCTGTTCCCTTGCCCACATCGCCGTAGCCACAAACCACGACGCGTTTGCCGGCCAGCATGACGTCGGTTGCGCGACGAATCGCATCCACGGCGCTTTCCTTACAGCCGTATTTATTGTCGAATTTGGATTTCGTGACCGAGTCGTTCACATTGATGGCAGGCATCGGAAGTGTCCCGTTTTTCATGCGCTCGTAAAGCCTGTGCACGCCGGTGGTCGTCTCTTCAGACAATCCTTTGATCCCGTCGATCAGTTCAGGATAGCGGTCAAAGACCATGTTGGTCAAATCGCCCCCGTCGTCGAGGATCATGTTGAGCGGCTGGCGTTCTTCGCCAAAGAAAAGCGTCTGCTCGATGCACCAGTCAAATTCCTCTTCGTTCATGCCCTTCCACGCGTAAACCTGGATCCCGGCGGCGGCAATCGCGGCAGCGGCCTGGTCCTGAGTGGAGAAAATGTTGCACGATGACCAGGTCACCTCGGCGCCGAGCGCGATCAGCGTCTCGATCAAAACGGCGGTCTGAATGGTCATGTGGAGGCAACCGGCAATGCGCGCGCCCTTCAAGGGCTGCGATGCGCCGTACTCGCGGCGAAGCGCCATCAATCCGGGCATTTCGGCCTCGGCGAGCTCGATTTCCTTGCGGCCCCACGCGGCCAGCGAAATATCTTTTACTTTGTATGCCACGAACGGCATCGTTTGCGTACTCATATTGTTATATTTGTATAAGCCGCAAATTTACGCATTACTTTTATTTGGCGCGGCGTTTAAAAAAGATTTAATACCTGTTTCACCCGCCTAACGTTTTGGCGCTGAAAATTTTATTGATTAGGAGCCAATCCCGCTTTCCGCTGCAATCTTTCGCCTCGCAAAACCTGCTTCGGCAAAAGGATTTCCGCTGCAATCGGGGCTAAACCTCACGCACATGCCGCTTTCCACAATCATCAATCACGACGCGGGCACGCAATTGCTCACCTGGGACATCACCGAGCCCTTCGTGGACCTTTTTGACTGCGCCGCCCTGACCGACCGTTCGATCTTCAGGATCGGCCACATGAAGTCCCACCAGCACCAAAAAGGCTTTGTAGCCGTGCGGTTGCTGTTGCAGGAAGCCGGCTATAGCGACGCGCAGCTTGTTTACGATGGCTTCGGGAAACCGCACCTTCCGGACGGCCGCCACATTTCGATCTCGCATTCGCATGACTGCTCGGCCATCGGCATCAGCGACCGGCCCATCGGGATCGACCTTGAGCTGCAGCGCGACAAGATCGCCCGGATTGCCAATAAATTCATGGAACCTTCCATGCCGCTCGATCCGTCGGCAGAGGATTACGTCCGCAAACTCACGGTGAATTGGGGAATCAAGGAGTGCGTGTTCAAGATCCGCAACGAGAAGGGCATCAGTTTCAAGGACCATATCTCGGCGAAACCGTTCGAATTGAAGGATAAAAAAACCACCGCCGAACTTCATTTCGGGTCCGTCGTGCGTAACTTTGAGGTCCATTTTGAGGAGCTCGGCAACTATACGCTGGTCTTCGCATTTGAAAACAGTTTCCTTGGCTACAATCTACAGTGATATTTTAGCGGCTTCGGCAAGCGGCAAAAAGCTCCTCGCCATCCTCATCGATCCGGAAAAGACCTCTGCGCGCGAGGCTTCGGGCCTGATTTCGGCAATCAACTCGTCGCCGGCCACGCACATTTTTGTGGGCGGAAGCACCTTTGCGGGGAAAATGGAAGATTTGATTGCTGAATTGCGGAAATGCGGCCTGCCCGTTGTGATCTTTCCGGGGCATCCTTCGCAAATCGACCCCGCTGCTGATGCAATTTTACTCTTATCATTGATTTCCGGCCGCAATCCGGATTATCTGTTCGGCTATCATGCCGATGCAGCACAAAAACTTCGTGACTCAGGACTGGAAATTATTCCAACCGGTTATGTCCTTGTTGACGGAGGCCGTGAATCGGCGGTGGCGCGCGTGACCGGAACGCTACCGCTTGAAGATTTGGAAATCATCGTCAACACCGCGATGGCCGGTGAAATGCTCGGCCAAAAACTCATTTACCTGGAAGCAGGAAGCGGTGCGCTGCATCCGGTTTCGGCGCAAGCCATTTCGGCGGTACGCGCATCGGTACGAATTCCGCTCATCGTAGGCGGCGGGATTTCCACATCGGAACAGTTGAAAACGGCCTATGACGCGGGCGCTGATCTCGTGGTCATCGGAACCGCCTTTGAGCGCGACCCTCATTTCTTTGGCCATGCTTGATTTTTTCATAGACGCTTACCGCGAGGCCCCACTTTATCAAATCGCGTTGGAGGCAATAGCTTTTTTCACGGGAATTGCCAGCGTTTGGTTCGCAAAAAAAGAAAATATTTTGGTCTACCCGGTGGGACTTGTCGCCACGGTCATCACATCCTATCTGCTTTACGTCGCAGGTTACTTTGGCGACATGACCGTAAACATTTACTATACCTTCATGAGCCTGTACGGGTGGTACAAATGGAGCCGGGCCTCGCTTGAAAATGTGGAGGTCTCCCGTACCGGCCGCAAGGAAAAATTAACAGGGCTCTTGCTGTTTGCCGTCACGATAATCGTTATTTTCACGATATACAAAGCGTTTGGTCAGGAAATCCGGACCGAAAACTGGTTCGACATCCTGACCGCCGGGATTTTCTTCACTGCGATGTGGTTCATGGCGCTCAAGAAAATCGAGAACTGGACGCTTTGGATCATCGGAAACCTGATCGCCATTCCCTTGTACGCCTACCGCGGACTGGGAATGCTCGCGCTTCAATATGTCATTTTTACTATACTCGCCGTTCAGGCCTACTATGCATGGAGGAAAATCTTAAACAGCCGGCCGCCGTCCCCGGGATATTGAGGATCGCGGTTTTCGGTCCCGAAAGCACCGGCAAGACAACGCTGGCGCAGGCACTGGCAAATGAATTCAGTACGGCATGGGCCCCCGAATTTGCCCGCGAATACCTTCAAAAAAAATACGACGACTCGGCCCGGCCGTGTGCGCCCGAAGACCTGATGCCGATCGCTTTGGGACAGATTGCCCTTGAGGCACAGGCATTCGAATCGGCCAACGGCTATGTCTTCTGCGACACCTGCCTTTTGCAGACGAAGGTTTATGCCGATTATTATTTTGGGATTTGCGACGCGTCCATCGCCCAAGCTGCCAAAGCCCATAACTACGATCTTTTCCTGCTTACCGACATCGACGTTCCCTGGACACCGGACGATCTTCGGGACCGGCCTAATGACCGTGCGTCGATGCTCCGCGATTTCAGGGCCGCGCTCGATCAGCACGAAAACCGTACATTATGGTTTCGGGAAGCGCCGAAGAGAGACTTCGGAAAGCCAAAACAATTGTAGAAAAACTTCGCGCCGCCCGCGAAATGGGTTTTACCTCGCACGATTTTGTCCAATTGCATGCGCGGGGAACGAGCCTGGAATCGGTGGCTTCGCAATTTAATTTTTTCACCACCGGGATACCCAAGACCGTTGTGGAGAGGCCCGCGACCCTTGGCGACGGGATCGTTAAATTTGATCAGCAGGGTTATAGGTTTTATGCCGATAAATACGATCGGCACAGCCCCGAACTGCGCACTGAAAAGTTTGTCCCGGCCTCCGGCGCCGCAAGCCGCATGTTCAAATTCCTGAGCGAATACCTCCTTGAAACCGATCCCGAACAGGAAACCGTAAACGCCTATATCAACCGGAAGGGCGCATCGGACCTGGCGGTGTTTATGGCCGGCCTTGAAAAATTCCCTTTTTTCGATCACGTGATCTCCAGGCTCCAGGATCGCCATGGGGATTTTGGATCGTGGGATCGCAGCCGGAAGATACACTACTTTGTCCAGGCGCTCCTCAACCCGGACCAGCTTGCGTACTGCGACCTGCCCAAAGGGGTCCTGCCGTTTCACAAATACAAGAATTACACTGCCACGCCGGTTGAGGAACACATCGCCGAGGCGGTTTTTTACGCCGTCGGGAAAGGCCGGACCTCGAAACTTCACTTTACGGTATCGGAGGGGCACCGGCCGCTCTTTGACGCTATAGTCGCAAACACAAAGCCGAGGCACGAACAGGAGGCGGGCGTTACGCTTTCGGTCGGTTACAGCCAGCAGGACCCGGCCACTGACACCCTTGCAGTCGACCCTGCGAACAATCCTTTCCGGGATTCAAATGGAACCCTTGTGTTCAGGCCAGGCGGGCATGGCGCCCTGATCAACAATTTGGATAACCTTGATTCGGACATCATTTTCATCAAGAACATTGACAATGTCGCCCAGGGGCACAGCAGTGAAATTGCCTTGTATAAGAAGGCGTTGGCGGGGCTGTTGCTCGAACTTCGCGACGGTATATTCAATTGCCTTGAATTGCTGGACAGGGAATCAGATGCCGCGGTGGTGGACCAGATCCACGAATTCATTTGTGACAAATTGCAACTCTGCATGCCTGACGATTTTGACATGTACACCCTTGAAAACAAGATCGCGCTGATCAAAAAGATGCTCGACCGCCCCATCCGCGTTTGCGGCATGGTCAAGAACGAGGGCGAACCCGGTGGCGGTCCCTTCTGGGTGCGCGACCGCAAGGGCAATGTCTCGCTGCAAATCGTCGAGAGTGCTGAGATTGACCTTGCGAATCCGGGGCAGGCCGCAATCATGGCTGCCTCAACGCACTTCAATCCGGTGGACATTGTGTGCAGCATCCGCGACCGCGCCGGCAAAAAATATGACCTGCAACAGTTCGTTGACCACAACAGCGGCTTCATCGTCGAGAAAAACAAGGACGGCAAGCCGCTCAAGGCCTTTGAACTCCCGGGGCTTTGGAACGGCGCGATGGCCAAATGGATCACGCTGTTTGTCGAGGTACCGCTCATCACGTTCAACCCGGTCAAGACTGTCAACGATCTGCTCAAACCGGCACACCAACCGTAATGGACAGGGAAAAAATCATATCCGAACTCCAGTTCAAGGCCGTCCGCAGCAGCGGAGCCGGCGGCCAGAACGTCAACAAGGTCGCGAGCAAGGCCGTGCTTTGGCTTGACATCATGGCATCGGAGGGGTTATCGGCCGAAGAAAAAGCGCTGATCGGCACAAAACTCGGCAACCGGATCACGACCGAGGGCTTACTCACGGTTGCAAGCGAAGAAGACCGCAGCCAGCTCCGCAACCGCGAAATCGCCACTCAAAAACTGCTTCAATTGCTGGAAGCCGCCCTCACCGTAGCCAAACCGCGCAAGATGACCAAGGTCCCAAAATCCGTGATCAAGAAGCGCATCGCCGATAAAAGGAAGCAGGGAGAGGTGAAGGAGATGAGGAGGAAACCCGATGTGTAATGTACCAATTGATTAATGTACCAATATACCAATTGTCCGTTGATTGGTATAATTGGTACGTTTCCACATTTTCACATTGAACAATTTGCTATCTTCGCGTCGTCTCAAAGGGGTGCTTTAACAGGCTGAGATCATACCCATCGAACCTTGAACAGGTAATGCTGTTTAGGAATTGCCACGCAGGACGCTGCACGGCCGAACCACTATTATTAACCAAGGATAATTGCCCCTTTTATTCGTAAATCTTTACGGATGAAACTTTTATTCCAAAATTCCGGGCGTGTCCCTTCGGGCCGCGCTCTTGGCGGTACGCGGTACCTTGCCGCGATCGCTCACGCATCCATCCTCGGATGCATTTTCTCAACCCATGCCAGTGCCCAGCAGGAACAGGACACGACGGCGATTCCGCTGCAGGATGTCATGGTTTCGGCGGTGCGGGCGACTCAAAAGACGCCGGTCACCTTCTCCAATGTGCAGAAGGAGGAACTTGACCGCCGCAACCTCGGCCAGGACATTCCCATCCTGCTCAATTTCATGCCGTCGGTCGTGACGACAAGCGATGCCGGCAACGGTTTCGGGTACACCGGGATCCGCGTCCGCGGAAGCGACGCCACCCGCGTGAATGTCACCATCAACGGGATTCCGTACAACGACAGCGAATCCAGCGGCACCTTCTGGGTCAACATGCCCGATTTCGCCTCGTCGCTCGAGAGTATCCAGCTTCAACGCGGGGTGGGGACTTCCACCAACGGTGCGGGAGCCTTCGGCGCAAGCCTGAACCTGCTCACCGAGAAGATCGCCGACACCGCTTATGCCGAAATCTCCAACGCATTCGGCAGTTTCAATTCGCGCAAGCACACGGTCAAATTCGGGAGCGGGAAGCTAAACGATGCCTTCGAACTCTCGGGAAGGTTGTCGCTTCTCAAATCCGACGGCTACATCGACCGCGCGACATCGGACCTCAAATCGTACTTTTTGCAGGGAACCTATGTCGGCAAGACGTCCACATTGAAAGGACTGGTCTTTGGCGGCAAGGAACGCACCTACCAGGCTTGGAACGGGATCGACAAGGAAACGCTTGCGTCGGATCCGACTTTCAACTACTCCGGAATGTACACGGACGAGGCCGGCAATACGCGCTTTTACGAAAACGAGGTCGACGACTATTCGCAGGACCATTTCCAGTTGCATTGGAACGAGCGCTGGAACGAGCGCTGGAGCAGCAACCTTGCGCTGCACTACACCATCGGCCGCGGATTTTACGAAAATTACAAGGAAGACGCCGACCTGGCCGAATACGGCATGGAACCCGTCGTCGTCGGTACGGAGACCATCACCGAAAGCGACCTGGTTCGCCGCAAGTGGCTCGACAATGACTTCTACGGAACTACGTTTTCGGCAATCTACAAGCAATCGGGAATCGAACTGATTTTTGGCGGCGCGCTCAACAATTACGAAGGGCTCCATTTTGGGGAGGTCGTCTGGTCGCGCTACGCTTCCGCATCGGAACCACTGGATCACTACTATGATCAAAACGCCCGCAAAACTGATTTGAGCACTTACGCAAAGGCACAGGTCAGCGTGGGTAAAGGGGTTTCGCTGTTCGGCGACCTGCAGTTCCGCAACGTAGCCTACAAGACCACGGTCGACGGCGGAAAGAAGGTGGACGAAACTTTTTCATTTGTCAATCCCAAGGCAGGCCTTAGCTACGAGATCGGCACATCGCACCAACTTTACCTGTCCTACGCAAAGGCGTCCAAGGAACCCAATCGCACAGATTATGAAAACGGAACGCCAAAACCCGAGGAACTGCACGATTTTGAGTTGGGTTGGCGGTTCAACTCAACCAGGTACAGGGTCAACACCAACCTGTTTTACATGCTTTACCGGGACCAGCTGGTCAAAACGGGAGAAATAGACGAGATCGGGGCCGAGATCAGGCGAAACGTGGATAAAAGCTACCGGGCCGGTATCGAGGTGGATGCGGCGTTGGCCCTTACCTCGAAGTTTACGCTGAGCCCGAATGTAGCCCTGAGCGTCAACAAGATCGAAGATTACGCGATTGTTGGCGAGGGAGGGCCGGTCCAACTGGGCGACACCGAAATTTCCTTCTCGCCTTCGGTGGTTTCGGGCATGGTCGCATCGTATAAATTCACGCGTGGGTTTTATGCCGCATTGCTCACCAAGTTCGTGGGCGAACAATACGCGGGCAACATCGATACGGAAGAGACCCGATTGGAAAGCTATTCGGTAACCGATTTGAACCTGGTCTACGAAATCCGGCCGAAACGGATATTCAAGGCAATTGTTTTCAATGCCTTGGTCAACAACCTGCTCGACGCCGAATATGTATCCAACGCTTATTTATACGGCGAAAATTACATGAGCTATTTTCCGCAGGCCGGAATCAATTTCCTCGCGGGCGCGACGCTCAAGTTTTAATTTGTTTGTTTTAGTTATGGAAGGTGCCGCCCCGTGCGGCATTTTCTAATTATAGACCCTGAGCACCGAACCCTCGATGCTCACCCTGTAAGGTTTCATCGGATACTCCATATTGGGTGCCTGGCCGGTATAGAGGCTGTAGGAGACGTCGTCGCACGGGCAAATGGCGTTGATGCCGCTTATCTGCATCGTCGAGCAGGTGGAAAGGTCCTGGTTGGGACAGGCCGCATCGTAGGCGCGGTAACCGCTCCCGGTATTGAAGATGATCAGACCCCTGGCCCCGCCGCCGGGATAATAGACCGCATTGCCGGGATAGGTCAGCAGCTGGTAGGAAGGAAGGGTCGTGTTGATGGTTTCGGAAAAGGAGTAGTTGGGGATGTACGGGTTCCGGTTGTTGAATCCGCTCTCGTCGCAAGACCAAATGAGAAGGGAAAGCAAGGCTATCGCGAGGTACTTTTTCATGATTAAATTTTCTCAGACAAAAATAATTTATTTAACTTTGGAATCGGTTGCGCCAAGAGATATTAACGCGCGCCGTGACTGAGATCTTTAAAAAGAGAATCCCTGCCGGGATTTTTTCTATTTTATACATCCGATCGATCAGTGAACCCGGCGGAGCCAAAACGGATCCGGCCGGGCTTAACAATAAAATTTTATGAAGTTATGAGTACAGTTTCGTATTACACCGCCGACGGACTGAAAAAATTGAGGGAAGAGCTGGATCAGCTGAAAAACATCGAAAGGCCAAAGGCTTCGGCAGCAATCGCCGAGGCACGCGACAAGGGTGACCTCTCTGAAAACGCCGAATATGACGCCGCAAAGGAAGCGCAGGGCCTGCTGGAGATGCGCATCGCGAAACTCGAGGAAGTGCACGCCAATGCAAGGCTCATAGACGAGTCGCAGCTTGATGTTTCCAAGGTACTCGTGCTATCAAAGGTCAAGATCCGCAACATGGCCAACAAGCAGGAGATTGCCTATACGCTTGTCGCCGAAAGCGAGGCTGATTTAAAGTCGGGAAAAATTTCGGTGACCTCGCCGATCGGACGTGGTTTGCTTGGAAAATCGGTAGGCGAAATCGCCGAGATCACGGTTCCAAACGGGACACTTAAGTTTGAAATCCTCGAAATCTCCCGCGACTGATGGCCAGTATCTTCACCCGAATCATCAACGACGAGCTGCCGGCCTACAAAATTGCCGAGGACGAGCACAACCTGGCCTTTCTCGACGTCAACCCCAATGCCAAGGGGCACACGCTCTGCATTCCGAAGCGCGAAGTCGATAAACTATTCGATCTGGATGCCGACGAGTATGAAAGCCTGATGAAGTTTTCCCGGCGGATTGCCAAGGCGCTCGAGAAGGCGGTTCCTTGCAAGCGCGTGGGGATGGCGGTGATCGGCCTTGAGGTTCCGCATGCACACGTACACCTGATTCCCATCAGCCATATGGATGAAATGCGTTTCCGCGATAAAGTGACGTTGAGCAAGGAGGAGTTTGAGGAAACCGTCAGGGATATCCGCGAACACCTCTCTTAATCCAAACAAGTGGGTATTTTCACAAAGCCGATGTGATATCATCGCATTTTATGCTTATGATTGCAACCTAATCAATAACAATTCAAAATGAAGAAAAAATTTTTGGTATTGGGCCTGGGCGCCATGCTTGCGTTCTCATGCTCGAGCGATGATTCGGATTCCCTGGATTATTCCAAACTGACCCGCAAATGGTACAATGTTTCCGAGAAGGTTGACGGCGAGACCTACGCCTATGATGACCACGAGACTTGCGGTAAGGATTATATCGAATTTATGGATACCGGAATGGGGCGCGTTGTAGACGTCTTTGGATGTGACGGTGGGGTCCAGACCGATGAATCCGAATTTGCGTGGGTACGCGAGGGCAAAGTGGTGACGGTTTCGTCTTTTGGCTTTTCAAACGAGGGCACCATTACCAAACTCAATTCAAATACGCTTCAGTTCAAGGTCGTTTACGACTGGGATGGCGATGGTGAAGACGATGAGGTAATTGAAACCTACACCAGTACACCATAATATCAGGGGAACTTCGGTTCCCTTTTTTTATGCCGATAATTTGGCGCAGCGGGACCGACTTACGATTTCTCCGCAACTTCCTTTTTGAAGCAGATTTGCATGGTCGTCCCTTTCCCCGGTTCGGAGTGCAACACTTTGATCTTGCCCTTGTGATAATCTTCCACGATGCGTTTGGTCAGCGACAGACCGAGGCCCCAGCCGCGCTTCTTGGTGGTAAACCCGGGTTCGAAAATCCGGCGGAACTGCGTCTTGGGAATGCCCTTTCCCGTATCTGAAATCAATATTTTCACCTGCCTGGCATCTTCCTCGATCCTGACCGTGAGTTTTCCGCGGCCGCGCATTGCATCGATCGCATTCTTGACCATATTTTCAATCGTCCAGGAATGGAGCGCGGCGTTGATTGGGATCATGACGGGTTTTTTAGGCGCCTTGAAACTGAATTCAACCTGTTTGGAAAACCTTGATTTAAGGTAGTCAAATGTTTCGGCCGTTTCTTCGATGATGTTCCTTTTTTCCACGGCCGGTTCCGAACCGATTTTTGAAAAACGGTCGGTGATGACCTGAAGCCTGGTGATGTCTTTCTCGATCTCGGCAACGGTGACGGGATCCACGTTGTCCGCCTTCATGATTTCCAGCCATCCGATGAGCGATGACAGGGGCGTGCCGATTTGGTGCGCGGTTTCCTTGGCCATTCCCGCCCATAATTTGTTTTGCGTGGCCATTTTCGTGCTCCGGTAGAAGTTATAGACAACGCCGCCAAAAAGGACGATGATCAGCAAAAGCGCGACCGGATAGTATTTGAGGGTATTGATCAGCGACGAGTTGCCGTAATACAGATACTGGAATTCTCCTGGTATATACTCAAAAATGATTGGATCGTTTTCCTTCCGAAGTTTTTGCAACAGGGCGCGAGAAGCTTTGTCGCTTTCCAAAATCCGTTCGTCGATATTGGATGTACTGATGATGCTGTCGCGCTCGTTGGTCAGGATGATGGGAATGGTCGTGTTCCGCGCGAGGATTTTAAGCGGAAGGTCCAGCGGCGTATTGTCATCGGCGTTGATAAGGGTTTTTTGCGCATCGGCCCAATATTCCATTTTGGCGCGCTCCTCGTTCTTGAAATACGTAAAGAAGGTATAGGTGTTCCACAGAATCAACGTGATGATCACGAACGATGCCCCGATGATGATCCATCGGGTCAGGTTGCGCTTGTCATAAGAAAAATCCATACGAAGGTTTATGCGTTAAAGATAATTTATTTTTTTACGGATTTTCCTCCGCGCTTTCATCGGGATGAGTGGTTGATAACTCGGCCTTAATTAGCCGCTTCACCATCCCGCGATTCATTATTTTTGTCCAAAAGCCGTTTATGCTCAGCTTCGACCCAGGAGAACTCACGCCGCTCAAATTGCAATCCTACCTGCAGGGTGCGGTTGCGCCGCGTCCGATAGCCTTTGCAAGTACAATTTCCCTTGATGGAACGCCAAACCTGTCGCCTTTCAGCTTTTTCAACGTTTTCAGTTCCAATCCTCCGATCCTGATTTTCTCGCCCGCGCGCCGGGTCCGCGACAATACCACGAAGCACACGCTGGAAAACGTTAAATCGGTGCCGGAAGTTGTCATCAACGTTGTGAATTATGCCATCGTGCAACAGGCGTCGCTATCGAGCACGGAGTATCCCGATGGCGTCAATGAATTTGTCAAGTCCGGCCTTACCATGCTCGCTTCGGACAAGATCAAGCCCTTTCGCGTGGCCGAATCGCCGGTACAGTTTGAGTGTAAGGTAAATGATATCATTCCGCTGGGAAATGGAGGTGGAGCAGGCAACCTCGTGATCTGCGAGGTGCTCAAAATCCATATCGACGAGTCGGTTTTGGATGAGGGCGGAGGCATCGACCAGCACAAGATCGACCTTGTCTCCAGGCTGGGTGCGAACTGGTACTCCCGTTCCAATGCAGGCCTTTTTGAGGTTCCCAAGCCCCTTGCAACTTTAGGAATCGGCGTGGACGCCATTCCCGCTTACATCCGTGAAAGCGAAGTGTTTGACGGCAACGATCTGGGCATCCTCGGCAACGTCGAATCCTTGCCCACGCGCGAGGAAATCGATACCTTTGTCGCCGGTAATTTTGCGGTCAAGGCCGTGCTCAGCGCCGACGACAGGAAGAAACAGCACATGATGGCCAAGGAGATGCTTAACGGCGGGGAACCGCTCTATGCATGGATGGTCTTGCTCGCGAAAGAATTATAAATTAAAACAATACAAATGGAAGTTACAGGAAGAATCAAAGTGATTAACCCGGAGCAGCAGGTCAGTGCCACCTTCAGGAAAAGGGAAGTGGTGGTCACGACCGAGGAGCAGTATCCGCAACATATCATGATCGAATTCACGCAGGACAAGATCGATCAGCTCAACAATTTCAAACCAGGCGATCAGGTGCGGGTGCAGATCAACCTCCGCGGTCGCGAGTGGGTAAGCCCGCAGGGAGAAACGCGGTACTTCAATTCCATCCAGGGTTGGAGGATCGAAAAATTGATGCAGGACATGCCCGGCCAGATGCAGCAGCCGCCCATTCCCGCCACGACGACCTTCCCGCCGGCACAGCAGTTCAACGAGGAAGAGCACGACGACCTTCCATTTTAATACAGGACCCGGAGGCGACTTCGGGTTTTTTTATGCGGATATTAAATTCAGAACTACAATTTCCACCGGTTGAACTCGCGGGGCGTGAAGGCCTCTTGTGCATTGGCGGTGATCTGTCGCCGGAGCGGCTTTTGCTTGCCTATCAGAACGGGATATTTCCCTGGTACAGCGAGGGTGACCCCATATGCTGGTGGTCGCCGCCGGAGAGAATGGTGGTTTTTCCGCACCAATACAGCCCGCCCAAAAATCTCCGCAACGTCCTCAACCGGAAATTGTTCAATGTTACCTTCAACCGGGAATTCGAAAGGGTTATTGAAGGCTGCCGGTATACCCAGCGCAATGGCCAGGACGGCACCTGGCTTACCCAGGAGATGCACGATGCGTACCTCGGGATGTACAGGTTGGGCCATGCAAAATCGGTGGAGGTATGGCAGGGCGAAGAATTGGTGGGCGGACTTTACGGATTGGACATGAACGGCGTCTTTTGTGGCGAAAGCATGTTTTCCCTTGTGTCAAACGCCTCCAAATATGCGTTTGCCGTTTTGATCGACAAACTCAGGGCCGAAAACTACCGGCTCCTCGATTGCCAGGTGCACAATCACTACCTGGAAAGCCTGGGAGCGAAAACGATTCCGCGCAGGGATTTTATCAGGATCCTGAAAAACTCAGGCTGACGCGCGCTTTTTCCAGCATGTGTCAATATGGTCGTCCACCATTCCAGTGGCCTGCATGTGCGCATAAACAACGGTCGACCCCACAAACTTGAACCCGCGCTTTTTGAGGTCCTTGCTGATGGTATCCGAAAGCTCTGATGTTGCGGGCAGTTGCTTCTGATCGCTGTATCGATTGACGATAGGACTGCCTCCGGTAAAGGACCAGATGTAATTGGAAAAACTTCCGAATTCTTTCTGCACCTCCATAAATGCCCTGGCGTTGGTGATGGCTGCCTTGATCTTCAGACCATTCCGGATGATACCGGAGTCATTCATCAGTTCGGCAATTTTTTCATCGCCATACTTTGCCACCTTCTTATAGTCGAACTTGTCGAATGCTCTGCGGAAGTTCTCGCGCTTGCGGAGAATGGTGATCCAGGAAAGACCGGCCTGAAAAGTCTCAAGGATCAGGAACTCGAACAATTTCCGGTCATCGCGAACGGGTACCCCCCATTCCTCATCGTGGTATCTCACATAAAGCGGATCGGTACCGCACCAGCTGCAACGCGTCTTATTTTCCATCTTTTTCAAGGTATTTGTCAATGATTCCGTGGCCGATGTAAATCAAGGGCGTCAATGCAACCGCAATAGCGAGTTTTACCCCGTAACCGGTCAAACCCGACGCGACATACATGTCGAAATCCATTTTGCCGGTCAGGTAGAAGGCGATCCCGAGTACGATGAAGCTGTCGAAAAACTGCGAGATGACCGTCGATCCCGTGCTGCGCAGCCAGATCCATTTTTGGCCTGTCCGCCGTTTGACGTATTGGAAAATCACCGCATCGATCAGCTGCGATACTAGAAACGCCGCGATGCTGCCCACGATGATCCACAGGCTCTGCCCAAAGACGGCATTAAACTGCGAATCGGTGATCCCACTAGCCTGCGTGCTCGCCGGAATCCCGATCGACATCAGCAAAAGAAGGAAACAATAGGCGATTAGTGCAGCTGTCATGACCGAAAGGCGCTTGACCTGGTCTTTTCCGTAATACTCGTTTACCAAATCGGTGGTAAGAAAAACAATCGGCCATGGAAGTATTCCCACGCTCATGACGTAGGGCCCGACATCGATCAATTTCCCGCCGATGAGCTCGGCCGTGATCGCGTTGGTGATGAAGATGCCGGCCAGGACCAGGAACACCTTGTTTCTTCGGGTCGTGAACATTTGGTAAATATACAAATCCGGTGTCATCATTGTGCAAATCTCGATCATGGGTACGAAAAGCAATTACGGTTTTTCCGCATATTTCGGGCGTTAAGTCAAAAAAAAAGCCCCGGTCTCCCGAGGCTTTTAGACTTTACTTCCCATTTACCACCATCCGATGATATTGTAGGTCATGTTCTGCGGCTGGTTGTTGCCGTAGGCCACGCCCACGTCGCGATATGCCTTGATCATGTCCTTCTGCAATCCGATGTGCTTTTCATAATTGAAGTTCCACTCACGCGAATCCAATTCCAAAACGCGCTTTCCAACCCGGTCGCTGAGCGCCTTGACGTCCTTCATGCACGCGGCCTGAGGGTCGATCGAGGTCAGGATCTCGGCTACCTGATTGGCGGCGTCAAGCGTCTGGTTTGCGCTCCAGATGTTCTGGGCCTCGGCCAGGCGGACCTTACAGTCGCGGTCGATTTTCTTCTGGAAAAGAGGGGCCACGGCCGTCATTGCCTTGTCGAAACAGTTTGAAACATCCGGCACCGAAGTCAGCACGTAGATCGCCTCTTCGAATTTGTTCTGCGCCTCAAGCATTTTGGCTTCCCTGAGGATTGCATCGCAACGTGTGTTGTAGTACGTAATGATCTGGTTTTTGGAAGACGCGATGAAGTTCTGGATTCCCGGATCGTTTGCGCGGATCTGCTTGATCGCCTCCATGTAAGCCTTGTTCTCATTAGCCCCGACCCCGCGTACGGTTACGGTATGGCTGGCGAATTTCTTGCCCTCGAAGCCGTCCCCGATGTACAGCGTGACGTCGAGTGTCTGGGCAATGCTTGGCGGTGCGGTTCCCAGTACATCCTTGCTCATCGTAACGATGTTGGCAGTAATGATGAAACGAGAACCCATACCGGCGCTACCCATTCCATTTTGGCTTGTGATCTGGTTGAGCTTGTTCTGCAATACCGATTGTGCGGCGCTCGGGATGTGCTGGCCTACATACGGCGTCAGCGAGATCCGGCTGAGGTCAGTCTGTGCCGATGCCGCAATTCCTGCAAACAGCAGGGCCGTGGCGAATGCATTTTTGATGAATGTTTTCATGTTTTCTTATTTTTCGCCCAGGACGATGACGGCCTGTCCGAGGCCTTTCATCGTGAGCTTGTTGGTGATGTTGTACGGAGCGGCTTTCAGGAAAGATTGTAGCCCTTTGAGGAAACCGCGGGCATCGGTCGCCTTGCCCGAAGCGTCGTAAAGCGGGATGCGCACCTGCTCAAAAAGCATCATGCTTTCAGTCGCGTCGCTTGTGCTGAAACGGCCTTTTACGGTGTTCTGGGTCATCCAGTCCTCGATTACACTGGAGAGTTCCTTTCCGCCAAATTCGGTTTCGAGGTCATCCGGCCATGAATCGAATTTCTTGATGCGGACGATGATCTCGCGGCCATTGGCGAACATGTCGTCAAAATGCGCCTGCAATTGCGAGTTGAAATTGTCCAGGTGCGCCAAAACCGCCTCTTCCAAAAGCACGGGAATCTCGGCAGAAAAAGAAGGGTTGCCCGTTCCCGCCGCGGTCGCGATCTGCTTGTCGGTGTAGGCGTCGAGGCCCTGGAGGTTAAAGGTAATCGATTTCTTCGGGCCGGTCTGGTTGACGCTCCAGGTCATCTGCATGATGATGTCGGCCTTGGCCACCTTCTTAAGCTTGTCAACGGGAGTCTCGACGATTCCCGCGCCCGATTTTGATGATGTCATTGCATTTTCAGCGCTCTCCGATTCAAGGGTCTTGATCGCCGATTCCATGTTCTTGAGCGGGAAACCGCGTTCGGCCATGAGCCCGTTGATTTTGGAAATCACCAGCAAAAGGTCGGTGTTTTCCTGGAAGGCGCGTTTGTAATCGGGAACCTTGACCTTGATGCCCTGATTGTCGAATTCCATCATATAGCCGTTCTTGGAGCACCAGGCATCGCTGGGCACGACCATGATCGTCGGTTTCTTGGCCTGGGCGTTTGAAAGTCCGACGGTAAGCACTGCCGCCAAAGTCAGCAGTCGTAGGGTGAATTTTTTCATATTTACTGTTTAAGGATGCCGTCGGCGATGAGTTTCTTTTTCAATTCCGAACGAAGGACGCGCACGATCATGCCGTTGGTCACGCTCTCACGGGCCTTCTTGCGGTCGCGGTTGATCTTTTGCCCGATGCGCTCGTCGCGAAGCGAGATGAAGTTCTTGTATTCGCCGCCATCGGCAAAGAATGCGTTGAAGTAGTCCTCGTATTTTTCCTGGGCGTTCACCTCGAAAAGGATAGGACGCTTTTCGCAGTCCTGCTTTCCTTCGGTGATGCCGTTGAAGATAACGTCGCGCACGGCGTTCTTCTTGGCCTGTTCAACGGCGTCTGCGCGGTTGCGGCCGTTGCCCCAAGCCTTTAGCGTCTGCGAGCCGTCCATCTCGATGCCCATGCACTCGGTCTTGAACGTGTAATTGCCCGAATTCACTTTCTGAGACCGTGAAACCTGTGCGGCAGCGCTTACGGTAAGGGCAAGCGATGCGATTAAAAGTAGCTTTTTCATTTTTTTCTCAGATTAAAATCCGCTGGTCAATCCCCTGATGATTCCGGCATCTTCCAGGTCCTTGCGAAGCAAATCCTTTTGGATCGATACGATCATCCCGATTTTGTACTCTTTTCCAACCTTCATGCGGTCCTCTGCCGAAATGTTCCCGTCGGAACTTTCGGTGACAAACTTCATGTACTTTCCGCCGTCCTCGAAGAAGGGCCCAAAGAATTCCTCTTTCTCCATCTCGATATTGGGGTTGTTGGCAAGCGGCTTTTGCGAAGGGCATCCGCGTCCGCCCGCAAATCCCTTGAAGATCACGCCGTGGACGGCATTTTTCTTGGCCTGCGCGGTGGCGACTTTCGGGTTTTTTGAATAGGACCAAACCTTCACCAGGTAAGATCCGTCGGTGCCCACGCCGGCGCACTCGATTTCATAGCGCCACTCGCGGGTGGCTTTTTCGGCTTTTGCCTTGGCCTGAGCCATGGCGCCCTGTGCGGTCAATGCGACGAGCAGGGCAATCATCAGTTTTCTCATGTTATTTTCCTTTTTTCTGGATGATCAGCATTCCGGGGTAGAATTCCTTCCCGCTGACTTTTTTAAAGTGGGTGCGATCGGTTGTTGTGTCGGGGTTTTCCTCATTGGCTCCAAAGCGGTTGTCCCAGATGGGTTTGCTCGTATCCACCTTGATGGATCCCACAACCACATATTTGGTCTTGCCGTTTTCGTCCATTTGCTGTTCAAGCACGTCGAACTTGGATTTCTCGGTGACGCCTTCCTTCATTCCGATCTTGGCCGTGATGGGCTCGCCGGTGAACAAAGGTGTCTTGGTCTTGAACTCGTCGTGGTTTTTCTGCAATTTTACGATGACCGCGTCAAGTGATTTGGTCGAGGCGCGCTGGACGAGTTCCTCCTCGGATTTGCTTGAAAACACAGAGGATTGAACATCGGACCAGGATACGTCGCTACCGATAAACTTGAGTTTAAAGATGGTAGATTCGTCGAATGCTTTCTTGCGCTCCGGGGTAATGGTGGCGTCGTCTGCCCACATGTCGTTGTAGAAAATGGCGGCGACCTCCTCGTTCCAGTCGAGTTGGTACAGGTAAGCGGTCGTCTTCACGACATATCCTTTTCCGGCCACGCCCACGCCTTCTCCTGCAAGGGTTGTAACTGCCGACGCATTGGAAACGCCCGCATATTCGCCGATTGTCCCGATGGCGTTGAGCCAACCTTTGGCCTTTTCTGCCACCTCCGCCTTATCGACGTACTTGTAGTCGCTGACCAGGAAAAACGTGTTCTTGATGAGTTCCTCACCCGCGTCTGCAAGCATGTCCAGCCCGCGTTTGCTGGCTTTTGCGGTTGCGATGTCCAGTACCGATGCATCGTAGCTCCCGCGTTGTTTGATGAGTTCCATGTTGAAACCGCCTTTATCCGAACGGTTGAACCACTTGGCCACCATCTCACGGGCAATGCCGTCAAATTTTGCCTGCATCTCGCGCATTTCAGGTATGTCCATTGGCGCCGCGCCCGTTCCCAGGTTTGACATCATGGCCGAGAATGCTGCCTTGTCATCCATGTTCACCAGGCTCGCATCGTAAATGCGGACGGGAAGGTTGTGGTCGTCGAATTTGTCCGGAACCGGGCTGTCCTGGAAATTTTTCTTGATGACCTCGGCATACGGCAGGCCCGGTTTGTCGATCATGGCCGTGTAAATCGAAGAGCGTCGGTATTTGGTCTCCATGGGAGCCGCCGATTGTTGCGCAAAAGTTTGGGCCATACCCACAAGGGCAAGGCAGATAAGCGAAAGTTGCTTCATAATGAGAGATTAGGGATTAAAAGAATGCTCCTACCGATAGCAGGATCACCGAGTTGGTGTATTTTACCGAAGTGGCCGATGGCCCGTCGTTGATGTTGGTGAGGCCGAGGTTGTAACGAGCCTGGAAGAAAATGCCGTTGCTGAGTTCATACCCCAATCCGCCGACGAGACCGAAATCGATGGCCTTTTGGTCCTCGATGTCGTCATTGGTGTCGTTGGTCTTGTTTTTGGCCGAAAGCAACAGCCCTACCTGCGGGCCGACTTCAACGCTGAGGTTTTTGGTCGCGTAGTATTTCGCGATCAGCGGTAGGTTGATGTAATTGAATTTCTCGCGGCTGAACCCGTCGGGATCCTGGTTGGAGAAACCTTGCCCCGAATAATAAAGTTCAGGCTGGAAAGACCATTTGTCCGAAACAATGAACTCCGTCGCAACGCCCAGGTGGATACTGGTTCGGATAGCGTTGTCCTCGATGTCGTCGCTCATGAAGTTTGAAATGTTCAAACCGCCCTTGACGCCGATTTTTACCCCTTCCTCACGTTTGTCTTTTTGCGCATGGGCCTGAAGGGAAAGGCACAGGGCAGCGAGGAATAAAATTCTTTTCATCTGATAATTAGATTCTTAAAAAAAAGTTAACGGCGCAAATATAGCAAAATAAATTAACGGGAGAACTTTTATTAAAATCACTATTATTGGGTATTTCAGATAGATTGTGCCAGACCTACTTCCTTATGATTTTTGAAGTGAAGATTGCCTGTCCCGATGTGGCATGCAGGATGTAAATTCCTGTCGCGAGCGATGAAATGTCGATGTTGTCCGACGCGGATGAAATAAGGATTTTTCCCGAAAGGTCGGCGATGCGGATACCGGTCAGGTTTTGGCGTTCCGGCAAAATCACGGTCAAAAGTCCGTCGGTGGGGTTGGGGTAGATGCTGATTCCGGCTTCTTGAAATCCGGCCGTGGAAAGGTTGCAGCCCGCAATGATCTCCTGCGATCCGTTGCAGCCGGGCAGGTTCCCGCCAAATGTTCCCGCCGATCCTCCGGTGAGGTGGTTGCAGACACTTGCAACGCTGCACTGCGATAGCATCGGGTTGTTCTGGATCGTGATCGGCTGGAAGTTGTTGAAATCGATATTGGCGATGCCCTCAATGTTGGACAGGACGGGGTTGCTGTAGATATAGAGGTAGTCGGCCAGGCTGGTCATGCCGTCGAGCCCGTCAAGCGAAGTCAGGTTGGGGCTGAATTTCACCTCCAGGAAGAATCCGCCGGAGCTAATGCTTTCAAGCCCGTGGAGGTTGGTTCCGGCAAACTGGCTGATCGAGATCAGGCTTCCCACCGCCTGGATGTTCAGCCCTTCGAGTGTGAGGAGTTGCGGATTGGCCGTGAATCCCAGGTATCCGTTCACGGTGGTGACGCCGGATAGCCCGGCCACGCTGGTCAGGGTGCTGTTGTAGCTGACTTCAAGGCCGCCGGTGGACGTGATGTTCTGCAATCCGTTGAGCGAGGTGAGCGAGGGATTAAGGTAAACCTGCAGGGCACCGGTAACCGTAGTCAGGTTTTGAAGCGGCGTAAGGTCGGTGATGTTGTCGCCGTGGATGGACAGGATGCCATTGATTTGCGTGCAGTTGGGGTAGGTCGACGCGAAGGCGTTGACCTGTGCCTGTGTGGTGAGTTCGACATTGCCATTTGGGCATTGTGCCGATGCGGCCAGTGAAAGCGAAAGCGCCAGGAAGATGTAGAGTTTTTTCATCGGATAAAGTTTTGGGGCGAATTTCAGCCGATGGAGCGTGAGGCGCAATACGGAATTTAACGTATAATTTCCTTCGGCCCGCAATGCCGCACGAGGGATGGGAGCGACAGCTTTTGCCGTGGAGACCTCAAAGGTCTCAAAGACCTTTGAGGTCTGGCAAAACTACAGCGGACAGCCCGGCGCCTAAGCGCGTGCCATAAAAAAACCCGCCTCAATTGAAGCGGGTCTTATTATCCGGTTTTGGGTCTCACAACCCATTACCCATTACTCATCACTATCCAAGGGCTACTCGCTTGAATCCGGTAACCGTAAGGTTTGCATCCACCGACTTCACGTAGGCCGAAACGCTCATCGATCCGTCCTTGATGTAATCCTGGTTTACAAGGGTATTGTCTTTAAAGAAACGCTGAAGTTTTCCTTTGGCGATGTTGTCCAGCATGGCCTCGGGCTTGCCTTCCTGACGGAGTTGGTCCTTGGCGATCTCGATTTCCTTGGCGACAGTGTCGGCATCAACGCCCGACTCATCAAGCGCGATCGGCGACATGGCCGCAGCCTGCATCGCAACGTTCTTCGCGGCCTCTTCGGCTCCGGGTACGTTGGCAGACAAAGCCACGAGGACGGCAATTTTGCCCGAGTGAACATACGATCCGATGAATGCGCCCGAAAGTTTCTCGAAAGAGGCGATCTCGATTTTCTCACCGATGACACCGGTTTGCTCGATCAGCTTCTCCGAAACGCTGATTCCGTTGAAATCGGCAGCGAGGAATTCTTCTTTTGTGTTGTAGTTCAAAGCCAGGTTGGCCAGGTCGTTTGCCAGTTTCACGAAGCCTTCGTTCTTTCCAACGAAATCGGTCTCGCAGTTCAGGGTCATGGCAACGCCTTCGGTCTTGTCGGCATTCACCACGGCGACGGCGGCACCTTCGGTAGATTCGCGGTCCGAACGGTTGGCGGCAACTTTTTGTCCTTTCTTGCGAAGGATCTCGATCGCTTTCTCAAAATCGCCGTCGGCCTCGACAAGCGCTTTTTTGCAATCCATCATGCCGGCGCCGGTTACGGTCCTTAGTTTATTTACGTCTGCAGCTGTAATAGTAGCCATAAAAAATACAGGTTTAAATGTTGTTTGAATTTTAAAAATCCCACCTTTTGAGGGGCGGGATTTCTTTGGTTTACTCTTCGGTCTTCTCCTCGGCCTGCGGTGCAGCCTCGGCGGCTACAACTTCAGGAGCTTCGGTTACGGGAGCGGTTTCTTCGGCCTCAGCCTCGGGAGCCATGTCCTCGACAGCAGCGTCCGAATTCCTGTTTTGCAGGCCTTCGATAACCGCGGCAGTCACCAGCGAAAGGATTTTGTCGATTGACTTTGAAGCATCGTCATTGGCAGGAATCACGTAATCAACCTCACGAGGGTCGGAGTTCGTGTCCACCATGGCAAAAACTGGAATGTTTAATTTTTGTGCTTCTTTGATTGCGATGTGCTCAGCCTTGATGTCCACTACGAAAAGTGCGGCGGGAAGCCTTGACATGTCGGCGATCGAGCCCAGGTTTTTCTCAAGTTTCGCGCGGAGGCGGTCCACCTGAAGACGCTCTTTCTTTGACAGGGTCGCGAAAGTTCCGTCTTTCTTCATCTTGTCGATCATCGCCATTTTCTTGACGGCTTTGCGGATCGTGACGAAGTTTGTCAGCATACCACCCGGCCACCTTTCGGTGATGTAAGGCATGTTGGCAGCCGCAGCCTTCTCGGCCACGATGTCTTTTGCCTGCTTCTTGGTAGCGACAAAAAGGACTTTACGTCCAGATGCGGCGATTTTCTTCAGGGCCTCATTGGCCTCCTCGATCTTCGCGGCGGTTTTGTAAAGGTTGATGATATGGATGCCGTTGCGCTCCATATAAATGTAAGGGGCCATGTTAGGGTCCCATTTGCGGGTCATGTGACCGAAGTGTACTCCGGCGTCCAGCAATTCTTTGACATCTACTTTGTTTGCCATTTTGTTTTTTGTTTACGTTCCGTGATTAGCAATGTTCCCTTTGGCTGTCGGCTTTCGCTTGTTGGCACTGTGGCAAGGCTTCATTTAGATGCTAAACAGTAGAAAATTTTGAATTTTAAATTTTGAATTTTGACCCGAGCCGCCAGGCGAACTGAACGACGTAGGAATTAATTCGGTGTCGATGAACATTGTCGTAACCTTCGTTCGACGTTCGTCATTCGACATTTGTCATCAGATTAACGTTTCGAGAACTGGAATCTCTTACGTGCTTTCTTCTGACCGAATTTCTTGCGCTCAACCATACGCGGATCCCTTGTCAAAAGCCCTTCAGGCTTCAGGATGCCGCGGTTTTCCTCGGCAACTTCGCACATGGCGCGTGACAATGCCATGCGAACGGCTTCGGCCTGACCTGTAGTCCCGCCACCGTTAACGTTGACTTTCACGTCAAAGTTCGATGCGTTCTCGGTCATTTGAAGCGGCTGCATCACTTTGTACTGAAGCGTGGCCGTTGGGAAATAGGTTGCGAATTCTTTTTTGTTCACGGTGATTTTACCGCTTCCTTCTGTTACGTAAACCCGCGCAACAGCAGTCTTTCTTCTTCCGATCTTGTGGATTGTCGCCATTACTTGATCTCGTTTAGGTTAACGGTTTTAGGCTTTTGGGCCTCGTACTTGTGCTCAGCGCCCACGGTCACTTTCAGGTTCCTGAAGAGTTCCGCGCCCAGCCTGTTCTTGGGAAGCATGCCTTTGATGGCCTTCTCCACGAGAATCGCAGGGTTTTTTTGCTGTACAACTTTTGCGGAAAGTGTCCGCTGCCCGCCCGGGTAACCCGTGTGGCGCATGTAGATCTTGTCCTCCAGCTTGTTGCCGGTAAGGTTGATCTTCTCTGCATTGATAACGATCACGTTATCGCCGCAGTCAACGTGTGGCGTGTAACTTGGCTTGTACTTGCCGCGCAGGATCATAGCGACCTTTGACGCAAGACGGCCCAAGTTATGACCTTCAGCATCAACAACAACCCACTCCTTCGTGACAGTGGCCTTGTTGGCTGAAATCGTCTTGTAACTTAATGTGTTCACAATAATTTATTTTAATTAAACATTCCATCCCCAATAAAGGGGTTGCAAAAGTACAACATTATCTCTAAAATACAAATCGCTGAAAAATATTCCATTAGGCTTTGAGGCAGATAATTATCCCGAAGTCTCCCGCGACCAAAAAAGCAGTTGCGGGCCAGGCCGTCGCTGACTATCTTTACCTTTTCCATTTTATGAAAGAAAGAGCCACCCTCAAGCAGATCGCCTCCGAACTCGGCGTGTCCATCTCAACCGTGTCCAAGGCGCTTAACGGCAGCCCCGAAATCAGCGAGCCCACGCGAAACCGCATCCGCGAATACGCCAGCCTGCGCCATTACCGGCCGAATGCGATCGGGCTCAATCTTCGCCATCGCTCCACGCGCACCATCGGCGTGATCGTACCCAATATCCTGAATCCTTTTTTCGCCAAGGTGTTCAGCGGAATCGAGCAGTATGCCGAAGGAAAAGGTTACAACGTCCTGACCTGCATCTCGAACGAATCGCTCGGCCGGGAGGTCCACGCACTTGAAATGTTGTCCAATGGCGCGATCGACGGCTTCATCCTTTCGGTTTCCGAAGAGGCGCAGAAGCTGGGCTCGTTTGGCCATTTCGAGAAAATTTTGGCCGGAGGCACGCCCATGGTAATGTTTGACCGCGTCGCTGATTCGATCCAATGCGACAAGGTGATCGTGGACGATTTTGAATCGGCGGTAAATGCGACGAACCGCCTTGCCGAAATCGGTTGCCGGAAAATCGCGCTGTTTTCGTCGATCGACAATCTCAGCGTGGGGAAGCTGCGTGCCGAAGGATTTTTGCAGGCGATGAACCAAAAGGGTCTGGAAGTCGATGAAAGCCTGATCATCAGGACCGACAACATCGACGACTTTGAGGACCGGGCTGCGCCGATATTGACAGGCCGCCTCGCCGACGGGGTTTTTGCCCTTGACGAGCATGCTTCGGTCTTCGCGATGAAAGCCGGACTTCAAGCCGGTTACAGGATTCCCGATGATTTGGCGATCATCGGTTTTGCCGATGGATTGTGGTCGAGGCGGATGACCCCCAGCCTGTCCACGGTCAGCCAGCACGGCCCCGAGATCGGGCAGGCGGCGGCCAAACTTTTGATCGAGCGGCTGGAAAGCAAGGAAAATCTTTCCTTCAAGACCGTGGTCATCAAGACGGAATTGCGCAACCGGGACTCGACGCGTCGATCTTAAAGATGTAATTCTGTTCGCCTGCGCGTTTGCATCGGTGCACCTCGCGCATTTGTAAAAGATTCTGACGCGCCAGTTCGCATATCGTTCCGATGTCGCAATCTTCGGACAGGATCATCAGGATCTGCGCATCGGCGAAAGCCCGAAGCTGAGGGAACAACTTTTTGAAATAGCCGAAGTCGGAACCGCAAAACCACGCTTTTTCCTCCACAGTTTTTGGGTCGCGCGGATAATACGGCGGATTGATGATGACAAAGTCAAATTTGCATCCGCCAAGCGAATCAAATAGATCCGATTCCAGGACTTCGATAGCCGAAGCCATGGAATTTTGCCGAAGCATTTGTAAAGCGGCCGGATTGACGTCGGTTGCCGTAACCTTTGCGCCCCGGGCCGCCGACCGCACCGAAATGATCCCCGATCCGCAACCCAGTTCCAAAAGCGTCTTTCCCGTGATGTCGATCTGCTCGAGATAGTCCAACAGTATTTTGGTGGACAGGGTCATGAACGGCGGGAACACACCGGGAGCGACCGTGACTGCCGACTTCCCGTAAGAATAGTTGCGCGGCTTTTTGAGATAGGCTCGCTGGATCCTTTTCAGGATTGGATGCGAGATTCGTTTCAGGATGTTGCGGACGGCGCTCATTCGGAGTGGAAGCCTTCGATTTCCGGCTGGCGGTATTTCCAGATTTTCTGCATTGCCTTGATCTCGTACGGGAATTTGTAGAGGCGCGATCTGTATCGAATCCCCGAAACCATCCGCAACAGCTGTTTCTTGTAGCCCCGGATCCTGAAGTCGGAAACAGTCGGGTAATAACCGTTCAGGACGGTCTCGAAATTGCGGATCGCATCGATCATATACGGCTTGAGCCAGGGCGTCAGCGGATTCTTCCGAAGATCGAAATTCTCCCAGGCCGGCGAAATCCAGTCCTCGAGCTTTTCGGGGAATTTGAATCCGGCCGCCAGGATTTGATCGTACAGTTCCGAACCTTTTGTTGGGACCGGGCTGTACAGGTAAAGGATGATTTCGGCGTCCGGGTTTATCTTTTTTATATCGCGGATGAAGTTGATGTCCCACAGGATCTGGTCCCAAACCTGTTTCTCGGTGGGCGCGGGAAGCCCCAGAACGAACGAGAGTTCCGGAATAATGTCGGCTTTCTTCATGCGCAACACGAAATCGCGGATCATCTGGCCGGTTTGCGTCCCACCCTTGTTCATCTGGCGCAAAATTTCGTCATTGCCCGTTTCGGCGCCCAAGAAGATCATCTTGCAACCCGCCCGGCGCATCGTTTGCAGATCATCGTCCGAATACTGGTTGATCGTGTCGATCCTTCCCTCGCCCCACCAGGAAATGCCTTTATCCATCATGAGGTTTGAAAATTCCATGACCCGCTTGCGTGAGGTGAAAAAGTTATTGTCGTGGAACTCCACGGCGTCGATGTCGTACCTCTGTTGAAAGTATTCGATATCGGCCATAATCCTTTGTGCCGACATGCCCTTCCAACGCGCGTTGTAGATGGGTACTACGGCGCAAAACGAACACGTGAACGGACAACCCATGCTCGAGTGGTAGGAAAGCGTGCGGTTGCCCATGAAGGTTTTGGCGAGGTAATTCCTGACCGGGTAAAAAGTGTCAAGAAATTCGTAGGGCAGGGGAGGCAACGCATCCTGGTCGAGGAGGGCTTCGGTGTGCGTTTTTATGATTTCGGCATTCTTAATATAGAAAAGGTTGGGAATGGTGGCGAATCCCCGGCCGTGTTCAAGCGCCTCCAGCAGCATCGGGAAGGCATTGTCGCCCGGGCCATTGACCACAAAATCCACATAACCTGATTGGAGCGCGACCTCGTATTGGTTGGCCGCAAAATATCCGCCCCAGACAATCGTGACCTTCGGATACTTTTCCCGAATCGATTTAGTGAACGGAATCGCCTGCCGAAGCTGCGGCCCCGGCATCACCGTACATCCAAAATACTTGAACTCGCCGGTCCGAAGATAATTTTCGATGACGCGCCACGGGTCTTTCTCGAGATTGCCGTCGACGAAAACATAGTCGAATTTGCCGTGGATCGCTGCGCCGACCTGCAGGATGGAATTTGGGATGCGGTGTTTCCCGTTTGCGCTCCGCGGATTGAACAATATGACTTTTCCCTTTTCCATCAGAATGCGCTACAGCAACGACTGCACGCCGGCAGGAATCCACCCGCGTCCCGAAGGTCTTTCCGGAATGTGGAGAAGGCATCGGCGTTCCACAGTTTATCGAGATCGGTTTCGTAGATATTGCCCAGCCTGAGGTTATAGCAACGCCCGTGGGCCGGAATTGCCGATCCGTCCGACTTGATCATGATGCTCGAATAAACGGCCTCGCAACGTTTTCCCAGGATTACCTCGGGACGGTTGTAATATTCGTCAAGCTTTTCGAGCGAATGGAGTTCGGGCGAAAAATACGTCCGGAAAGCATATCTTGTTTTCGCGACGGATTCGATCTGGTCCAGAAGCCCGCGAAGATCCATGCTGGCCATGTCGGTTTCGTCCATATTGGATTCGGTGGCCGGATAAAGCGTCCCCCAGATCTGGTTGTGGAAGGCGGCAATCGACGGCTCCCCGAACTGCGTATGCATGAACCCGATCTCGTGCAACGGCAAATCGGCAAAATAATCGGCGAAAGCTTTGAGGCCACCAGCATTCCACTGCGTAATCGCGCTGACGATGGAAACCTTGGGGTGCTTTTCGAACGAAAACAATTTCCGGATTCCCTCGAGCGCCTTTGCAAAGGATTTGTCATTGCCCCGTATTTCGTTATGCGTCTGCTCCAATCCGTCCAGCGACACGAATATTTCCGAAAGCCCTGCGTAGACCAGCGCCTCGGCCTTGTTGGGAAGCAACAGCGCATTGGTCGTGATTGCGGTATAAAGGCCTTTCGCAGATGCGTATTCCACCGCCTTGACAATGTGCGGCCAGGCAAGCGGCTCGGTGAAGGCAAAGCCGAGTTTGGCCTCGGGATAATATCTGGCGGTCTGGTCGGCGATGCGGGCAAACAGTTCGAAAGGCATGTTCAGCGGCGTGGTCCCTACGAGGTTCGTGGCAAAATTGGTGTCGAAATTCTTCGTCCCGACATCGCACATCCTGCAGTGCAGGTTGCAGGTATTGTTCACGCCCAGGACGATCCATTCCGGTGCAAAGTGGTAATGCGTCGGCCGCCACTTCTTGTTGGCGTACTTTAAAGTCCTGGTGAGCAATTCCATAGGGTAAAAATCAAAAGTATTTCAATTTTTCTACATTTGGGCATGGCGCGCGGCAAAATCCGTTTTCTCGATATTTCGGTCTACGACCGGCAGATCCTTTCCATCGAAATTGAGCGGTCCACCACCAGGCATTCCATCGGTTACCTTGATTATCTGGGTGAAGGTATCGAGGCCTTTGCCGTGCGTTTTGGCGCCGCAAACCAGAATCATGACAATTGGAGGCTGTTCACGTATTCATTAACAGGCCTTGTCAGTTTTTGCCGATATGTGCGCCACCTGAAACCGGATGCCGTCCTTTTCCACAGTTTCCGTTTCCCGATTAGATTCGTTTTGCTCAAATGGTTGCTTCCCCGCGCGAAATTCATCGTGCAGCACCATGCGGGCGACCCCTCGCCCAATCCATTTAAACGGGCCATCCAGTCGTGGTGCTATGCAAAATCCGATTGCTTCAACTTCGTGACGCGGCATCAGGCGGAGGCTTTTTACCGGGCGGGAATTATCCGGGATGACGCACAAGTCCTCGAAACGATGGTGGGCTCGACAGATTTCAAACTGTTGGATAAGCGTGAGTGCCGGAGGCAACTTGGCCTATCTCAATCGGAATTTACCATCATCTGGGTCGGCCATCTCAATTCCAATAAAGATCCGATGACCCTGATGCGAGCGCTGGGCCGCCTGCATGAGGGGCAAATTGATTTCAGGCTGATCATGTTTTTCGGCCAAACGTTCTTTCTTCACGAGGCGCAGGAATTTGCACGGATGCAGGAATTTGACGACAAAGTCTCCTTCCGGGGGCAAGTTCCCAATCAGGAACTGGAAATTTGGCTCAACGCCGCGGATTGTTATGTTTCCTGTTCGCACAATGAGGGAAGCGGTATCGCCCTGGCCGAAGCGCTTGCGTGCGGTTGTACGCCGGTGGTGACGCGGATTCCTTCATTCAACCGGATGACGCCGCGGGCCGACCTGCAATTTGGAGTTGGAAATGATGCGGAATTGTTTGAACGATTGGTAACCGTGATTGAAAATACGGATTTTGACAGGAATGCGAACCGATTCAATTTTGAGAAACGACTTTCTTTCCCGGCCATCGCCTCCGATTTTAGAAAGCGTTTAGGTGATGACACATTGGAAACTGTTAAATAATGACCGCAAATACGTTAATTGCGGTTTTCCCGTATTTGACACCTCAAAGGTTTCTAACCCGAGGCATTTGAAATTAAAAGGAGGACAGCCAGTGGCTGTCAGGTATAAACTTTTAGCTTCATCTTTGAAGCCGAATTGTATTGAGCGTAGCGAAATAAAACCTTTGAGGTTGTTATCTGACTGCAAAAAGAGCCTCAATCTGTGCACATGTTCTGGAAATATCATGTGTCACCACTCTTTCACTTTTAGGGCCGATTTCCAAAATGGATTTTATTTTTTCGACGATATCCCTAATACCGCTCGCGCTCGTAAAGTGTTCCGAATCCTCCAAAACCGGAACCGTTCCCACCACCTGGCAACCCGAATAAAGCGCTTCTGCATAAACGGTGGCACCGGCTTCGAATCGCGAAGTGTGCAGGAAGATTTTGGATTGGTTCATCTTTTCCAGGGTTTGCTCGTGGGTCAACAATCCGCACAGGCGCAGGTTTCTTTCGAGTCCGTGAAGGCTGATAAATTCCTCAAGTTGCTTTTTCCGTGGCCCGTCGCCTGCAATTTCGGCCCGAATTTCCGGGAATGATTTCCGGATTTCCAGGACGGCTTCGGCGAAAAGGATGTAATTCTTTAAATCGGTCAGCCAACCCGCGCCAAAAAGGTCAATCGGTCGCTCGGCGTCATTGAACTTTGGGAAAAGTGCCGGGCTCACCGCAATCGGCACCGTATGCGTTGCCCTTAACCCGAATGACTGTTCGAGTGTGTCGTTCGCAAAACCCGAAACCGCAATGAGCCGGGAAGGATCGGGACGGAACCAACGCATATACCGATTCGACGGCAGGACATCCCGGCCGAGCAGATAAGTATAGTGATTGCGGTGAAAGTATTTTGACATGACGGCAAACTCGTTGTACCACAAATTCAGGATACCCGCATAGCCGCCTTTTTTCAATTCCGACCGCACCGTCGCGAAACATCGGGCCACCAGCGCCGCCTTTATGGGATATGACGCGTTCCGGCCATTGAGCGGGACTACTTCAATGCCGCGCCAGGTATAGGGTTCCCGCGTAAAGGGCTTGTGAACGGCAATGACGGTAATCTTGAAATCGTGCCTTTGAGAAAGTTCGGGCAGCAGATGGCTGAGGTACGGAATCGTATACGAATCGCCCTCGTGTGGAAATCCGGGAGCTATCACAAGGAGTTTGCGCAGGGTCATCGGCGCCGCCAAATTTCCATCATGGCACCGGCGAGCCAGGACTTGGATTTGTATTTGAACATGCGCAACGGGTTTGCCGGCCCTTGAAATTCGCGGTGGAGGCTTACTTCGCTCATCACTTTCGAAACGGCGTAATCATAATATTTTCGCGGATAGGTGCGTGTGAAATCCAAATCCCGATCGGTCGAGGTTTGCCAATCGGGCCGGTGCACAATGCTCGATTCGACCTCCTGGTAAAGCGAAGTTCCCTTGATGGGGTAGGCGACGGTGATGGTAAAATGAGTGGGATTGGCCTCCTTTAGATAGTCGATGGTTTGGCGGATGTCGTGTTCGTCCTCGCCCGGATAGCCGATCATGATAAAGGTTCCCGTCTCGATTCCGAGGGCGTTCGCCATCCGGATCGCCGATGCCACTTCGTCCACCTTTACGCGGCGGTCCATCGCGTCGATGATTTTCTGCGAACCGCTCTCGGCCCCGATCCAGATCCTGAAACAGCCCGCAAGTTTGAGCATTTGGAGGATTTCGGGGTTAAGCCGTTCGGCGCGGGTGATGCACTCAAACGGAATCTTTGCGCCCTTGGCTTCAACCGCGCAGCAGAATTCGCCGATCCATTTGTGGCTGACCGTGAAAACATCGTCCACGAACCAGATGCTGTCGGGACCATACTGCGTCTTGAGCATCAGCATCTCGTCGGCCACGAGTTCGGCGGGGCGCCTGCGGTAACTCTGGCCGTAAACCGCGGTGCTGCACCACTTGCAGGTGTACGGGCAGCCGCGTTGGGTGGAGATGGTCATCGCGCTTTTGCCGTGGTGTTTCTTCCAGGTTTCCAGATAGCGGCTCATGTCGATGGCCGATCGTTTGGGCAACGGGAGTTCGGCCAGCGATTTCATGTGTGTCCTGGCCGGCGTTTTTAAGACCTCGCCATTTTCCAAGAAAGCGATTCCGGAAATAGTGTTAACATCCAGGCCCTGAAGGATCGCCTCGCTGAGTTCCGACAGGGTCTCCTCGCCCTCGCCGATCACCAGGAAATGCGCGCCGGCAGAAAGGTATTCCCGGCAATTGAAGGTAACGTCCGGGCCGCCGATTATTATCGTTGGGAAACCGTAATGCGCATTGGTCCGAAGCAGTTTGACAAGTTTGACCACGTTGATTTTGGTCATCAGGTTGGCGTAGATCGCGACGATTGCCGGCCGGTGGTGCCCGATGAATTTCAGCTGATCGGCAAAACTGGAAAAAGTGCTGTCATAGACCGTGTTGTCTATATGGCGGTTATCCAGAAATGCCGCAAGGTACAGCAATCCAAGCGGGGGATAGGGCTTCATGATCTGCTGTTCCCGCAAGTCCTCGTTTAGAAAATATCCGTGGGTGAGGAGGACTTTCATTTCTTACGAAGTGCCACAAGATAATGATCGGAGAAACGGGAAAGCGCGGGGATGTGGGTTGCAAATGTATCCAGTGCCGACAAGACATTCAGGCATGCCCGGACACCTGTCGCGTTCTCCAGGTACGACGGCGGCACAAAGAAACCGATCGGATGCAGCGCAATTGTATCGAACCCCGAAAAAACATCAATAAAATCGACCGGATTGTAGTACCAGACCGGTACGCTCGAGCCCGGAAGGTCAGCCTGCGAATGTCCTTTTCCCCGGTCCCATTTTTTCTTCGCAGGCCGGAGCGAGAAGTAAAGCCGTTCCCATGCGGTTTCCCTTGGCATGATGACCCCCACGAAGATTCCGCCGGGATTCAGGCGTTCGCCGATTGTCGCCGATAGTTTGGCGATGGCTTGCGGATCGGCACAATTGAGCGCCCCGAAATTTGAAAATGCCATGTCGAAACGGCCCTGGAGCATTTTTCCGATATCGTCGAATCCGGCTTCGATGAATGTTGCGTTTTCAATATTTTTTGAGCGTGCCTGAGCGATCATTCCGGCGGAGGCATCGGTTGCCGTAACGCGATAACCGCGGCTTGCGAACCACTCCGCATCGCAACCGGTTCCGCACCCAAGTTCCAACACCGTTGCGATATCGTTTTTGGCCAGGATCCTTTCGAGGTGCGCATGGACTTGTGCGCGCTGCGACTTCCCGATGTTCGAGTAGCTGAAATCGGCATCGTAAGTAAGGGCGGCCAGGTCAAAGCCCGCGGCCATCCTGCATGCGTTTTAGGAGCAATGTGTCGGCATAGGCGCCCGGGATATAATATCCGAGTTTCGCAATGGATTTGATTTTCCTGATCGAAAGCCGAAGCGGGTTCGACGCCACTGCCCGCAAGTTCCGCATCCCCTGCGCCTTTCGGAACTCCTTGTGGACAAACCGCTGCAGCCGTTTGTAATATTTGGATTTGAACGAACCCTTGAACATCAGGTCGAGGTCGTCACTGTCGCTCCAGTTGGCTTTTTCGCCCAACTGATCGCGGACCTTTTCATAAAATTTGGTCCCGGGAAGCGGGTAGGAGACCGATACGCCGATATTGTCCGGCGCCAGCTCGCGCACCATGCGCACGGTCTTGCCAATATCCTCGAGCGATTCTCCAAGATACCCGAATTGAAGGAAAAACGCCACGCGGATCCCACGGGCCTTGAGCAATTTCGTAGCTTCGTAAATCTGGCTCACCTTGGTCCCCTTGTCCATCGCGTCCAATATTTTTTGCGAGGCGCTCTCGGCACCGATCCACACTTCCTCCAGTCCCGAATCAGCGAGCTCCTTGATCGTGTTCTCTTTCAGGAGCAGGTCCGCACGGCTTTGGATGTAATAGCGGATGTTGAGTTTGCGCTGGTACAATTCGTCACCGAATTCCTTTACCCAACCGGGCTTAAGGCCAAATATATCGTCGCACATCCAGAAACGCTTGACGCCAAAAGTTTCCCTCAGGAATTGGATATGTTCCCCGATGTAGGTTGGGGAGTGCGAGTTGTAGCGGTTTCCATAAATGGGTTTTGCGCACCAGTTGCATTTGTAGGGGCAGCCTCTCGTTGTGGCGATGTTGAGCGTGAAGGGTTTGCCGCTCTCGAGCCAAATAAGTTTATAACTGTTCATGTCCACGAGGTCCCAGGCCGGAAGCGGCAGCGAATCCAGGTCATTCAGGAC
>JAEWCF010000084.1 GCA_023390775.1 Bacteroidota bacterium | reverse complement strand
GATATGAGTTGTTCCCGATCATGTACTAATGACTGACAACTGACCACTGACAACTGACCACTGACAACTGACAACTGATGACTGACGACTGACAACTATCCCGCCTTTCGCATCGGCAACCGCTTCCCATAGGTCAGCCACCGCCAGATCCACTCCAACGGGCCAAACCGGAAATACGTGAACCAAAGCCTGCTGTAGGCCATCTGAAGCAAAAAGACACCGACCGCGATCGCCATGAAGCCGGATGGGCCAACGCGAGTGGCCAAGCCCAGCCCAAAACCGTAATAAATAAAGAGGCACATCACCGATTGAAGGATGTAATTGGTAAGCGCCATCCACCCTACGTTTTCAAGCAGTGGCATTTTCCTTCCATTCGCGTACAACAGTGCGAAAAGGCAGGCATAGGCAATGGCGAGCGGCGCCACATTCAGGGTATAGCCCAGCGTGTCGAGCATTCCGCCCCACTTGGGCAGCGAAACTCCATCGTGTTCGGCCACGACCTTCAGCAGGCCACCGCCCAGCCCAATGGCCAGCATCGTATACATCACGCGCCGCAACGCGTGCTGCCAGCGCTCCAGTTGGTCGAAAATCTGCAGTTTCCCAATCGCCAGGCCAATCAGGAACATGCCCATAATCTTGAAAACGCGGTTGCCCTCCATCCGAAGGTACCAACCCCATAAGAGCCCGGATTTGTTCCATCGGCGAAGATCGTCATACCCGGTATTCCTGAGCACCCAATCTGAAATTTCCTTTTCCTCGATCCCGGAAGCCTTGTCCTTGGCCATGGCCATCTCAAGAAAGGGTTTGCTGATGTTCAGCCGGTTGTCGCTGATGACCTTCGCCAGATCAAAGGCAATCGGGCTCAAAAGCATGATCGTCGCGATGATCACAAGCACGCGCGGCGTAAGCTTCCTGAAAAGGGGCAACACCATTCCGGCGAGCGCGTAAAATATCAGGATATCGCCGTCCCAGATCAGCAATCCGTGGATCAACCCGATTCCCAGCAAAACCAATAACCTTCGGTAAAAGACGGTAAGCCCGTTCGAGCGCGCATTCCGAAAAATAATAATCGAAAACCCGATCCCGAAGAGCATCGAAAAGATCGAGTAGAATTTCCCATCGATCAGCGCCAGGTGGGCGTATTCGAGCCATTTGTCCAATCCTCCAAGGGGCATCGCCCTCTTTTCGGCGGGGCTTTTAAAGATGTACATTGAAAAGTACCCCGAATTCGCAAGGCAGATCCCGAGCAGGGCAAATCCGCGGAGCGCGTCGAGCACGGGAGCCCGTTTGCCCTCTTCGATCGGCATCGATTTTTCCATTCGGCTCAGTATTAGGATATTGCTAATGTACTTTTTTTTCGCCGATTTATTATTTCGATTAAAGGCAATTCAATAGAATGTTAAAATTCTCTCGAGATAATAGTCGAAATCCGAACACCTATTGGAGAGGGATACAATAAAATGCCACTAGGAGGGAGGGGCCAAAGGCAATTTCCCGGCTTAGATCGGTGTTGGTCAATGTTCCGCGCATCGTTCCCGCGGGCCCTGAAACATTCGCCGCCTTGCCGGAAAGTAAAAGGTAAGAGCAAAAAAAAGCCGCTCGTTAAAGCGGCTTCATTGGTGTTTTAGTTATTGAGCATCACCGGCATCACGAGCATCGTCACGGTTTCGCCATCCTCAAGCCCATCCGATGGCGTCAGGATACCCGCGCGGTTTGGCATCGACATTTCCAACTGGATCATGTCGCTCTGCAGGTTGGTCAGCATCTCGGTCAAAAAACGCGAGTTGAACCCGATCTGCATATCGTCGCCCTGGTAATCGCACGTCAAACGCTCCTCTGCCTTGTTCGAGTAATCGATGTCCTCAGCCGAGATGTTGAGTTCGGTACCGGCGATCTTAAGCCTGATCTGGTGCGTCGTCTTGTTGGAGAAGATCGCGACCCGCCTCACCGAGCTCAGGAATTGAGTCCGGTCAATGAGCAGCTTATTGGGATTTTCCTTCGGGATGACCGCCTCATAGTTGGGATACTTCCCGTCGATCAGCCGGCAGGTCAAAACATAGTTGTCAAACGAGAAGGTTGCATTTGAATCGTTGTATTCGATTTTCACCTCGGCATCGGAGGCACCCAAAATGCTCTTCAGGATGTTGAGCGGTTTCTTGGGCATGATAAAATCGGCGACCTGCGAGGCCTTGACATCGGTGCGCGCGTACTTCACGAGCTTGTGGGCGTCGGTAGCCACGAAAGTCAGACCCTCCGGCGAAAATTGGAAGAACACTCCCGACATCACGGGGCGAAGGTCGTCGTTACCCGCGGCAAAAATCGTCTTGCTTACGGCAGTCGCCAAAACGTCGGCCGGTACAATCGTGGTCGAGGGATCGTCAAGGCTAACGGCCTTCGGGAACTGGTCCCCCGGCGCATAAGCCAGTGCATACTTTCCGGAGTTGGACGAAATCTCGATGGTGGAATTCTCCTCTACGGTGAAGGTCAGCGGTTGCTCAGGAAAGGTCTTGAGGATCTCAAGCAATAGTTTGGCAGGAACCGCCACGCTTCCCCGGCTTTCAGAATCGATCTCCAGCGTCGCCGACATCGTGGTCTCCAGGTCCGAAGCCGAAACCGTGAGCGCATTGTTGTCAAGCTCGAACAGGAAATTGTCCAGGATAGGCAAGGTGTTGCTGCTGTTGATTACGCTTCCCAAAACCTGGAGCTGCTTGAGCAGGTATGAACTGGATACGATGAATTTCATTTTGTTTTCTTGTGTCATGGGCCCTGCAAAAAGGGCCGAGTTAGATGCTACAAATATATTTTAAACCGACAATTAATAAAACCTTCCTCCCGAATTTTATTAACATTACCGCCCATACTTTCGCGCGCGGAAAAGGGTGAACGCGATGCCGAACACAAGAAGGACAACAAGCGGAAGCGCGACCGTCAAGACCTGCACCGTCGTGTACTTTTCATACGTCCGTTCCTTGTCCAGCAGCGGAAGCGACACCTCCTTGCTGCGGAGCCCGATCAGCCCGTTGTCATCGAGAAGGTAGTTGACGCAGTTCATTAAAAATTCCTTGTTGGCATATAGGTTCCCGCTCCATTTGTCATATCCCAGTTCGAGCGGCTGGTAATTCTTGTCCAGTTGGTTGCGGATGACATCGCCGTCTGACACGACGATCATCTTGCTTTGTTTGCCCTCGGCCAGATAGGTGGGCTCCTTGAAGGGAAGTACCCTGTTCTGGTAGACGGATTTGAACCTGCCTTCAAGCAATAGAGCCACGGGAAGGTTCCCCGAATTCTTGAACTCTTCCTGAGTAGGCCTTTCCTGCACCATGTCAAGGCGAACTTCCACCGGCGTCCCGACGGCCTTGGAATAAGGCGATGACTGAAGGAGCACGGTTTTGTCAATATCGTTCCTTAGCGGCTCGATGGCGCCGGCAAAGTCGAAGCGAATGCCGTCAAGGTTGGCCACGACCGGATGTTTCGCCGACGGATAGATCAGCGGCGCATAGAACCAGGGGTACTGCGTGTATTGCGCGCCGCTGCCGGGATCTCCGGTGGCGAGGGCGATCGGGGTTGCCATGATGTCCTTGACCAGCACGGGGTTGATCCTGAAACCGTATTTGAAGAACATGTCGTTCAGGTTCAAATCGTTGGGGTAGGCGAGCGAAGTTCCGGTTTCATTGTAAAGGCTGTCCATTTCCATGTTGGCCTGGTCAATGAGCCACAAGGTTTTTCCGCCATTGATGATAAACTGGTCCAAAACGAGTTTCTCCTCGTCGGTGAAGCGTTCGGTGGGTTTGGCGATGATCGCCAGGTCATACCGCTTGAGGTATTGCAGGCTTTCGTTCGGCTTTTTGGCCACCGAATCCAGCGTAAAGGTTCCGATGAAATAATTGTCCCGCACCTGCTTGACGAAATCGGCGATCAGGATGTCGTGCAGCTCCCCGTTGCCCTTGATTACGGCCACCTTCTTTTCCCGGGCCGTCGAAACGGTGTGGAGCCCGTTGGCAAACGCATATTCCAGGTGCTGGACGGAACTGATCACTTTTTCCTCGGTCGAGGCGCCCATCATGTTCTTGAGAAGCGGAATCCGCACGCTTCGGTCGCCATAGGTCGCGATCGCCCACGGGAATACCGTCTCCTGCGTCTGTTTGCCCTTATCGTCCAGCGTGACCGATATCGGCGTCAGCCCGCGTTCCAGAAAGCTTTGCATAACCTGCTCGCGCTCGTCCTCGTTCTCGAGCGGATCGACGAACTGGAAGACGATGTTCTTGTTGTAGGCGCGGAACTCCTCCAAAAGCTGGTTGGTTTCGGTTTGCAGGCGCTTGAATTCCCCGGGGAATTCGCCCTTTAGGAATACATCGATATACAGCGGTTGCGAAACCTGGTCGACGATGGCCAGCGAGGTAGGGGAAAGCGTATAGCGTTTGTCCTGGGTCAGGTCAAAGCGGGTGAAGATCCGGGACGACAAAAGGTTGATCGCGACAATGGCCACGACAACAAGTGCGAGTTGCTGCATATTCCGCTTTTTCATGACCGGAGCGATTTAAGTCGGTAAACGGTCAAGGCCAAAAACAGGGCGGCCACCGAAAGAAAATAGGTTACGTCGCGCGTATCGATCACCCCGCGGCCCATGCTGCGGAAATGGCTTTCCATGCCAAGGGACGAAACGATCCCTGACTGCGCGCCTGAAAGTTCCGCAATACCCTCAAGCCCGTAATAAAGGGCAAAGCTGACGATGATCGCGATGATGAACGCGACGATCTGGTTGTCGGTCAGCGATGATGAAAAGATGCCGATCGCCGTGTAGGCCGACACCAGGAAAAGCAACCCGAGGTACGAGCCCATCGTCGAACCCGCATCGAAATTGCCCGCGGGCATGCCCAGATAGCTGATGGCACCCACATAGACCAGCGTGGGGAGGAGTGCGATCACGATCAGGGCGAGGGCGCCCAAAAATTTTCCGCCGACGATCTGCCAGATCCCTATTGGCCGGGTGAGCAACAGTTCCAGTGTTCCGAGCCGCCTTTCGTCGGAGAGGCTTCTCATCGTGACCGCGGGGATCAAAAAGATCAGGATCCAGGGCGCGAGCGTGAAAAATGGGCTCAGGTCGGCGAAGCCACTCTTGAGGATATTGAATTCGCCCTCAAAGACCCAAAGAAAGAGCCCGTTGAGGAGCAGGAACACGGCGATGACCAAATATCCGGTCGCCGAACCGAAAAAGGATTTGATTTCCCTTAATAAGATTGATTTCATGCAGGGCCAAAGTTAGCTAATCCAAATCAATGCGCAATCAGTCCAGGCGCACCAGCCGCTCGGTGCTCCAGGCCATCGGTTTTTCGGCGAAAAGGGTCTTGGTGTAGGCCCATACTTCGCTGAATAGCGCCGATTTGCGGTAGGCTTCGAGGCTTTCGGGACCGTCCCAATGGCTGTAGGTGAAAAACATCGAAGGATTGTCGCGGTCGCGGTGCAATTCAAGCAAACGGTTTCCCGGCGAATTTCTTATCTGCTGTTTGACGGTTTCAAAGTTTTCGAGGAAATTTCGTTCTTCCTCAGGCCTGATGGCAAGCCGCACGATCCTGATGAGTTCCTGTTCCATTATTCGAAATATACGGTTACGGTATCGCGGTAGGAGATGCCGAGCAGGTTGGCGGCGGTCCCCACGGTTTCGGGGTTTGCGCGGAAAATGCCGATTTCCAGGAATCCCGCTTCGTTGAAAATCGCGATCTTCACTCCTTCATAATTCTTGATCGGGTAATCGGTTTCCATGCCGATGTCGCTGTACCGCGAAAGGATCCTTCGCAGGTTGTTGCGGTTGCCGCGCAGCGATCCGCCCATGACGATCTCGAAATCGCGCCCGGCGGCCGCCTCGTTGAACATTTTGCGCGAGATGTTGGTCACGGCATTGCCCAGATGATCGATGTAGATGACATAACCCTTGAGCGAGCTGCGGTCGGTGGAAATCACGGGCTGCAATTCGGTGGGGCGCTTGATGTCTTCGATTTCCTTCCCGATCACGTTGAGCAGGCCGCCGCGGGCAATGTGGCAGGCGACCTTAACCAGGACGTCAATGTCGTTGGCGGGTTCGGTAAGCCTGTCGTGGATATTGACCGCAACGATCTTTTCGGGTAGCGTTTTTTGGGCGATCAGGCCGGGGATCCCATTATCGGCACAAACAAAAAAATGGCCGTTCCACTGCATGGCGATGTGGCGGTTCTCGCGGTTGAGTTCGGCGTCGACACCAATGAAGTGCACGGTTCCCTTTGGAAATGAAGCGTAAGCCGATGAGACGATGTAGCTGGCCTCGGCGGCATTGAAGGGGTCGATGTGGTGCGAGATATCCACGATCGCTGTTTCGGGGTTTTGGGAAAGTATCTTACCCTTGATCGCGCCCACGAAGTGATCCTTGAGGCCGTAGTCGGTGGTCAGGGTAATTATTGACATAAATTTGTTTAAAAGTAATATCGGAACCAATCCGAATTTCCCTAAATTTGAGTGATTGCAAAGCTAATGATTATTGGCTTGATTAAATACACTGCCGCTTGAACGAAAGAACGATCGAACTCGTCGACATTGCCCCGAAGGAGTTTTGGGGCGCACAGGATGTCCACCTCGAAACCATCAAAAAATACTACCCGAAGCTCAAGATTGTTGCAAGGGGAACCACCATCAAGGCCTTTGGCGAAAAGGAAGTGCTCGACGAATTCGAGAACCGCTTCAACCGCCTGATGCAGCACTTCAGCCGCTACCAGCGCATCGACGACAATGTGATCGAACGCGTGATCCAGAGCAATTCGCAGGAGGAGCAACGCATGCCCGACCACGACAAGATTTTGGTGCACGGCATTGGAGGCAAGTTGATCAAAGCGTTGACACCCAACCAACAACGCCTCGTCGATATGGTCCACAAGAACGACATGGTTTTCGCCGTGGGCCCCGCTGGAACGGGCAAGACCTATACCGGTGTCGCACTTGCCGTCAAGGCGCTCAAGGAAAAGCAGGTACGGCGGATCATTTTGACGCGGCCGGCGGTAGAGGCGGGGGAGAACCTCGGTTTCCTTCCGGGTGACATGAAGGAAAAGCTCGATCCGTACATGCAGCCGCTTTACGACGCGCTGCGCGACATGCTTCCGCCACAGACACTTGAAGATTACATCCTAAAGGGCATCATCCAGATCGCGCCGCTCGCTTTCATGCGGGGGCGTACGCTCGACCACGCCTTCGTCATCCTCGATGAGGCGCAGAATACGACCCACAACCAGATGAAGATGTTTTTGACCCGGATGGGCAAGAACGCGAAATTCATCATCACCGGCGATCCCGGACAGGTGGATTTGCCCCGAAGGACGATTTCCGGGTTAAAGGAAGCGCTCCTGATCCTGAAGGACGTGGACGGTGTGGGAATCCTCTATCTGGACGACAAGGACATCGTGCGCCACAGGCTGGTCAAGAAAATCATCGACGCCTACAAGAGGATCGAGAACAACGATTAACGGTTGTATTCGGAGAGCCAGTGAAACTGACGTTCGGCCAACTTGAAATGGCGTTTTGATCTGACCAGGTTCATCCTGACCGAATCGCCCCGAATGACCGTTGCCAGATCCATTCCCGACGGCGTCATGCGGTAGGAAATGTTGAACAGCGGAATGCTGTCCATGCGTTCGTATTTGAAGCATTTGAGCACTCCGGCCGCCGAATCCCTTGCGTAGTTGAAATAGCCCCTCCGGTATCCCTGGCGCAACAGGGTATCGGTCGTGCCGACACTTACCATCGAATTCCGGTCAAAGATCACATCCTTCCAGACCAGCGTGTCCGAGGCCAGGACAGGAATCGTATCGCCGTTGCGGATGACCGTCTGAACATCGTAAACCCCGTAGGCGAAGGGTTGCGGCGCGTTTTTTTCCTGTTCATACCATCCGTAGACATCCATGACGCCCATCGTCAAAAGGAAAATAAAAGCCGCCTTGTAGACCCATCGGCTTACGCGCATATACTTTTTTTGAGTCGAGAAAAAATGCCTGACCTGCGAAGCCACCGGTCGGTTGAAGATGAAGAAACTGAAAATCCTGTCCAGGTCCGGAATCAGCAGAAGAAGTGAAATGACCGTTAAATGCGTCGAGAAAATCTTGACCGGTACGTCATAGCTCAGGTTAAGCATCATCACATTTAGGAATACGCCGAAACCGACGAAGAGGCCCAGGGTCACCGTGCGCCGGTATAACAACAGCATGGCCACGGCGACTTCCATCAACCCTGCAAATACCTGATAGGAAGTGGAATACCCCATGAATTGCCAGGACAAACGCATCGGCAACAAATCGCCAAGCGGGGTTGCCATGGTACTTAATGTGGGGAAACCCATCTGCAAGGCGAAAACCTTGATGATCCCATACGAAAAGGCGAAATAGGCCAGGAAATAGCGCCCGGCATTCCAGAGAAGGTATTCCAGCCGCGGATGCGATTTGGGCGCCCGTGGAATAAGGGACCAAACTACCGCCCCGATGGCGGCCAGCGTCAGGCAGAGCGCCAAAAACGTCCAGGCCCAGGAGGTGTCGCCGCTTCCGTTGACCGGCACGAGCGGATGGTCAAAGAATCCCATCAGGGAGTTGAACCATTCCACGGCACCATTGACTACCGGCCAGGTAAGCGTATCGATGAACCCAAGAAAAGGAACGAATTGCGATACGGGAAAGCCCAAAAGGTACAGGATAAAATAGAGGAACAGGAATCGAAAGAAAACGCGCCTGTAAAGCGGCCAGGATTCGGAGGTTTGCGGTTGCATCCGGATAAATTTTGATTCAAATATATAATTTTCAGTCATTTGCCAACTTCCATCGGACAAAAAATCAAATTCGCGTGAAGCAGGAGTACTTGCCTGGAAAAAAGTATTTTTGCACAAACAACACACATGAACACCATCACAACCACCAATTTCAATTTTCCGGGACAAAAATCGGTTTACCGCGGTAAGGTTCGCGAGGTCTATAATATCGACAACCGCCTGCTGGTCATGGTCGCCACCGACAGGCTTTCGGCATTTGATGTGGTCCTGCCGCGCGGAATTCCCTATAAAGGACAGATACTCAACCAGATCGCGACACGTTTTATGGAACTCACTTCGGATATCGTGCCTAATTGGTTGGTTGCCACTCCCGATCCAAACGTGGCGATAGGCCATCTGTGCGAGCCTTTTAAAGTGGAGATGGTGATTCGCGGATACCTCTCGGGGCATGCCGCTCGCGAATATGCGGCGGGCAGCCGGACGATTTGCGGTGTTGAGATGCCTGAAGGAATGAAGGAGAATGATGCTTTTCCCATTCCGATCATAACCCCTACGACCAAGGCAGATATGGGTTTGCACGACCAGGATATTTCCAGGGAGGAAATTTTGGAAAAGAAGATTGTCAGCGAAGAGGATTATGTAGTTCTCGAAAAGTACACAAGGGCGCTGTTTGCACGCGGGACCGAAATCGCGAAAGGCCGGGGGCTGTTGCTGGTGGATACGAAATATGAGTTCGGGAAGACCGCCGATGGGCGCATTGTCCTGATCGACGAGATTCATACGCCGGATTCATCGCGTTATTTTTATGTCGATGGATATGAACAGCGACAGGGGCAAGGCCAACCACAAAAACAACTGTCCAAGGAATTTGTCCGGCAGTGGTTGATAGGCAACGGGTTTCAGGGCAAGGAAGGGCAACAGGTGCCGGAGATGACCGATGATTACGTTGCATCGGTCTCGGATCGTTATATCGAACTTTACGAGCGGATCATGGGTGAACCCTTCGTTCCCGCGAGCCTTACCGACCTTGAGGCGAGGATTGACCAAAACGTACGGGCCTGGCTGAGAGACTGTTAAAATTTTGTTATAAGTTCTTGATTTTGTAACATGTAGGTGAACGTGCCGTCTACTCGGCAATCATTAACCTAATTGTCATCATCATGAAAAAAACAATCGTTACACTCGGAATCGCCCTTTGCACCTTGACCGCTTCGGCCACTAATTTTGGCCTTGTTACACCTCCCAGGACTACTTTTACCTTAAAAGTCGCGACGCCGCTTGGTACGGCCATCATTAAAGGTGAAACTGAAATCGTGAAGAAGTTCGTGGAATACGGAGCTGACGTAAACGAAATGTCCAACGGCATGACCCCGTTGATGATAGCCGCTCGTTACAATCGGGTAGAGATCATCAGTTTTCTGCTGGAAAAAGGTGCCAATCCAAAATTGAAAACAGAAAATGGATGGACCGCCCTAAGATATGCCGAGCTGTCCAATGCCTCCGATGCGATAGCCCTTTTATCGCGTAAATAATTTTGAGCGCCCTACGGGGCGCTTTTCTTTTGAGAACGGTAATGTTAAAGTTTTGCCCGTTTGCAACGAAATCGCTTTATCAGTCGTCTATGACCACAATCAAGGATCTTTGAAATCACGAATTCCAAATGTTAAATAAAATATAAAATTTGGTACTATGCGAAACAAGATACTGTTTTTTGACAATATATTTGCATAGACAAATTAGCAATCATCTTTAATCATCATCAAAAAATCATCATCATGAAAACAATCATCACAATCCTTGCCGTGACCCTTTCAATTTCAAGTGCCAGTGCCCACAACAACTCCGACATTCCTTTAGTAAAGTATGTGTCGGTACAAGAGGACCTAATCAATCCTTTTGAGAGCGATATTGATCTCCGCGATCTCAAAGACACAATCCGCGAAGACCAGCAAATTACCGAGAGCGAAATTGCCGCCGAAACAAACATCGATCAGGTCATCGCCGAGGACATCAAGATTACCGAGGCGGTCCTGCCCGTGTACCAGCCTTTGGATTGGGGACGAATCCTGGGTTGGAGAAGGATTGTAAAGCCGGTTCTTCACATGGATACGAATCTTTGATCCCGTATGTAAATGAAAGCAAAAAGCACCTCCCGGTGCTTTTTTTATTTGAAATAGGAGTAGGTTTCGCCCCCCGGCATGTCGAGCAAGGAGTGGTAGATCAGCCTGATAACGTTTTCCACATCTTCCCGGTGGACCATTTCGACCGTGGTGTGCATGTACCGCAGCGGAAGCGAAATCAGGGCCGATGGGACACCGCCATTGCTATAGGCGAAGGCATCGGTATCGGTACCCGTAACCCGAGAGGAGGCAAGGCGCTGAAACGGTATCTCGTTCTTTTTGGCCGAAGACAGGATCAGTTCGCGCAGATTGTTCTGCACCGCCGGGGCGTACGTTACGACGGGACCCTTTCCTATCTGGATCTCACCCTCAATCTTTTTATTGATCATCGGTGTCGTCGTGTCATGGCATACATCGGTCACGATGGCGGCGTGCGGGCGAATGGTCTTGGTAATCATTTCGGCACCGCGAAGCCCCACCTCTTCCTGGACCGAGTTGGTCACATAAAGTCCGAAGGGCAATTTTTTGCCGTTCTCCTTTAACAGGCGGGCGACTTCGGCGATCATGAATCCGCCCATGCGGTTGTCGATGGCCCGGCAAACGAATTTATTGTTGTTGAGGATGGTAAATTCATCGGGATACGTGATCACGCAACCCACGTGGACACCCATTTCCTCGACCTGTTCCTTGGTTTCGCATCCAATGTCGATGAATAAGTTGTCGATTTTCGCGTTTTCTTCCTTATCCCGGTTCCTGGTATGGATTGCAGGCCAACCGAAAACGCCGTTGACGATCCCGTTTGAGGTGTGGATGTTGACGCGCTTGGAAGGGGCGATCTGGTGGTCGGAACCGCCATTGCGGATGACATAAATAAGCCCGTTGTCGGTAATGTAATTGACATACCATGAGATTTCGTCGGCGTGGCCCTCGATGACCACCCGATATTCGTGGTTGGGATTGATGACGCCCACCGCCGTTCCATAGGCATCGGTGATGAAATCGTCGACATAAGGCCTGAGGTAGTCCATCCAGATTTTCTGGCCCGATGATTCGTATCCGGTAGGGGAAGCGTTATTGAGGTATTGTTCGAGAAATTTAAGTGAATTGTCGGTAAGGACCGTTTTGTTTTTCATCGGATATCTAATTTCCGCTAAAATATGAATTTGGCATCACAGTTGCTTAAAGATGCCTATTTTTGACCACCAATTTATTATTGATGAAATTTAATTTGGCCCTTATTTTACTGATGTTGTGCGGCATAACGCTGCATGCTCAGGTTCCCGTTAAAGACAGTCTTGCCAGGGAAACCTTAGAGTTTGACCCCGACACGCTCATGAATGACGATCCGATCCTCCTCGAGGAAGTCGTTATCAACAAAAGCAAGCTGGATGACGAGGCCAGGAAGCAGTTCCTTCTTTTGCAAAGCCGCGTGTACAAGACTTACCCGTATGCGAAAATAGCTTCGGAACGCCTGACCATGCTTGACCGAAACATGGCAAAGATGAAAACCGCAAAGGAAAAGAAAAGGTATTTCAAGATCATGGAACAATATGTCCAAAACGAATTCACCGAAAAACTTAAAAAGCTTTCCCGCAAGCAGGGTCAGATCCTGGTTAAGTTAATCTACAGGCAAACGGGCGAGACTACCTATGACCTGGTGAAGGATTACAAAAGTGGATGGAAGGCATTTTGGGCGAGCAATACGGCAAAGCTGTTCGATATAAACCTCAAAACGGGTTATGACCCGTACAAGGTAAATGAAGATTATCTCATCGAAACCATCCTGGTCCGTGCCTTTGCAAACGGCCGCCTCGTCAAACAGGAAGCGGCCAAACCCGTTGACTATGAAAAGGTTAACGAGTATTGGTTGGATAAAGCCGAAAAGCAGAAGGCGGCGAAGGTATCAACCCAATAACTTTTCCAAATTATTAAGGTATTTTTTTTTGGAGCTTTATCCGGCTGTCCGCTGTAGCTTTTGCCGGGCTTGGAAGACCTTATTTAACCTGAATTTCGAGGGCAAAAGGCTGCCGCTTCCATCCGGGCTAGGGATTTACGGGTTTCGGTTGATGTCCGGCGTTCGGGTGCATTCCCATCAGTCATCAGTTATCAGTCATCAGTTTTCAGTGGTCAGGTTCGGTCGTCGTCAATTTTTAGTTCCTTAAACTTGATGGATGCCAGGCCATGCCCAACATCACTTGAACGGCGATCATTCGGGTTGCCCCAAATCAAACTGACAGCTGACCGCTGACAGCTGATAGCTGATTGACTAAAGTTAATTTTCATTGCTTCAGCCACTTAAATCGGGAGCAACAAAATATTTCAAAAAAACCTTCGTTATCCCTTGCACAAGAGAAAAAGCGGCGTACTTTTGCACCCGCATTCAGGGAGTTCTTTTACATGTTGAGGGATTGTCTTTACGGGGG
>JAEWCF010000072.1 GCA_023390775.1 Bacteroidota bacterium | reverse complement strand
ATGCCCGGTGCGGTGTAGCTCGAAAAGCAAAGCCCCAGGATCAGCGACATCACGAATATGAAGACCGTGGAAACCGCCGCAAAGAGCACAACCGTGAGGAACTTGGAGGTCACGAACTCTTTTTTGCTGAGCCCGTCGATGAGGTTTTGCTTGAGCGTTCCGTAGCTGTATTCGTTGGCCATCATGGACACGATTACGATGGCGAGGAACAGTTTCAGGATCGCCGCGATATAGGTGTTGAAGTGCCAGATGTAGGGAAAGTTGAAGATTCCCTGCTCGGCGATGTGAAGCTTGAAACTGCCGATGTCGAATTTGATCGAGGCGATGAGCGCGATAAACGACAACAGCACGAAATAACTTATCGTCAGGACGCGGCTTGCCCGGCTGCGCCAGATTTTCTGGAGTTCGATGGAAAGGAGGCGGTTCATTTTGCGGAATGTGTGTTGGTGATGGCGAGGAATTGTTCTTCAAGGGAGTTGCGGCGCGTGGAAAGGTGGCTGGCGTAGATGTTCCGGGTAACTAGGAAACGGTTCAATGCCGATGCATCGGGGCGGCTGCTCACATACACCAGTAATTTTCCGTTTTCGGCGACCACGCGCTGGAATCCGGGGAAATCCATCAGCGCAGCTTCCAGCCCGGGCATGTCATCGGCACAGACCTCGAGAAATTGTTCGCCCTCGGTCAATCCCTCCACGGTGCCCGAATAGAGGATTTCACCCTTGCGCAAAACCAGCACGTGCGAACAAACCTTTTCCACCTCGTCCAAAAGATGCGAGGCCAGAAGGATCGTGGTGCCCTGCGAGGCGATTTTGCGGATGATGTCGCGGATTTGGTGGATTCCCTGCGGGTCGAGCCCGTTTGTGGGTTCGTCAAGGATGAGGATTTCGGGGTCGTTCAACAATGCCGATGCGATCGCAAGCCGTTGTTTCATCCCGAGTGAAAACGTCCTGAATTTGCTGTCCTTGCGTTCGGTCAGGCCGACGACCTCGAGTTTTTCGGCCACCTTTTCATAGCCCGATCCCTTGATGTCGCACACCAGGCGAAGGTTTTGTTCGGCGGTCATGTACGGGTAGAAATTGGGCCTTTCGATGATCGCACCGACTTTTTTTAAGGCTTGGTGGGTTTCCATTTTCCCGCCGAACCATTCGTATTCGCCGGAGGTCTTGTTGACCACGTTGAGCACGATCCCGAGCGTTGTGGATTTCCCGCTGCCGTTGGGCCCGAGTATCCCGTAAACATTTCCTTTGTGGATTTCAAGCGATACCCCCTTGACAGCGTGCACGAGGCCGAATCGCTTGTGGAGGTTCCTGATCGATAAGATGGTTTCCAATTGGTTTCCTGGTTAAGTTGCGTTAGGACGACCAATATAGAGAATTGTTACCGATAAATTTTACAGATGCGACTGCCTGCGCTGATGAAGGGTGATGAGCGCCTCGTTGATCTCCCGATGCTCCTGCGTCAGCGACACGTGGCGGCCGGTAACGTCATTGGTCACCTGCAGGTGGCAGACGCTGCATTCAAACTCCCTGAAATAACCCGTCACGATCTTGGTGGTGCGGAACTTGTGTCCGAACAGCGCGCACAAAATCCTGCCTTTAAAAGAATTCTCTTTGTAAGTAATTGATTTCATGGCTATTGTATTAGCACGATAAACGTACTGGAATCATCGATTATGCGCAAATTTAATCGATGAAATACCTAAAACCACTAATTGTTGTAAATAAATACTTACTATTTAACTCTTTTGTTCCTTGTTGAAATAAACCAGGTAATAATACATCTGTTTTTCCTCGTCCCAGCCTTTTTCGACAAATTTTTCGGCGCTTTCCGGGTTGATGAAATCGAGTTTGATCTGGATGTTGGTGTCGAGGTTGATCACGTTGCGAATGGACTTGCGCGCATCCGAAACCGCGGCGTTCGCAATGGGGAAATTGGTCACGTCCTCGATGCTGTACTTGGCGCCCTTGTCCACCTTGTAGCTCTTGAACTCGGGGATCAGGTCGGGATTGTCCAGCACTTCGTTGAGGAATTTGGTTTCCTCGAACTCGTCATTCTTGGCAAAAAAGTTCACCGAACGGTTCATGAACATCACCTCTTCTTTTTTGTCCTCGGCAGGAAGAACGACGTCTTTTGCAAAGTTCTGGCAGAATTTGAGGTATTTCTTGGTGATGAAATTTTCGTCCTCGAAGGCGTCCACGCTCAGGAAATGCTCGAGCCAGTAGCGTGCATCGTAACGGTTTGAGTCCACCGTCAAAATTTTGTAACCCTCGTCCTGCTTGTAGTTGAAGATCAGGCAGCCCTTGTCGAGTTTGTTCAGGCTGATGCCCTGTTGCAATAGCATCTCGAGCTGTTCGCCGGCTTCGCGGAACTGAAGGAAATCCTGCTGGATCTCGCTCTTGAAGATCCCGATCACGTCGCACGGATTGTTGTCGATGGTCACATTGGTGATGTGCGCGATGTAAACTTCTCCCGGCTTGATGTGCGGGTGTGCCGACTGGTCATAAAGGTGCTGCGTGATGCGTTTTGAAATTTCGTGGGTGGAAGAAGGATTCGTAAAGATCTCATTCGACATCTTGTACATATCGTGGTAATCCAGATTCACGTCGTGCGCAAACTGGTAATAATTTTCCTCCTTCTCGCGAAACTGTTTCAGGAAAAACTCCTTCAACAGCGGCGCGATCTCGTCGTTGAGCTTATACGGTTCCGACGAAAGAAAGACCGGTTCGTTCCGGCTCTTGTTGCCGACGCGGTGGATGGAAAGGGATTCGATTTGGGCGTTGTAGAGGTTGATCATAGATGTGGCTAGTGGTTAGTGGCTGATATTGTGGCTAGTGGCTAGTTAATGGTGGCTGGTAAATAGTGGTTGGTTTTTTGGAAATCTGTAAAAGAAAAAAAAGCAAGCAATCAGTAAACGGTAGTTTCGCTTTTGGAAAAAGATGATGCGATTGTGGCTGTAGCTCCAAGCCACCAGCCACCAACCCCTAGCTACTAATTCCAATTCTCCTCAAACCCCAAATCCTCGAAACTCTCGCCGTCGCCGTCAAACATGTCCAGGTCGTCCTGGTCGTATCCGTCCTCGTCGTCATAATCAAAAGCCTTGTCGTCGGAGTCGGAGAAATCCTTGTCGGGGGCGCTCGCCGGCATCACGCCATGCGAGAAGAGAACGCTCGGGTAGTCTTCGGATGCCTGGATTTCCTCGATTGCGGCCAGTTCGATCAGGAAGGTCCACATGTTCAAAAAGTCGTAGACGTAGATGAGTTTTGTGGAATCGGCGTCGACCACTTCAGACAATTGGTAATCGGACATCACCTTTTGCTGGCCGGGGACATCGCCCGTGTCAAAAAGCGAGATCTCATCTTCCTGGTTCCATTGCTCGTCGCTTGTATAGAAGGATGCGGGTTCCATTCCGTCAAACCCGAAAGCATTGACGATCGCGTTGTGGAAGTCCTCGAGGCTGTCGTCCTCCAGAATTGCGATGTCCCGGAAAACGTCTTCCTCGGCATCGAGGATCACCCTGAATTTATAAACCATGATATGCGTTTTGTAAGGGCGCAAAGGTAAAATATAATCTCCCCGGGTGTCAAAAAAGTAATCAACAATTTACGGTTTGGGCCTGACGATCTTCTCGTGAAGACCCGGCGTGGCCATCAGTGCGGCCGTCCCGTACCACGGCAGGTAGTCGCACGTAAAAATACCCGCAGCAACCGCAGGGTCGCTTTCGGTGAACTTCCTGGCCTCCTCCACGGTCCCGCAGTTCAGGATGAAAATGCCGCGATAGGTGAGGTCGTTCTTGCCGAAGGGCCCCGCAACGGCCAGTTTGCCCTCGTCGGCCAGACGTTTGATGTTGGCCATATGGCCCTCGAAGAGTTTCGCCTTCTCGGCGTCGGATGCGCCCGTGTTGGGGCCGGTCTTGAGGATTGCCATCACATAGGATTTCATTCCGTTATCGTTTCCACCGAGGGATTTGGCCAGTTCGGCATCGTATTTCACCTGTGCACCAAGCGACATAGGCAAGAGCGTCAGGAATATAAGTATGGTTTTCATGCTGCAATTTAATGATTCTGCGGTCCATCCCGCAATTTCGACGGTTGGGTACAATCTTTTTTCAGATGGCAACAGATCCGTTGAACTTTGTCCAAAATTATAATCATGAAAGCCATTCTGCTCTTTTTCCTTATTTCGGTTCCGATGTTAGCGCAGGAACCGGTCGCCGGAACCATCGTCGACAAATCCGGCAATCCCGTCGCCGGGGCCAATGTTTTCATATACGGCTCATACGACGGCGCCGTGACCGATGCAAATGGTGCGTTTTCTTTTCAGGTTTCCGGTTCGGCCGATCAAACTTTGGTGGTGACCGCGCCGGGATTTATCGAAGTCCGCATGCCAATCCCGGCGGATGCCTCAAATCTGAGGATCGTGATGCGCGGTGCGGCAACGGCGCTGGACGCGGTCGTGGTGACGGCCGGAACTCTCGAGGCAGGCGACAAGGCCCGCGCGTCCGTGCTCAAACCGCTGGACATCGTGACCACGGCGGGATCGGCGGGGAATATCGTGGCGGCCTTGCAAACTTTGCCCGGGACACAGGCCGCAGCCGAGGACGGAAGGCTCTTTGTGCGCGGCGGGCGTGCCGAGGAAACGCAGACTTTCGTCGACGGCATCCGCGTCAGCCAGCCCTATGGCGCCACCCTCGATAACCTGCCAACCAGAGGCCGGTTCTCACCCTTTCTCTTCAGCGGGATCTCATTCTCCACGGGCGGCTATTCTGCCGAGTACGGCGATGCGCTCTCCGGCGTGTTGCTCCTCAATACCTCCGATGAAATCCAACAGGAAAAAACCGACATTTCGCTCATGACCGTGGGGTTCGGGCTGGGCAATACCCAAAAATGGGGCAACCGGTCGCTGACATTCAATTCGTCCTACATCGACCTTTCGCCTTATCAGGCCGCGGTTCCGCAGGCCGTGAAATTCCACCGGCCGTACCAGTCGCTCTCGGGCGAGGGCGTCTACCGTCATGAGCTGGAGAAAGGCGTTTTTAAAGTATACGCTGCGTTTGATGCGTCACGCTTCAGCTTGGACCAGCATCCCATTGATCTTCCGCAACCGTTGCGCATTGGGGTGCAGAACAACAATTTTTACTTCAATTCATCACTCAAATATGATTTGCCGGACAATTGGCAGCTCTTTGCGGGTGCGGGTGCTGGCATTGGCCGAACCCTTACCGGGATTGACACGGACAGGGTAGACGAGGACGACGATGCGCTCCACCTCAAACTCAGGATGCATAAAAGGTTAGGGATCGTCAAACTCAACACCGGCGCCGAATTTTTCCGCAATCTCTACAGCGAAACCTTTGACGACGGGAATTCCTACCGACGCGCCTACCACGCAAATTCTTCCGCCGCCTATGCCGAGGCCGATTTCCTGTTTTCAAAAAAGTTCGCGGTAAAGACCGGGCTTAGGTTTGCGCACCATGAATTGCTTGGCGACCGCTTCTCGCCGCGTATTTCGGCGGCGCTCAAACTGCATCCGGGCGGACAGATTTCAATGGCAGCCGGAATGTTTGCCCAATCGCCGGGCCACGAATTTCTCAAGCAACGCATCGATTTGGCCCACGAGGAGGCGACGCACCTGATTTTCAATTACCAGTATTCGCGGAAAAAGCAGTTGCTGCGGTTTGAAGCTTACGCAAAGCATTATGCGGATCTTGTCCGGTTTAACGAGGAAGACGGTTTCCCCTCCAATTTTTCGCAATCGGGAAGCGGGTACGCCCGCGGCGCCGAAATCTTCTGGCGCGATGCCAGATCGGTCAAAAACGTCGAATATTGGATTTCCTATTCGCTGCTGGACACCAGGAGGCTCTACCGCGATTTTGAAAGCGCGGCCACGCCCAATTTTGCCGCGAAGCACACACTGTCGGCGGTGGCAAAAATCTGGGTAAACAGCCTGAAGTCGCAGATTGGCCTCACCAACACCTTTGCCTCGGGGCGGCCGTTCGAGAATCCGGAAAAACCGGGCTTTTTGGAAAGCCGCACGCGCGGGTACAACAATTTGAGCGCAAGCTGGGCCTATCTGCTGACCTCGCAAAAAATCCTGTACTTCTCGGTCTCGAATGTTTTGGGTGCCGATAACGTCTTCGGGTACGAGTATGCATCGGCGGCGGGACCTGACGGCAGGCATCCACGCCAGGCAATTGGGCAACAGGCGGACCGTTTTTTCTTCATCGGGTTCTTCTGGACCCTCTCGGACGACAAAAAAAGCAACCAGCTAAACAACCTTTGACGGTTCATCAGCGATTTTCGACGGTTCGGTCGGGATCATTTTCACTGCCTGACCATCGGATATACTTTTACACCATAAATCACAAACCATTAATTATAAAGTCATGAAAAAAGTTATTTTGACCCTCGCCCTGATGATGACCGCCCTGGCATCGGCACAAAAATTTGAAGAAGGCATGGGCCGCGCACTTTCGATGTGGACACAGGGCAAGCCCGATGAGGCCTCGGCACTCCTGGAGCGCATTGCCGCCGCCGAATCAAAAAGCTGGCTCCCCAATTATTACATCGCCCTGATCAATACGACACAGGCGTTTTCCAACCCCTCCAAAATGGACGCTCTTTTGGAAAGGGCGCAGACCGCACTTGACATCGAGCTGGCCAAGGATCCCGCAAATGCCGAACTGCTCGTGGTCCAGGCGATGGCCTACACGGCGAAGATCGCCTCGGACCCGATGTCCTACGGAATGGCCTACTCGCCTCGCGTCATGGAGGCTTATGCCAAGGCGCTGATGATCGATCCTTCCAACCCGCGCGCCGTCTTTGGCAAGGCCGAATTCGACCTGCACAGTGCGCCGTACAACGGAGCCGACACCAAGCCCATCTGCGCGCAGATCGACCGTGCCATCGAACTTTTTGCTACTTTTAAACCGGCATCGGAACTGCATCCCGCATGGGGCCTTGACCGCGCCGTCGAAACCCGCAAAAACTGTAAATAATGAACCGCTACGTAAGGGAACTCATAAAGGCCTTCGCAATGGGATGCGCCATTTTCCTGGTGCTTCAGGGGCTGAATCTCCTTGCAGGAGGCTCGTTTCCCAAGGGACAGGCGCTGCTCAAGCACTTCTCGTTCACAATGCTTTACAGCGTAGGGCTCTATTACCTCAACGCCTGTATCTTTATTTACTTGGACCGTGTTTTTAAAAAGGACCGGTTTACGGTAAAGCGGCTCATCACGGGCGTCGTGCTTTCCTTTACGCTGACCCTGGTGGCGGTGTTCCTGCTCCGGCTTTTTGAGGAGGTGGTCGTGGAAGGCAATACGGTTGCCGCTTTCCTGGCCGAGGAGCATCCCCGGAACTACATCGTGTCGATGGTTATTTTCTCCTTCATCAGCATTGGCGTCCACGGATTCTACATCTACAAGGCCTATCAGGAGCAGAAGGTCCGCGAACAGAAGATCATTGCGGGCAACGCATCGGCACGCTTCGAAAGCCTTAAGAACCAGATCGACCCGCATTTTCTGTTCAACAGCCTGAACGTCCTGAGCTCGCTGATCGAGGAAAATCCCGAAAAGGCGCAAAAATTCACCACGTCGCTGTCAAAGGTATACCGGTATGTGTTGGAGCAGAAGGACAAAGACCTGGTTCCGGTGGCCGAAGAACTGGCGTTTGCGAGGACCTACATGGGCCTTTTGAAAATGCGTTTCGAAAACAGCGTGGTCTTCACCATCGAGGAAATGGAAATCGATCCCGAGGCACGCGTCGTTCCGCTGTCGCTGCAACTCTTGCTGGAAAACGCGGTCAAGCACAATGTCGCGAGCCCTGAAAAGCCGCTCGTGATCACCATCGGGTTCGACGAAAATTACTTGTGGGTCCGCAACAATGCGCAAAAAAAGGAAGTGCTGTCGGACCGCAAAGGAGTCGGGC
>JAEWCF010000010.1 GCA_023390775.1 Bacteroidota bacterium | reverse complement strand
GGGATGATCTACAAGTTCTACCCCGTGGCATTTTTTGAAGAAGAGATCAACAAACTCGCGCACACTTTGGCCGAAATGCCAACCCACGCGCTCGCGCTTACCAAGAAATTGCTAAACCGTTCGATGGTCAACAACCTCCAGGAACAGCTCAAGATGGAGTCCGACATGCAAATCGAGGCCAGCGAATCGCATGATTACAATGAGGGTGTGACGGCGTTTGTGGAGAAAAGGGCGCCGAAGTTTAAAGGGAATTGAGGAATGACGAATGACGCATGTCGAATGACGAACGAACTTTATTGATTGGCAATTCAAATTTTCAAATTTTCAAATCTTCAAATTAGCATGAACATCGCCATCATCGGATCCGGAACCATGGGAAGCGGCATCGCACAAGTTGCGGCGCAGGCGGGTTGTCGCGTAAAATTGGTCGACACGAATGCCGGGGCACTCGACCGCAGCAAAACGTCGCTGGAGAAATCGATGGCAAAGTTGGTCGAGAAGGGGAAAATCGATTCCGATGAATCTGTTCGCATCCAGTCCAACATTGGCTGTATAACCGAACTTTCGGCGCTTTCCGATGCCGACCTGGTCATCGAGGCGATCGTTGAAAACCTGGACATTAAGAAAAAACTTTTCGCCGATCTGGAAGCTATCGTAAGTTCCGAATGCATTTTGGCCTCCAACACCTCATCGCTCTCGATCGCGTCGATTGCCTCGGCGTGCAAAAATTCGAGCCGTGTCATCGGAATACATTTTTTCAATCCCGCTCCGCTGATGCAGCTTGTTGAGGTGATTCCAGCCGTGCAGACAAGCCAGTCGGTACTTGACAAAACGGTCCAGACTATCGCAAGGTGGAAGAAAGTGGTGGCGGTAGCCAAAGACACACCGGGCTTCATCGTCAACCGCGTCGCGCGCCCTTTTTATGGCGAGGCGCTCCGGATTTACGAGGAAGGCGTCGCCGATTTTGCGACCATCGACCACGCAATGAAAACGCTTGGCGGCTTCCGCATGGGGCCTTTCGAATTGATGGATTTCATCGGGCACGACGTCAATTACACCGTGACCGAAACCGTTTTTTCGGCGTTTTATTACGACCCGAGATATAAACCCTCATTCACGCAGAAACGCCTTGTAGAGGCCGGGTTTTTTGGCCGAAAGTCCGGCCGCGGCTTCTATGATTATTCTTCCGAATTGCCCACGCCCGATGCATCGGCAAATCTGCCATACATTTTTGAACGCGTCCTGGTGATGCTCATCAACGAGGCGGCCGAAGCATTGCACCTGAACATCGCATCGGCACAGGATATCGACAATGCCATGACCAAGGGCGTCAATTATCCCAAAGGGCTTTTGGCCTGGGCCGACGAAAAAGGCATTAGCTGGTGCGTCGAAAAACTCAATGCGCTCTATGACGAATACCGCGAGGACCGTTACCGCTGCAGCGTTTTGCTCAGGCGGATGGCGGCTTCTGGAAAAACATTTTTCGCATGAGCCCGCGGCAGATCGTAGTTAAGATGATGGAAAACGACGCCTTCAGCCGATGGCTGGGGATTTCGGTCGATCATATTTCCGAAGGGCAATGCACCCTTTCGATGACCGTCCGCGCCGAGATGCTCAACGGATTCGGCATCGCGCACGGTGGGATTACCTATTCGCTCGCCGACAGTGCCCTGGCCTTCGCGTCAAATTCGCACGGCAGGCAATCGGTATCCATCGATACGACCATCAACCACATCGAGACGCTGGCCGAAGGCGACGTGATCACCGCAACCGCAATGGAGAACTCTTTAAAGAACAAATTCGGGTTTTACACCATCGAAATAAAGAAACAAGATAAAATAGTGGCCCTTTTCAAAGGCACCGTATTCCGCAGCGACCGGCAATGGAAAGAATTGGCTGGTGGCTAGTCGTTGGATAAACCGATTCCCTTGCAGCTCCTAACCACTAGCCACTAGCCACTAATCCCTAACAACTAACAAATGAATTCATACATCATCGACGGCGTCCGCACCCCAATCGGCTCTTACCAGGGCACGCTATCGGCCGTGCGCGCCGACGACCTGGCCGCGATTGTCATCAAGACCATCGCCGAACGCCATCCCGAAATTCCGACGGACGCCTATGACGACGTGATTTTGGGCTGCGCCAATCAGGCCGGCGAGGACAACCGCAACGTGGCCCGAATGGCACTGCTGTTGGCGGGGCTTCCGCAGACCGTACCCGGTGAAACGGTGAATCGTTTATGCGCATCGGGTCTCTCGGCGATCGTGCATGCGCACCGAGCGATCATGGCGGGCGACGGCGACGTCTTCATTGCTGGCGGCGTGGAGAACATGACCCGTGGGCCGATGGTCATTTCCAAACCATCATCCGCCTTTGGGACCGATGCCAAGATGTACGATTCGAGCTTCGGGTGGCGGTTTATCAACCCGAAGATGAAGGAAATGTACGGTTGCGACGCCATGGGCGAGACGGCCGAGAACCTCGTCGAGAAATTCAGTATTTCCCGGGAGGATCAGGACGCTTTCGCGCTCCGGAGCCAGCAAAAGGCTGCCGCCGCACAAAGCAATGGACGCCACGCCAGGGAAATCGTCGCGGTGGAGATTCCGCAGCGAAAAGGCGAGCCGAAAATCTTCGACAAGGACGAATTCGTCAAACCGACAACGTCCATGGAAGGGCTTGCCAAACTGCGCGGCGCCTTCAAAAAAGACGGGAGCGTCACGGCCGGAAACGCATCGGGATTGAACGATGGTGCGGCTGCCGTAATTGTCGCATCGGATTCTGCCGTAAAAAAATACAACCTGAAACCGCTGGCGCGCATCGTTAGTTCGGCGGTCATCGGCAACGAACCCCGCATCATGGGCATCGGACCGGTGAAAGCAGCCAACAAGGCGCTGGCGAAAGCCGGCCTCACGATGGACGACATGGACCTGATCGAACTCAACGAAGCCTTCGCCTCGCAGGCGCTCGCGTGCATCCGCGCGTGGGGCCTCAAGGACGACGATCCGCGCATTAATCCCAACGGCGGCGCCATCGCACTCGGCCATCCGCTGGGCATGACCGGGGCGCGCATTGCCTATTCGGCGGCGCTTGAACTAAGCCTGACCGGCAAACGGTATGCGCTGGTGACGATGTGCATTGGGGTCGGGCAGGGATATGCCATGATCATAGAATCAATTAATAATTAATAAGTAATAATTAATAATTGGGCTTCAAGCCACCAGCCACTAATTACAAGCCACTACAATGAAAGTACAAAACTACATATCCGGCCAATGGATCGAGGGCTCGGGAAGCGGAACACCGCTCGTCGATGCCGTTACGGGAGAGACCATTGCATTTGCCTCGGCCGAAGGGATCGACTTTGAAAAAGTGCTGCACTACGGCCGGACCACGGGTGGTGCAAAACTCCGCAAGATGACCTTTCAGGAACGCGGCAACATGCTCAAGGCATTGGCGATGTACCTCACCAAGCGCAAGGAACAGTTTTACGAGATCAGTTACCGGACGGGCGCGACCCGAGTGGATTCGTGGATCGACATCGAAGGAGGTTTCGGGAACCTGTTTGCCAATGCCTCGCTGCGGAAATCGTTCCCCAACCAGCCGTATGACGTGGAGGGCGACCCGATCGACCTTTCGCGTGGCGGACGCTTCATGGCGCATCATATTTTGGTCCCCAAGCCCGGAGTTGCCGTACACATCAACGCCTTCAATTTTCCCATCTGGGGCATGCTCGAGAAGTGCGCCGTCAACTGGATGGCGGGGATGCCGGCAGTTGTAAAACCGGCCACATCAACATCGTATTTGACCGAGGCGGTCGTCAAGGAAATCATTGCCTCCGGAATCCTGCCCGAGGGCGCATTGCAGCTCATCTGCGGATCGGCGACCAAAATTCTGGACCATGTACAAAGCCAGGACGTGGTGACCTTTACGGGTTCGGCCGACACGGGGCGCAAACTCAAGGCGCACACCATGATCGTCAATGAATCGGTGCCGTTCAACATGGAAGCCGACTCACTCAACTGCTCGATATTAGGTGAGGATGCCGCTCCGGGAACGCCCGAATTCGACCTTTTCGTCAGCCAGGTGCGCAGCGAAATGACCGTCAAGTGCGGCCAAAAATGCACCGCCATCCGCCGCGTCATCGTCCCCGAAAAATACATGGAGGACGTCCAGATCGCCCTCGGTAAGGCGCTCGACAAGGTCACCATCGGCGACCCGAGGCTCAAGGAAGTCCGCATGGGCGCGCTGGTTTCACGCGAGGAAGTCCAAAAGGTGCAGGACCGCACCCGCGAAATCGCCAAGACGGCATCCATCGTCTACGGCGATTACGATAAAATTGACACCATCGGCGCGGACGCCTCGAAGGGTGCTTTTATCTCACCGATGCTACTCCGCGAAGACAATCCGTTCAAGAATCAGTACGTCCATGAGATCGAGGCATTCGGTCCCGTCGCGACGCTGATGCCTTACAAAACCATTGACGACGCCATCGAACTCGCCAAAATGGGCAAGGGATCGCTCGTGTCGTCCATCGTCACCAACGACGACAGGATCGCCAAGGAATACGTCATCGGCGCTGCCTCGCACCACGGAAGGATATTGGTTTTGAACCGCGAAAATGCCAAGCAGTCCACCGGCCACGGTTCGCCGCTGCCGCAACTCGTCCACGGCGGACCGGGCCGCGCGGGCGGAGGCGAGGAAATGGGCGGACTGCGCGGGATCAAGCATTATATGCAGCGTTGCGCCGTGCAAGGAAGCCCGACGACCCTCACCGAGATCACGGGCATCTACCAGCCGAATTCGGCGTATAAGGAAGCCGACAAGCATCCGTTCCAATATCACTGGGACGACATCGAGCCAGGCATGTCGATCAAGACGCACAAGCGCACGGTCACCGACATCGACATCGTCAACTTCGCCAACCTCACGTGGGACCATTTTTACGCCCACACCGACGTCACCTCGCTCAAGGGCAGCATTTTCGAGAAACGCACCGCGCACGGCTATTTCATTTTGGCAGCCGCCGCCGGGCTTTTCGTCTGGCCGGGCAAAGGACCCGTCGCCGCGAATTACGGTCTCGAGGAGTGCCGTTTCCTTCGCCCGATCTACGACAACGACACGATATACGTCCGCCTCACCTGCAAGCAAAAGGTGGAGCGCGACAGCCGCGGCGAGGAAATGCCGTCGGGAATCGTCAAGTGGTTTGTTGAGGTTTTTGACCAAAACGATGAGCTGTGTGCCATCGCCACCATTTTGACCATGGTTCAGAAGCGCTCGCCGTTCAAGGCCATCGGCCACCAGAACATCGACGAGTATTTAACCAAACTCACGGTGAACCACAAGGCCAATTGGGGCACGATGACCCCGCAGCACATGGTGGAGCACCTGGAATCGGCTCTGATGATGGCTGCCAATAATTATGGCGAATACGAAATCTCAACGCCGGCCGAACACCTCGACAAATACCGCGAGATGATCTTCAGCCACAAACCGATGCCCAAAGGCCACAAGCACCCGCTCATGAAACCCGACGCGCTCGAGGACCTTCGGCACCCGGACCTGGAGACTGCCAAGGCCAAAATGCGCGAGGCTTATGCCGCCTACGAGAAATATTTCAAGGAAAACCCCGACGCCCGCACCAAGAACGCGGTCTTCGGGATGATGGACAAGTTCGAGTGGGATCTGCTCAACACCAAGCATTTCAACCACCATTTCGAGCAGTTCGGAATTTTGGATTAGGAGCTTTTTCCGGCTGTCCGCTGTATCTTTTTTGGGCTGGCGCCGCAAAAAAGGATGCCGCTGCCATCCGGGCTAGGACAATTAATAATGAATAATTAATAATGAATAATTGAGGTCCCAAGACCCATTACTCATAACCCATAACCAAGTATGGAACCATACGTAAAAACCCTCATCAACGACCAAATCGCTACCGTTGAGTTCTTTCACCCGGAACAGAACAGCCTTCCGGGCACGATTCTCTCCCAACTCGCCGACCACATCACCGCGGCCGGCAAGAATGATGCGGTCAAGGTCATCATCCTGCGAAGCGGTGGCGACCGGACGTTTTGCGCCGGGGCGAGTTTCCGCGAACTGATCTCGATAGACGATGCGGCGACCGGTAAAGTGTTTTTCTCGGGATTCGCCAACGTGATCAACGCGATGCGCAAGTGCCCCAAGTTCATCATCGGGCGCGTCCAAGGCAAGGCCGTCGGAGGTGGAGTGGGAATCGCCGCGGCATCGGATTATTGCATCGCGACCAAATTTGCCGCCATCAAGCTCAGCGAGCTCAACGTGGGCATCGGTCCTTTCGTGGTGAGCCCGGCCATCGAGCGCAAGATCGGGGTTTCGGCCATGTCGCAGATCGCCATCGATGCCAACTCCTTCTACGAAGCCGAATGGGCCCGCGCCAAAGGGCTTTACGCCAATGTCTTCGACTCGATCGAGGTGATGGACGAGGCAATCGACTCTTTCGCCCGCCACCTGTGCACCTACAACCCCGAGGCCATGCACGAGATGAAGCGGATCTTCTGGAAGGGCACCGAGGATTGGGACATGCTTCTGTCTGAGCGAGCGGCGATTTCAGGCAGGCTGGTGTTGAGTGAGTTTACGAAGGAAACGCTTAAAAAATTCCGGTAGGAATTTTTTAAATGTGAAAATTGATTAATGTGAAAATATACCAATTCCGCAAGAATCAACTTAGTAGGTAATTTGCATATTAATACATTAAATAATTGGTACATTATGATTTACGAATTCAACTTCTTCATCCCCGTTATCCATGAATCATCTTTCGTGCACCCGCTGGCGGCGGTCACCGGAAACGTGATCATCGGCAGGGATTGCTACATCGGGCCGGGCGCGGCGATTCGGGGCGATTGGGGCGGAATCGTGATCGAGGACGGTTGCAATGTGCAAGAGAATTGCACGATCCACATGTTCCCGGGCAAGAGCATCACGCTCAAAGAAGGTGCGCACATCGGGCACGGGGCCATTGTTCACGGTGCGAATATCGGTCGCAATGTGCTCGTTGGGATGAACGCCGTGATCATGGACGATGCCGAGGTTGGCGGTGGCAGCATCGTCGGCGCATTGGCCTTTGTCAAAGCCGGAATGAAGGTTCCCGCGCGAAAGATCGTCGCCGGAAATCCAGCGGCCATCGTCAAGGACGTCAGCGACGAAATGCTCGAGTGGAAAACCCGCGGGACCGCGCTGTACCAACAGCTGCCTTCGGAAATGCATGCAACCTGGCGGGAAGTGGAGCCGTTGCGCGAGGTGCCAAAAGACAGGCCGGAGCAGAAGGCGTATTATGAGACGCTTGAACAAATGAAGAAAAGTAATGGGTTATGAGTTATGAGCAATGGGTTTTGAGAACCCAAAACCCACTACCCAGAACCCAAAACATCTAAACAATGACTGAAATCAAACTGCCCAAAATGGGCGAAAGCATATCCGAAGCAACCATCATCTCCTGGCTCAAGGCCGTGGGCGATTTCGCGGAAGCCGAGGAAACGATTTTGGAAGTCGCGACCGACAAGGTGGACAGCGATGTGCCCTCGCCTGTCTCGGGCGTAATCAAAGAATTGCGTTTTGGCAAAGGTGATGTGGTGAAGGTGGGGGAGGTTGTTGCGGTGATCGAGCCTTCAGCTGTCAGCTCTCAGCCTTCAGTAAGTCATCAGTCATCAGTCGTAAGTCATCAGTCTCAAAACCCACAACCCACAACCCAAAACCGGCAGTTTTCTAGCCACAAGCCACAAGCCACAAGCCACTTCCTTTCCCCGCTGATCATCTCCATCGCCCAAAAGGAAAACCTGTCCCTCGAGGAAGTCCAGGCGATACCCGGAACTGGAACAGATGGCCGCATCCGTAAGAGTGACGTTTTCGAATATTTAAAGCACCGCAAATATCCTATTAAGAGTATACCCAATACGCAAAACCCAAAACCCACAACCTTCCCCAAACCCAATATTACGTTCAACGAAAAGACCGACCGCATCGTCGAGATGGACCGCATGCGCCAGATGATCGCCGGGCACATGGTCTATTCCAAGCAGACCTCGCCGCATGTGACTTCGTACCTCGAGGCCGATGTGACAAATCTGGTCAACTGGCGCAACGCCAACAAGGACGCTTTCCAGGAAAAATACGGCCAGAAGCTGACCTTCACGCCCGTTTTCGTGCAGGCGGTGGCCAAGGCTGTCGCCGAATTCCCGATGATCAATGTTCAGGTGGACGGCAATAAAATTGTGGTCAAGGGTGACATCAACATCGGGATGGCGACGGCGCTTCCTTCGGGAAATCTCATCGTTCCGGTTGTCCGGAACGCCGATAAAAAGGAGATGCACGAGCTCGCCGCCGACGTCAACCGCCTGGCCGATGCCGCGCGCAACAACAAACTCAAACCCGACGACATCCAGGGAAGCACCTTTACGATCTCGAACGTCGGGACCTTTGGCAGCCTCATGGGCACGCCGATCATCAACCAGCCCGAGGTCGCGATTCTGGCCTTCGGGATCATCAAGAAAAGGCCGGAGGTCATCACCACTGGCAAGGGCGACGAGATTGCGATCAGGAGCATGATGTTCCTGTCGCTCTCGTTCGATCACCGTGTGGTTGACGGGCATCTGGGCGGATCGTTCCTGCGCCGCGTGGGCGACCATCTTGAAAAATTCGACATCAATACCGCAATCTAGGTTGCAAAAAACACAACTATGGAATACAACATCACCGAGAAGAGAACTCCGCAATCGCGCGTCGCAAACCAGGACATCAACAACATCATGATGGGCAAGGCCTTTACCGACCACATGTTTGTTTGCGACTACGCCGACGGCAAATGGCAAAACCCGCGCATCGAACCGCTCGATTTGATCCCGACACATCCCGCCGCCATGGCGTTGCACTACGGCCAGGCGATCTTTGAAGGTTTGAAAGCGACAATGGGCGCCGACGGAAACCCGATGCTCTTCAGGCCCGTCGAAAATGCAAAGCGCCTGAACCATTCGGCCGACCGGATGGGCATGCCGCAATTCCCGGAAGAACTTTTCGTGGAAGGACTTCGCCGCCTGGTGGACATCGACCGCGAATGGGTACCGACAAGCGAAGGTTCGACGCTCTATTTGAGGCCGTTCATGTATGCCGACGAACCGTTCATCGGGATGCGCGCGGCCACGACCTACAAGTTCATCATCATGGCGTCGCCGGCGGGGCCATTCTTCAGCAAGCGGATCAGGCTTTACGCCGAAAAAAAATACGTCCGCGCCGTAAATGGCGGCACGGGCGAGGCCAAGGCCGCGGGGAACTATGCCGCAGCCATCCGACCGACCGAATACGCCAAGGCACAAGGTTACGACCAGGTCCTGTGGCTTGACGCGCACGATTTCGAGTATATTCAGGAAGTGGGGACGATGAACATCTTCTTCAAGATCGCGGGCAAATTCATCACGCCGAACCTGAACGGCTCGGTGCTGGCGGGAATAACCAGAATGAGTGTCATGCAGCTTTTGCGCGACAAGGGATTCGAGGTAACCGAGCGCCCGATCACCATTACTGAAATCCGCGAGGCGTCGGAGAACGGAACGCTCGAGGAGGCCTTTGGCGTGGGCACCGCGGTGAACATCGCGATGGTGGAGGAAATCGGGAACAATGATTTCTCGATCAAGCTGCCCGCAGGTAATCCCGTGGCTGACGACATTTTGAAGACGCTGGCCGATATCCGGTCGGGGAGGGTGGAAGACAAATTTGGATGGATCGTACCCGTCGCAAGTTCGCAGGCGCAGCCCCGATAGCGCCGATATCCTTTTTCCGGTAGGAAAAAGATAAAGGCAATAGCGGGAAATGTCTGCCCTGATAGTTTACAGTTTACGGTTTACAGTTAACAGAAGTTTGATGGAAGTTTTGGAGAAAATAAATAAAAAGATCTTTGAAAAAGCGTTCGCCACGATGGCGACGGCCAAGGCGATGACCGAACTTTACGAGGAAAATTTCAAGATCGTGTCAAAGTATGTGCATGCGACGTCGCGCGGGCACGAGGCGATCCAGATTGCCGCGGCGATGCAGCTTTTGCCGCAGGATTTTGCGTTTCCGTATTACCGCGACGACGCTTTCATGCTGGGCATCGGGATGCGGCCATATGACATGATGCTGCAGCTGATGGCCAAGCGCGACGACCCATTTTCAGGCGGACGGACGTACTACTGCCATCCCAGCCTGCGCGATGCCGACAAACCCAAAATTCCGCACCAGTCCTCCGCGACGGGGATGCAGGCGATTCCGGCCACGGGTGCGGCGATGGGATTCTGGTACAAGGAAGGCCTCACCCCGGCCCTCTCCAAAGGAGAGGGAGATATAAGCCCCCTAGCCCCCGAGGGGGGGACAGGACGATATGATCAAGATGATTTTAGTTATGTTGATCAAACTTCCCCTTTGGGAATCGAGGGGCAAAAACCGGTTGTTGTGTGTTCGCTGGGTGATGCTTCGGTGACCGAGGGCGAAGTAGCCGAGGCGTTGCAGATGGCGGCTCTCAAACAACTTCCGATTTTATATCTGGTGCAGGACAACGGCTGGGACATTTCGGCGAATGCGGCCGAGACGCGCGCGCAGAACGCGTATGACTATGCGAAGGGCTTTCACGGGATCGAGGCCGTTTCCATTGACGGCGCCGATTTTACCGAGAGTTACCTGACCCTCAAAAAAGTGATCGAAACGATACGTACGGAGCGCAGGCCATTTTTGGTGCACGCGAAAGTGCCGCTTTTGAACCACCATACTTCCGGGGTCAGGATGGAGTGGTACCGCGACGATTTGGACGAGGCAAGGTCCCGCGATCCGTATCCGGTGCTGATCAGCCAGATGCTCGACGCCGGATTTTCACAAGACGAGATCGCAAATCTTGAAAATAGCGCCAGGGCCGATGTCTTGCGCGATTTCGAACTGGCCCAACAGGCCGAGGACCCGCGCCCGGAAGACCTTTTCACGCACGATTTCGCCCCAACGCCTATCACTGAAGAGAAAGGCGAGCGCAGTCCCGAACGCGAGGACAAGGTGGTTATGGTGGACTGTGCGCTGTTTGCCGTCGAGGAACTCATGCGCGAAAACAAGGAGTGTTTGCTTTACGGACAGGACGTGGGCGGCAGGCTTGGCGGCGTGTTCCGGGAAGCCGCGACGCTTGCGCAGAAGTTTGGCGACAACCGGGTTTTCAATACCCCGATCCAGGAGGCGTTCATCGTAGGTTCGACGGTGGGCATGTCGGCCGTGGGCCTGAAACCAATCGTTGAGGTCCAGTTCGCCGATTACATTTGGCCGGGGCTCAACCAGCTTTTTACCGAGGTCGCGCGCTCGTGCTACCTCACCAACGGCAAGTGGCCGGTGTCGATGATTCTTCGCGTGCCGATCGGAGCCTACGGCAGCGGCGGGCCTTACCATTCCTCATCGGTGGAAAGCGTTTTGACCAACATCCGCGGGATCAAGATCGCCTACCCGAGCAACGGCGCCGATTTGAAAGGCTTGATGAAGGCCGCCTACCACGACCCGAATCCGGTGGTGATCCTGGAGCACAAAGGGCTTTACTGGTCCAAGGTCAAGGGCACCGATGCCGCGCGCGTCAACGAACCGTCGGAGGATTATGTGCTTCCGTTTGGAAGGGCCAACGTGGTGCAGGAAATCTGGCCGCAGGACGATCAGGAGACCATCAGCATCATTACCTACGGCATGGGCGTGCATTGGGCGCTGAATGCTTCGGCGGAGATGCGCCAAAACGTGGAAATCGTGGATTTGCGGACGCTTTATCCGTTGGACGAGGAAACGATCGTCAAATCAGTGAAAAAGGCCAGGAAATGCCTTGTGGTGACCGAGGAACCGGTGAACAATTCATTCGCGCGAAGCCTTGCCGGTTTAATTCAGGAAAAATGCTTCCGCAGCCTAGATGCGCCGGTGATGGTCATCGGGTCGGAGAACCTGCCCGCGATCCCGCTCAATGCCACTTTGGAACAAACAATGGTGCCATCGGCCGAAAAAGTGAAGGCCAAAATCCTCGAATTGCTCGAATATTAGCGGCCCGCCGGGTTTTTTTGTAAATTTAGCCATGGCCAGAATCTCAACTTCCATCCAGACCCTCCAGGAATATGGCCGGGGCATCGTTGGCGGATTGCTTTTCAGCCTTCCCTTGATTTACACGATGGAGGTATGGTGGGCCGGATTCATCGCCTCGCCCGAAGCGCTTTTGTCGTGCATCGGGTTTACCTATTTGCTTTTATTGGGCTACAACCGGTTTGCCGGCATGAGGCGGGACGCAACCTTTGGCGATCTTTGCTGGGATTCGGTGGAAGAGATCGGGCTGGCCTTTTTGGTGAGCTTCTTTTTTTTGTGGCTGATCGGCCAAATCGACGGCAATATGTCGGTAAACGAAATCCTGGGCAAGACCATCACCGAGTCCATGATCGTGGCCATCGGCATTTCGGTCGGGACTTCGCAACTCGGGCCTTCGGACACCAAGAGCACGGGAATGGAGGGGACTTCCGGCCGGTTTTCAAAAATTTTTGAGATCATCATCCTGTCAATTTGCGGGGCCACGCTGTTTGGATCTGCCGTCGCGCCTACCGAGGAAATCCTTTTAATCGCGATCAACAGTTCGCCCACCCAACTTTTTTTGATGCTGCTCTTATCCCTCGGGCTTTGCGCGATCGTCTGCTTCTTCAGTGAATTCAAAGGCCGCTCGCACGATCCTACGGGTTGGTTTCACATTGCCGGCCTGGTGGCGCTAATCTACGCGCTCTCCTTTGCCGTTTCGTTTCTCCTGCTGTTATATTTCAGACGCGTTGATGACCACGGTTTTTTCATCGTCATCGCTCAAATCATCGTATTGGCGGTGCCTGCTTCGATCGGGGCTTCTGCCGGAAGGTTAATCATCGACTCAAATGACGAAGAAAAATAAGCACAACGGCGTTGAAATTGCCACTTTTATCTTCGGGCTTGTCACGCTCGCGGCGGTTGTTGGGTATCTGGCCGTACAGGTTTTTGCAGGACGCAAGTCGCCGCCAAAACTTGACATCACGGTAGTGTCGATGCCCGGGGAATGCTGCCTTTATAAAATCAGTATCGAAAACAGGGGAGGGGAAACCGCCGAAGCCGCGAACATCACGTTCATGCAGGGAAATACCGAAGTGCCTTTGTTTATCGACTACGTCCCTGCAAATTCAAGGCGCGAGGCGATGCTGGCCTTTCCGGATTCATCGGGAACTAGATTGCCATCCGTAAAATCAATTTCCTTCAATCTGCCCTAGCGAATCACGATTTTCTTGACAAGTCCTCCGCATTCCAAAAGATAGAGTCCGGACGGAAAATGACTGAGATCGACCGCAACGCCATTGGAAAAAGTCCCGATTTCGCTGCGCCGGCCCAACATGTCGTAGAGAGAAATCGGAGCGCCGTCTCCTATTTGACCGGAAAGGGATATTATGCCGTCGGTAGGGTTTGGCACTATTGAAAAGGAGCCGAATCCGGTATCGTGAACGGCAAGTGGCGTCTCGTTGTTGATTCCAAAAGTCGCTGCCTGCTGCACGAATTCGCCGGTTCCGTTGGGGATGCGTGCCGATGCCAAATCGGTTACTTGCGTTCCGAAAACATGGGAGTCCACGATTTGCTGCGCGGGATTGGAAAGCACCAGTTCCTCTCCGGAGGCCGAAATCTTCCAGCTTGCGTGCAATGGGCCTTCGGCCACCTCGTCATCGGCCCAGACAATCAGGTAACCATCGGCAGGGATAATGGTGCCCGCCGGGAATTGCCATTTGACCAGGTTCGAAAGGTTGTCCGAAAGGTAGTATCCGCTCAAATCCACGTCCTGCGAGGTATTGTTGAAAAGTTCGATCCAGTCCTCTACATCGCCGGCCTCATCAACATCACCCGTCGTATTGCTGGCCATAAACTCATTGATCACGATCCCATTGGGTGCCGAAAGGGCCTGGACCGTATAAACGAATATGTCGTGTTCCGCCCCTGGGGGAAGATACGATGCAGATTGCGAGGAATTCCCGGCAAGCGCCTCGACGTAGTAGCGAACGAAAGTGTTGGCTTCATAGGCAGGGATCGACGCGCCAAAAATCCCATCGCCGGCGGCAAGATCGTTGTGGGCACCATCGTCATACATCTGGATAACCCCAAAATTGCCAACGAGCCCGGTCGCGTGATACAGGTTGACCTTGCTGATGCCATTGGTCGAGGTGACGCTGGCGCGGATGTGTGCCGGTTGGCCTGCGAAGGGCGGCTCGTAGATTTCCAGTGCGTCGTTAAAATAGGGAGCCGATGCGATCACCGGCGCAACCTGTGCGACTTCGGGATGATTGACCAGGAAATTGCGCCTGTTGTTCACAAAAGTCTTGAGTGCGGGGATACCCGTCGTGTATTGAAAATTGGAATACAGTTTTTTGGGGTCGGCTTCAACCAGGTCGCCGATTTGGGCATCCATCGCATCGATCAGGGCATTCGCATTTGCCGTGGTGAACGTTTCATTGAGGATCGTGCGGTAATGCGCCAGGTAGCGCTGCCGCCACTCCGGTATGTTGAGCAACTTGTTGATCAGCGGGTAGTTGACATTTGTCGCGTTCTTGAACGGGGTCCAGGTGGTCGCGGCCATGGCCTGGAACGTCGAATTGCCGTCGTATTCAAACGGAACGGTCCGGTCGGATTCCGGCTCGTAGTAGATCATGTAATCCATTTTGCCTTTCATGACGTAGCTGTCGTCGTCGGTAAAAATGTTTTCGACGGCCAGATACCAAAGAACCTTGTCGATGTCAAGTTTGGCCCGAACAGCCTCTTTATTCGCAACCGTGGCCGTGTTCAGGATTTGGCAAGCGTCGATAAGTTTCTGCCACGAGTCTTCGATATCGCTGGATTTCAGGCTGTAATACTGCTGATAGGACGCCTCCGACGAGCCCAGGTAATTCATTCCGGCCGTGCCATCGCCCCAGGTTCCCCCCGCGGGTCCGTCATTGGGATTCGCCCGGAAGCGGGCGCCGTCATTGCTGGTCCACCATTCTTCGAGGAAAATCTTGTCGATATCCTGGATGCTTGGGTAAAGCCCCCAATCTTCGCCATTGATGTACAAATGGATGAAATTCCCCTTGGCAATCGGGGTGTGGCGCGCCGCCATCCGGTTGTACAGAACCTCGCGCATGAAGGTAGGATCCTGATGGGCATTGTTGAATTTCAGGCTGTTGTATCCCATGACATTTTGTTCGGGGTCGACAAAATCAAGGCTGATGGCGAATGATTTTTTTTGGGAAGTGCCCGTCTGGGTGTACGATGTGTTCCCCCTGAACCTCACCCCGACATTTTCATACGTCACCCCGTCAACGGTGAGGCTGGCGGCAAGTTCGGTCTCGCTGGCGTAGTTCATCTGCAGCAACTGCCAATAATTGGACTGCGAAAAAGTCAAATTGACATCGCGGATCAGCGCCGGATCAAAAAATCCGGTCGCGGGCTGGCCACCCGTATGTAGGATGCGGCCGTCGGCGGAGTAGAACATTTCGGCGGGGAGGTCCTGGGCCTGCAAAAAGCCCCCGATGGACAGGGCAAGGAGTAATACTCGTTTCATAAGCGGTTGCTTTTCAGCATCAAATATAATCGGCAGGACCGCTCGTGCAAGTTTTTAGCAGGAAATATTTGTGTTATAAAAGTAAAAAGGGCCGAAGCCCTTATTTTTTGATTTGCGGAGGATACTGCGCCATGATCCGGGAAACGAATTCCTTAATGCGTTCCTCCTTCTTCTCCGAGTTTTGAGTCAACACCCCGGTCCCTTCGCCCTGCCAGACCAGTTCCTTGCGTTTGGCGTCGATCAGGTCGATGAACAGCGTGCCATGCGTATTGGTGTAAACCGAGGCGCCTCCGCCCCACATGTACGGGCTCCATCCCCATCCGAAACCGTAGCCCCATCCGTTCGGGTTCACATTGACCTGTTCGGTGGACTTGGTGAAGAAATTGATCAGCAAATCAGGGTTATCGCTCGGTGAAAGGCCCTTGGCCTTCAATTCTTCCTCGACCGCGTGCAGGATCCGGCGCTTGTCAAGGTCGGAGATTTCGACTTTGTCGATTCCGTTTTTGAAAAATGCATAGGTCCTGTAGGAACTGAAATCGACTTTCTTGTCGTAATCACTCGCCACGTGGACCGATGCACAGGAGGCCAGCACGAAGAGTGCCAGCGCGGGTAAAATCCTCATCATTCTCATAGCCTTATTGTTTATTCCTTTTTTCTTTAATGTTCTTGACGATGGCCGCCAGGTTCAGGACAATCGAGGCAATGAGCACGATGTATTTCAACAGCAGGTTGTCCATAAAGTGCGCAACGGGCAAAAGTCCGATTCCCATGAGCACCAGGGTTATGCTGTTGACATTGTTCATTCCAGATTTTCCAGTACGCTGTCGTCTACCATATTCGGGATGGTGACACGCAGCAAGGGTTGCGCCTCCATCGCCCTTTTAATCGCAAAAACAGCCTCTTTATTGCGTGCCCAGCTCCGGCGGGCGATTCCGTTGTTCACATCCCAGAAAAGCATGCTTTCAAGGCGTTTTTTTGCGGCCGCCGAACCATCAAGAACCATACCGAATCCGCCGTTTATTACTTCGCCCCAGCCTACGCCGCCGCCGTTGTGGATGGAGACCCAGGTCGCGCCCCTAAAGCTGTCGCCGATGACGTTCTGGATCGCCATGTCCGCCGTGAATCGGGAACCGTCGTAGATGTTTGATGTTTCGCGATAGGGGGAATCGGTACCCGAAACGTCATGGTGGTCGCGCCCCAGCACCACAGGCCCAATCTCGCCGTTTGCGATGGCCTCGTTGAAGGCCGATGCGATATTGATTCGGCCCTCGGCATCGGCGTAAAGGATTCTTGCCTGCGAACCGACGACCAATTTGTTCTGTTGCGCGCCCTTGATCCAGGTGATGTTGTCCTGCATTTGTTGGGAAATTTCATCCGGTGCCGATTGTGCCATTTTCTCGAGTACGCGTCGGGCGATGGCATCGGTTTTTTCAAGATCTTCGGCTTTACCCGAAGTACACACCCATCGGAACGGCCCAAAACCGTAATCGAAACACATCGGGCCCAAAATGTCCTGGACATAGCTGGGATAACGGAAATTGATTCCGTCTGCGGCCATGACATCGGCGCCTGCCCTCGAACATTCCAGGAGGAAAGCATTGCCGTAGTCAAAGAAATAGGTGCCCTTTTGCGTGTGGCGGTTCACTGCGGATGCGTGCCTGCGGAGCGATTCCTGCACCTTTTCGCGAAATCGTTCCGGCTCGTTGGCCATCATCTCGTTCGATTCTTGAAAAGACAGTCCGACGGGATAATAACCGCCGGCCCACGGATTGTGAAGCGAGGTCTGGTCCGATCCCAGGTCGATGTAAATATTTTCGCGGTCAAAAAGCTCCCAAACATCCACCACGTTCCCGTGAAAGGCGATGGAAACCGTTTCGCCCGATTGCTTTGCTTCTCTGACGCGTGCCACCAATGCCTGTGGATCCGCGATAATTTCGTCCACCCAGCCCTGTGAATGACGGGTTCGGACGGCTTTCTCGTTGACCTCTGCACAAACCGTGATGCAGCCCGCGATGTTGCCCGCCTTGGGTTGCGCACCGCTCATACCGCCAAGTCCCGAAGTGACAAACAGTTTCCCGGTCAACGATTCACCCGATTTTGCAATCTTGCGCCCGGCGTTCAAAACGGTGATCGTGGTGCCGTGAACGATTCCCTGCGGCCCGATGTACATGTAGCTGCCGGCGGTCATCTGGCCGTATTGCGTCACCCCCAGGGCGTTGAATTTTTCCCAGTCGTCGGGTTTGGAGTAGTTGGGAACCATCATCCCGTTGGTGACCACGACCCGCGGCGCGTCGGGGTGCGAGGGGAAAAGCCCCATCGGATGGCCGGAATAAACGGCGAGGGTCTGCTCGTCGGTCATTTCGGACAAATATTTCATCGTCAAAAGATACTGCGCCCAATTCTGGAAAACGGCGCCGTTACCGCCATAGGTGATAAGCTCATGAGGATGTTGCGCCACCACATGGTCCAGGTTATTCTGGATCATCAGCATGATTGCCTTCGCCTGCAACGAAGTTCCCGGATATTGGTCGATAGGCCGCGCCTTCATCTCGTACTCCGGCATGAAACGGTACATATAGATGCGGCCGTATGTATTGAGTTCCGAGAGGAATTCCGGAGCAAGTTCCTCATGATGCCTGGCTTCGAAATATCGGAGGGCATTGCGCAAGCCCAGTTTTTTTTCGTCGGCGGTGAGGATTTCCTTGCGTTTTGGCGCATGGTTTACCGCGGGGTCGAAGGGTTTGGGCGATGGCAATTGCGCAGGAATTCCCTGCCTGATGGCGTCCTGAAAGGTCATGTTGAAGATTGTGAAGGTTTTCCTTTGACCGTATTGGTCTTTTTATCGTATCCGTATGGACAGTGCCGGCATCCGCTTTTGCAGCAATAGCCACGTTTGAGGTGGTAACTTTCGGTGAAAACGCGGTAACCTTCGGGGGAAAGGTAATAATCTTCGCCCTGAATTGGCTTAATTTCCCTAAATTGGTTATCCATAAGCCACAAATTTATAAACTTATCGTCAATGTTTTTGGTCGTCTCCAGACATTTGGTCCCGAAGGGCTTCGGCGGCCTCGCCATCTTCCCTTTCATCTTCCTTTCGGCGGCAAGGCTTAAAGGCGACAGCCCCTTCCTCAACCACGAGCGAATCCATCTGCGTCAGCAAGTAGAAATGCTGATCGTCCCCTTTTTTATTTGGTACGCCATTGAATTTCTTGTAAGGCTCGCCATGACACGGAATTTTTCATCGGCTTACCGCACAATCGGTTTTGAACGCGAGGCTTATGCAAAAGAAAAAGACCCGCTTTATCTGAAAAGCAGGCCGTTGTGGAATTTCATTAAATTTCTTTGATCAATCTTTTTGCCGGTAGGCGGACTGGGCCTCCCTGAACAGCGTCGGATAATCCTTGAAGCCCGGCGGTAGCGGTGTCGGTTTGAATTCGGCCTTTTGCTTTTGCTGAAAGGCGACGTTTTCCTGATAATCCACCGGAGGCGGAGGCGCATATTGGCTGTAGGACCTAGTGTCGCCCGCACCCCAAACGGGATCGTTCCCGAATCGGTGGTCCTGGAAATGCTTGCGTTTGGCCATGATCCGGTAGGAAAAAGAAATGTTTGATGTGCCTCCTGACTTCTCCCTGACGGTAAAGCCATCGGATCCCGGGATGACGTAAAGACCATTTGATTCGCCTTCCTCCTGAAGGAATACGCTCATTTTGTGTTGATCATCTATGTGGACCGTTTCGAGAAACAGCGGGTCCAATTTGATGATCGCGGTGCCGTTGACAAGCGTGCCTCGGCCGATATCCTCGAACCAAACTTCGGGCGTTTCGGTCACGTAAAGCAGTTGGTTCCCCTTGCTGGTTCCGACGCTGGCCGACTTCGTGCCATTGGCGATTACGTGGTTTCCGTTGAAATAGCCGCTATAATTAAAGTTGTTTCCGCTCCAGCCCACAACGGCAAAATCCAGGTTGCCCCCCGGTATTCCTCCGCCAAAGCCGACGGCCATCAATCCCGCGCCGTATCCCGCGCCGTTATAAAGCCCGTAAAGCCCGAATTGCTGGTTTCCGGCACCCCTGTTCGAGTTGCCCATCACCCCGTTTCGCTGCCCGGTCGTACCTCCGCTAAACTGCCCGATTACCCCTGTTCCGCCGGTCGCGCCATAACTGATCCCGAATACTCCTCCGCCGGAAGATCCATTGGTCGTGCCCTCGATTCCGGAGTATGTCGTAGTCGTATTGCTATTGGTTCCGTAGATGGCGGACCCTGTCGCAAGGTTGTTATAACCGTTGACCGCATAGTTGATTGCACCCGATGTCGTGGCCGTGAAAAGGTCATTGGCTACCGGCGCGGTATTGTTGACCGAAACGCGCCCGTCCGTATTGACACGGAGCCTTTCGACGCCGTTCGTGCTGAGTCCGAGAATGTCTGCTGCAGGCCGCCAAAGCCCGGTATTTTCGTCCCCTATCCATGAAAAGGTAGGAAGGCCTGCCGTACCATTGTCATAGGAACGCAAGCGCCCGTTGTTGGTAAATGAAAAACGGTCGGCGTTGTTGGTTTTTATCCGGAGTTCCTGGTTGTCCGTGGTTCCGAGGAAATCGGTTCCGGGAACGGTTGAAGCGTTGCCTGCGAGTTGCCAGTTGCGCACCGTTGAAGCCGCCATCCTGATCCACGCCGAACCGCTCCAATAATAATAACCGGGCGTCACATCGGCTGATGTGCTTGTGTTGAAGACCATGGTCCCGACAGCAGGCGCGCCGCCTACCGGATTAACGACGGGTACACTGGATGTTGTTATGGTCAAGGCCACGCGCGGAGGCAAAAATCCGGTGTTCGTGCTCATAACCTCCAGCGCGCCCTGCGGAGTGGTCGTGCCAATGCCCACCTGCGCCCCACAAAACAGGCTGGTAAAGCAAAAAATCAAAGGGTAAATTTTCTTCATAAAATAAAGTTAAACAAAGGTGGGCGAGTACGGGCAAACGTTATTTATAAGTCGATGAAATTCAATAAATTGCCGATGAATTACTCATTTCTTTAACATTTTGGATTTTTCGATAAAACCTTGTCGATCAGTACCATGGGTTTCATTAATTTTATGAAAATTTCGGGCCATGAAGAAGCTCTACTCCTTTATCGTAGCATCGTGCTGCCTGCCCTTGGGCGCTCAGGTTTATGTATCCCCAAACAGTACGATCTATGCCCGCGATCAGGTAGTTTATGTGACACAAAACCTGAACCTGCAGCCAAATGCGACCTTTCTGCTGCGCGGCGATGCACAACTTCTTCAAGGGACGATGGGCGCATCGGCAAACACGGGTGCAGGGCAGTTATCGGTTTATCAGGAAGGAACTTCGGACAATTTCGACTATAATTATTGGTGCTCGCCCGTGGGCAATGCGTCCGCGGTTACGGGGAACGAGAGTTTCGGCGTGACCATGCTCGGCCGTCCGCAAACCACAGGCAGCAGTACTCCCGCGGTAATTTTGGGTGCCGGGCTTCTAAACGGAACCGCGTCGCCCCTTTCCATTGCCGGGGGATGGATCTACAAATACGTCAATTCCAACAATTACTCGCAGTGGGTCCTGGCAGACGGTGCTTCCACGATCGGGCCGGGCGAAGGTTTTACGATGAAGGGTACTTCCGGAACCGACGCGACCGTCGTCGAAGGAATGGCCAATAATCCGGGTGGCGCACAACGGTACGATTTCCGCGGCAAACCGAACGACGGAAATATCGCGGTGACCGTCGGGCTCAACAATCAAACGCTCACCGGAAATCCTTATCCTTCCGCGTTGCATGTCAACGCGTTCCTGCTCGATCCGGCAAATTCGGCCTGCGACGGCATTGCGTATTATTGGGAGCAGAACAAATCGGTCAATTCACATTTCCTCACGCAATATCAGGGCGGATACGGAACCTATTCACCGGTCAGCCTCGCCTCGAATGGAATTTACGTGGCGGCTACCTTCAATACTTATGACGGCAGCGGAAACCTGAACACCACCGGAACTTCGTCGGGGCTTGTAATCGAACGCAAATATGCACCGATCGGACAGGGATTTATGGTGAAGGGAGCGGCCAATGGTACCGTGACCCTTCGCAATTCCCACCGTGAATATTACAGGGAGAGCTGGGCATTGTCGCAATTCGAACGGTCGGTCAATAGTGCACAGACGGGATCGGGCGACGTTTCCCACATCAGGATCAATACCATTTTGCCGGGGGATAACACCCGTCAGGTGGCACTCGCTTTCATTCCGGGCGCTACCGATGGGCCTGACCGGGGGATCGATGCGAAGACCCCGGCGGAAGAGTCCTTGCCAAATGATTCGTTCCTTCTCATGGATGATGGCCGATATGTTATCCTCGGCACCGAATTTTCGATCGGGAAGCGCATCAAGTTGGGCGTGAAATCGGATGGGAACCCTTTCAAATTTTACCTCGCCAATGCCGTCCAGTTCCCCGAAGACCAGCAAGTCTTCCTATTTGATGCGCAAACGGGTATGTACCACAATCTACGAGAAGGGATCACCGAAATTTATGTTCCGGAAGGATTGCACACAAACAGGTTCGAGATTACCTTTCTGGATGCGGCGCTCGGAGTTCCCGGACAATCAACGGGAACACTTGCAATAATGGCAGACGGCGCATCGGAACACCTTGTTGTCCATAATCCCCAAAGTCTTGAGATCGGAGGAATCACGCTTTTTGACCTTAGCGGCAAGCGCGTCCTGCAACGCGAAATGGCCGAAAATATACCGCAGATGCGCGTTTCCATGGCGGGTTTGAGTGAAGGTGTCTATCTTTGCAGGGTTGAAATCAAGGGAGGCAGCCCCTTCCTGGCGAAGGTGCCTTTCCGCAGGCAATAATTAATCTGGAAATACCTACTCACAAGATCGCGCTGGGAGATTCGTCGATATCGCTTTTTTTAAGGCGGGAGGATCTCCTGCATCCGCTTGTTTCGGGAAACAAATTCCGAAAACTCCAGTTCAACATTGCGGCCGCCAAACAATCGGGGCTGCCCATTCTGACCTTCGGAGGTGCTTTTTCCAATCACGTCGCGGCAACCGCCGCCGCCGGGAAGCTTTATGGGATCCCGACGATCGGCGTGATCAGGGGAGAAGAATTGCAGGACATGCCGCTTAATCCGACGCTTGATTTCGCACGCTCGCAGGGCATGAAACTTCATTTTATCAACAGGCATTCTTATCGGGACAAACAGTCCCCGCAATTCCTAGCCCTTATGCAGCAAAGGTTCGGCGCGTTTTTCCATATTCCGGAAGGAGGGACAAATGCCGATGCCGTACGGGGATGTGAAGAAATATTGGGCGAAGGCGATTTTTCATTTGACTATATTTGCTGTGCCTGCGGGACCGGTGGAACGGTCGCAGGTTTGTCCCGAAGTGCATCGGGCCACCAGAAAATTCTGGCTTTCGCCTCGGTGCGGGACGAATCGGTCAGGCAGACGATCGCAGGATTTTCGGAGAGGGACAATTGGGATCTTGTCAGTGACTTTGATTTCGGCGGATATGGAAAGGTGACTTCGGAACTGATCCAATTCATCAACGATTTCAAGAGCCGGCACGGAATCGCCCTCGACCCGGTTTATACGGGAAAGATGATGTTTGGCGTTATGAGTCTGATCCGGGATGGTTTTTTTAAACCCAATACGCGGATCCTGGCGATCCATACCGGCGGGCTGCAGGGCATTGCGGGGATGAACCTGCGGCTCGGGAAAGCGAATTTGCCCCTAATAACTTAATATATGATCAGGAAAATTTCCTTTTTACTGATGTTGCTCATCGCCGTCGCGTGCGGCAGCAGCAAGTCCGTCGCCAAAAGGCCGGTGACCAAGAAACCAACCACCGCCGTCGCCCGGAATACGCGCAAACCCGCGCCGAGGCCCACGACTCAATCGGCAGAACGCCGCCGTATCGAACAACAGTACGAGACTGCACGCGAGGAGTCAAAATCGAATTCCAAAGAGACCGTATACTCCAAGCAGGAAATCCTGGAAGCCACAACAAGGGTCAAGGTCACTACGGCAATGGTGCTGGATTATATCGATACTTTTAAGGATATCGCCAAGGCAAATATGGCGCAGTACGGAATTCCCGCCAGCATCATCCTGGGCCAGGGTATACTCGAATCAGGTGCGGGGACGGGCCCGTTGAGCAACATTGCCAATAATCATTTTGGGATCAAGTGCCACAAGGAATGGACGGGTGAGAGCGTCTCCTATGACGATGACTCGGCCGGCGAATGCTTCCGAAAATACCGTGAATCAGCGGAGTCCTACCGCGACCACTCCCTTTTCCTGACCTCACGGCAACGTTACGCGGGGCTTTTCAGCCTTGACAAGGACGATTACAAGGCATGGGCAAAAGGCCTCCGCACTGCGGGTTATGCGACCGATCCCAAATACCCTGAAAAACTGATCAGCATCATTGAAAGGTACCAGCTTCAGCGCTACGACGCCGAGGTATTGGGCCGTGATTTTACGCCGGTGCAACGCGAACCAATGGAATCCTCCGCGAGCCGTTACCAGGTTACGCAGGGCGATACGCTCTATTCGATTTCAAGAAGGTTCAACATCAGCGTTGACGAGCTTCGCCGCAAGAACAACATAACCGATAACACCATCTCGATCGGTCAACAGCTAATCGTAAACTAATGCTTTATCAAAGGAGCAGCGCGCTTTTTCACGAGGCGCAACGCGTCATACCCGGCGGGGTCAATTCACCCGTCCGGGCTTTCAAATCCGTTGGGGGCACCCCGATATTCGTTGAAAGGGCAAAAGGTGCCTACCTCTTCGACCCCGACGGAAACAAACTCATCGATTATATCAACTCCTGGGGGCCGATGATCCTCGGCCACGCACATCCAAAAGTCATTGAAGCCGTTACCGAAAGGGCGAAATTGGGAACTTCCTTTGGCATGCCGACCGCGCTGGAGACCCAAATTGCCGAACTCGCCGTTTCCATGATTCCCGGCGCGGACAAAATCCGGATGGTCAACTCCGGGACCGAGGCCTGCATGAGTGCGGTTAGGCTCGCCCGGGGATTTACCGGCCGGGATAAAATCATCAAATTTGCGGGATGCTATCACGGCCATTCGGACTCCTTTTTGATCCAGGCCGGAAGCGGCGCCATGACCTTTGGGACGCCCAATAGCCCGGGAGTGACAAAAGGAACTGCTCAGGACACCCTGATGGCACGATACAACGACCTATCGAGCGTGGAAGAACTGTGCCTTGCCAACACCGGAGGCATCGCGGCCATCATCATTGAACCCGTGGCCGGGAATATGGGATGCATCCCACCGGCGCCAGGATTTTTGCAGGGCCTCCGGGACATTTGCGACCGTGAAGGCATCCTGTTGATCTTTGACGAGGTGATGACGGGATTCAGGCTTGCCGCCGGCGGAGCTCAGGAACTTTTTAATATTACTGCAGATATCGCCACTTTCGGAAAAGTGATCGGGGGCGGGCTACCGGTTGGGGCCTTTGCCGCACGCAATGAAATCATGGATTATCTTGCGCCCCTCGGGCCTGTCTATCAGGCGGGGACTTTGTCGGGCAATCCTTTGGCGATGGCTGCCGGACTGGCCATGCTCCAGGAATTGAACCGCGATCGTGAAATTTATAACAGGCTTGACCAAAAAACCGCCTATCTCCACAAAGGAATTGCGCAGGCTTTAAACGATGCCGGAACAGAGCACACGATCAATCGCACGGGTTCCATGATATCGGTTCATTTTGACGGCGCTCCGGTTACGGATTTCAGTTCGGCGGCACGAGGGGACAACCAGCGGTTCAAGGACTTCTTCCACGGGCTTCTGGCTGAAGGCGTATATATCGCGCCGTCCGCGTATGAGACCTGGTTCATCACTGATGCCCTGACGTATGAGGACCTGGACTATACGATCGATGCGATAAGGAAGGTGGCGAAGGGAATTTAAAAAAAGTAAGATGTTGCTATAGACCTCAAAGGTTTTCAAAACCTTTGAGGTCTTGCAATTTAGTAACTTCCCCGTAAGAATCTTTACGGTTTCCCCATAAAAAAAGGCCGCCGAAGCAGCCTTTATCAAATTGTCAAGTCTTGATTATCTTGTCTTCGGAGCAGCCTGCGCCGAAGTATTCAGCAAATGCGGATGGCCTTCCAATTTCCTGAGCTGTTCGGGCGTCAGGATCGCGCGCAGCCGTTCATCTACAATGCGGGTCATTTCGGTCTTGCGCTCGGTCGACATTTTGGGGCTATCGATTGTTTGGTGCTTTTGCATCAGCAAGGTCATGAATTCTTCCTGCTTTTTGCCGGTCAGGCCCAATTTTTCAGAAAGCTGATAGGCTTCGATCTTGGCTTTTTCCTCGTTGGTCATTTTTTGCTCCTGGGCTATCGAGGCAGCTGTGAAGGCGAGGAACATCGCGAAGGCAGCAACAAATTTTTTCATCTGTATAACTTTTTGAAAATTAGGTATCCAAAGCTAAACAATTTATGCAAAGCGCCAAAATTATTTTTTCTCCATCTTCCGGGCGTTGTGCTTCATTTTCATTCGCTTTTCCTTTGCGACGGCCTTATGGCCTTTGCGGGACTCCCATTTTGCATATTGCTCGGGCGTCAGGATCTGCTTCACGCGGGCCTTCATCGCGATTTTCTGGTCAAGCATGGCCTTGCGTTGTGCAAATTGTTCATCTTTGGAAAATTCCTTGCGCGCCTCTTTTGAAGATTTTCGCTCGGCGATCAACTTTTCGCGGTTTGCCGACTGTTCTGCAATCACCTTCGCCATCTCTTTTTGCTGCGCGGCCGAAAGGTCAAGGTCAAGCGTCATCTGCTTAAGGCGGAGCTGATTCCTTTGCTTGGGCGAAAGCCTTTGCTTTTCCATCCTGTCGGCTTCCTGCGCAAACGATGCCAGGCCGGTGGCCAACATCGCGATCATTAATAATTTTTTCATTTGTATCGTTTTTATTTGGCCCATTGGATGCCATGATCGCGCCAGGGTTTAAGGCCAGATGCAAATTGGGAAAATTTTATTGTTTGATCTCCACGATCTTGCTCTCTCCCTCGAGTGTCACGGTGACCAACCCGTGTTTGGCAAGCCCTTTCATGGCGGCGTCCCATTTCTTGCCACTTAAACCGGTTTGGGCGCGCAGGGCATCGAGGGCGAGGCGTTTGCTCGAGGCCAGTATCTCGGAAATCAGTTTTTCGTCGGCGGTTAGTTCCACGGATTTTTTCTCGGGGCGCATCTGCGGGAAAAACAACACTTCCTGGATCGAGGCGTTGTTGGTCAGGAACATGATCAGTCGGTCCATCCCGATGCCAAGCCCGGATGTTGGTGGCATGCCATATTCAAGCGCGCGCAGGAAATCGTGATCGATGAACTGTGTGGCTTCGTCGTCACCGCGTTCCGCGAGCTGGAGCTGGGCCTCGAACCTTTCACGCTGGTCAATGGGGTCGTTGAGTTCCGAATAGGCGTTAGCGATTTCCTTTCCGCAGACCATCAACTCGAATCGCTCGGTAAGTTCCGGATTGTCGCGATGCGATTTGCAAAGCGGGCTCATTTCCTTGGGATAATCGGTGATGAAGGTCGGCTGGATGAAATTCCCTTCGCACTTTGCGCCGAAGATCTCGTCGATCAGCTTGCCTTTGCCCATCGTCGCATCGACCTCGATCCCCATGGATTTCGCTGCCGCGGCGAGTTCGTCCTCGGTTTTTCCGCTGATGTCGAAGCCGGTGTACTGCAGGATGGCGTCGGTCATGGTAATCCGCTTGTACGGAGCCTTGAAGTCCACCTGATGTTCCCCGAATACGGCCTTGGTCGTGCCGTTGACCTGCATCGCGCAAAATTCCAGAAGTTGCTCGGTGAACGCCATCATCCAGTTGTAATCCTTATAGGCGACGTAGATTTCCATGGCCGTGAACTCGGGATTGTGCGTGCGGTCCATGCCTTCGTTGCGGAAATTCTTGGAGAATTCGTAAACGCCCTCAAATCCGCCTACAATAAGCCGCTTGAGGTAAAGTTCGTTTGCAATCCTCATATATAACGGGATATCCAGCGAGTTGTGGTGCGTCACGAACGGGCGCGCCGCCGCACCTCCCGGAATCGGTTGCAGGACGGGCGTCTCCACTTCGAGGTAGCCCCTGTCGTTGAAAAACGAACGCATCGCATTGAACAGTTTCGTGCGCTTGACGAAGGTTTCCTTGACGTGGTCGTTCACCGTGAGGTCGACATACCGGCGACGATAGCGCTGCTCGGGATCGGCGAAGGCATCGTGGATCTTGCCATCGGCATCCGTCTTGACCACCGGAAGCGGGCGAAGCGCCTTTGACAAAACGGTCAGTTGGGTCACATGCACCGAAATTTCGCCCACCTGCGTCCGGAAAACCTTTCCCCGGATGCCGATAAAATCGCCGATGTCCAGCAATTTCCTGAATACGGTGTTGTATTGGGTGCTTTCCGCATCGGTACTGATGTCATCGCGCGAAATATAGACCTGGATGCGGCCTTCGGAATCCTTGAGTTCGGCAAAGGAAGCCTTGCCCATGATCCTGCGGGACATCATGCGCCCGGCCATCACGACCTCGGTATCTTCAAATTTGTCAAAATCGGCCAGGACCTGCGAGGTGAGCGCGGTAACCTTGAATTCGTCGGCGGGATAGGGATCGATGCCCAGTTCGCGTAATTGCCTCAGCGCTTCCCTGCGCAGCAGCTCCTGTTCGGACAGTGCCATGTGGTAGAATTTTAAGAGCGCAAAGATAATATAATTGGCGCGGTTGTCAATTTGCCGATGCGGCCGACCTTGCGCGAATTGTCGTAATTTTGCCGGATGCCCGAGAAAAACAAAACGGTCGCGCTGCAGAACCTCGGCGTGATGGATTACCAACAAGCCTGGGACTATCAGGAGAGCCTGTTCAGGGAGATCGTCGAAATCAAGATGGCCAACCGGCATGGTGAGCCCTGCGCCACTCCCAACCATTTCCTGTTTGTGGAGCATCCGCACGTATACACGCTCGGCAAGAGCGGCGACGAATCCAACCTGCTTCTCAATGCCGAACAGTTGCAAAAGAAAGGCGCGACATTCTACAAGATCAACCGCGGCGGTGACATCACCTACCACGGGCCGGGCCAGATCGTGGGTTATCCGATCCTTGACCTTGAAAATTTCTTCACCGATATCCACAAGTACCTGAGGCTCCTTGAAGAGATGGTGATATTGACGATTGCCGAATACGGCCTGACCGGCACCCGAAGCCCCGGCGAAACAGGGGTGTGGCTCGATGTCGGAACTCCTTTTGCGAGAAAAATCTGCGCGATGGGCGTCAGGGCATCCCGATGGGTGACCATGCACGGTTTTGCGCTCAATGCGAACGCCGATCTCGGCTATTTTGACAATATCATTCCCTGCGGGATACGCGGAAAGGGCGTGACGTCAATGCATGTCGAATTGGGACGGCCTGTCGATGAAGAAGAGGTCAGGCAAAAATTATTTGGGCATTTTCTTACTCTTTTCGAGGCTCGGGCCAAGGATTAGGCCAGGTCGAGTTCGAGCTGTTCGGGAAGCAACCTGAACGATTTTCGGTGGTAGGGCGTGATGCCGTAACGACGAATGGCTTCCCGGTGTTCGGGGGTGGGGTATCCTTTATTTTGTTTCCAGTTGTACATCGGGAATTCCTCGTGGATCCGGGACATGAAATCGTCCCGATGGGTCTTGGCCAGGATGGAGGCCGCCGCGATGCTCATGTAGCTGGCGTCGCCCTGGATGATGCAACTGTGGGGAATCGAATCCACCGGCTTGAAGCGGTTGCCGTCGACTATAATATATAAAGGAGTGGTCTTCAATTTGCGCACACATTCCTGCATCGCCCGGATGGAAGCGTTGAGGATGTTGACTTCGTCGATGATTTCGTGCCCGATGTGGGTGACGGAAAAACACAGCGCCATTTCCTCGATCACCGGGCGCAGGCTGTCGCGGTCGCGTTCGGTGAGTTGTTTGGAATCGTTGAGCAATTCGCTGTGGAAATCCTCCGGCAGGATGACGGCCGCGGCGGTAACCGGACCCGCGAGGCAACCCCGGCCGGCTTCGTCGGTACCCGCTTCAAATGACATCCCCGAGAAATTGCGCAACAGCATTTTAAAATATTTTTTGCAAAAATAGAAATTGCCACGCAACCCTTCCGTTAATTTTTCATCTTCCCGAAAGTTGCGTCCTGATTGGGGTTAGCCGCTCACTTATTTAACAAATAGCGCAGTATTATTACGAAGTATTATTTGTTTATTTAAGAATTATTTGTGAAGTTTGCGGAATAACTAACTCAAATAAATGTAATATGAGATCAAAGTTCAAATGGATTTTTACGCTGTTACTGGCGTTGTCGGTTCAGTTTTCTTTTGCACAGGAGAAGACTGTTACGGGTGTTGTATCTGACGCCACGGGACCGATTCCGGGTGCAAACGTAGTTGTTCAGGGCACCAACACAGGTGTTCAAACCGACATTGATGGAAAGTACTCGATCACTGCCAAGCCTGGTGATGTTCTTGTCTTTTCATATGTAGGTATGACCGACTTCACTGCGACCGTAGGCGCAAGCAACGTTATTAACGCAACGCTGCAGGAAGGACTTCAACTTAGCGAGGTTGTGGTTACGGGAGCTCTCGGTATCCGCAGGACCCGCGATGCGGTAACCTCTTCGCAACAAACGGTGAAGGCCGCCGAGATCACTCAGGCTGCCCAGCCAAACGCCGTATTGGCACTCGTCGGTAAAGTGACGGGTCTGACCATTACGCAAACAAACAGCGCGGTTCAGGGAACTACGCGTGTCGTACTTCGTGGTAACCGTTCACTTACGGGTAACAACGAGGCGCTTGTCGTAATCGACAACGCGGTATCGACACTTGGCGTATACTCGGCAATCCCGCCGGACCTCATTGAGTCGGTTAACGTATTGAAAGGGCCTCAGGGTGCTGCACTTTACGGAGAACTTGGGCGTAACGGTGCGATCATCGTGACTACCAAGCGTGGTACCAAAGGTGGCAAAGTTGCCGTGAACATCGTTTCTTCGGTTGACTTTGAAGAAGTTGCCCAGATCCCACAGCGCCAGCGTCGTTACGGACAAGGATGGAGCGGAACACACGTATCTTACGAAAACGGTGCCTGGGGTGCTGAATTCGATGGTGTTGTTCGTCCTACAGGTCTTGCCCAGGCAGATGGTACTTACATCATGGCTCCTTACCGTTCGATCAAGGACAATATCAAGGAATTCTTCGGAACCGGAACTATCCGTCAAAACTCCGTTACCATCAATGCCGGTGACGAGAACGGATATGCCGTATTCTCTGCAAACAACCTTGGGCGCGAGTTCGTGGTTGACAAAGACGAGTTGAACCGTTCTACCTTCATGTTTAAAGGCGGAAAGAAATTGGGCCGTTGGAGCGTTGACGGAAACGTACAGTACATCACAAGCAAAGTAGGTTCGACATCAGCCACGCTTTATACAGAACTTCTCCAGGCTGCGACCAACATTCCGGTTGAGCGTTTCTCTGCGCCTCGCAACGAGTATCACTGGACCTCTTACTACAGGAGCCCATACTGGATGCGCGAAAACATCCGCAACCAGACCAAGGAGGACAACGTTCGTATGATCGGTACCTTGAACTACAAGCTTGATGACCACATTAACTTCAACTACCTCGTCAGCGCCAGCATCGGTGACAGCCAAGGGCTATTTTACACCAATGAATATGTTGACAACCTGCAGGTTGGAGGCGGTGACCACACCACGCTTTCTTCTTTCGATGCCAACAACACAATGTCACGTGACTTCTATGCGGATTTCCTTGCAAACTTTGACTACATGCTGACTGACAAGATCGGCCTGAAGTTCAACTTGGGTAACAACGTTCGCGACCAGTTCGCTTCTTCGACTTCTGTTGGAGGTGACAACCTCACTATTCCGGGTTACTACAACGTAAACAACGTTACGGGTGTGCCTCGTGCAGCCAACAACTGGAGCCGCAAGCGTTCATTCTCTTTCTTCGGAAACTTTGATTTCGCTTACGATGACTTCCTTTTCCTTAACCTTACAGGAAGGAATGACTGGGTTTCTACATTGAACACCGGAAACAACAGCTACTTCTATCCATCTGCAGGTCTTTCGTTCATCCCTACCAAGGCTATCGCAGCTCTTGATGGAAATGAATTCCTTAATTATGCGAAAGTTGCTGTGAGCTGGGTTCGCAATGGTAACACCGACCCTGTTGGACGTTATGCCATCAACGATCTTTATGTTCAAGGATTTGGTTTCCCATTCGGAACAATCAACTCTTTCGTACAGACTACCAGCGTTACTGACCAGAACATCAAGCCGGAATTCTACACGAACAAGGATATCACCGTTAACCTCGAGTTCTTCAAGAGCCGCCTTAACATCGATTTCTCTTTGTTCCGTTCAGACAACACCGACCTGATCACCAACATCGCCCCTTCATTTGCATCGGGTATCTCAAATGCAGTTGTTAACATTGGTAAGTCAAACACGAAAGGTCTTGAATTCGACCTTGGATTTACGCCAATCGACAACCGCGACCTTGACCTCCGTTGGACAAACAAGATCGGTTACTCTCGTGCCATCACGACTGTTGAGAAAATCTCTGACCAGGCTACATCTTTCGCACTGGCTAACTTCGCTACCTCAGGTGGTATCGGAATCTTCGCTGAAGAAGGTGAGGAGTTCCCACTTATCAAAGGTATCGGTTACCAGCGTGACGATCAGGGCCGTGTGATCATCGATCCGGCTTCAGGTTTACCGCTTAAGACAAACGAGTACATCAAATTGGGTAACGCAACTCCCGATTACATCCTGAACTATTCGACATCTATCGACTTCAAAGGTTTTACCCTTGCTGCCGTTATGGATTACCGTACAGGACATGAGTTCTGGTCTGGTACCAAGCAGTGGTTGTCATGGTCAGGTCACCTTTATGAGTCTGCCGTTACCGGCCGTACCGGGTTTATCTTCCCGAACTCATCCATTCCTGATCCAAACAATGCTGGACAATACATCGCCAACAACAGCGTTGTAACCGGTGGAACTACTTACAACCAATTCCTCCAGTACTTCCAGGATGAATATGCAGAAACTGCCGAAAACTTCGTACTTGATGCAACTGCCTTCAAAGTCCGTGAGATCTCTTTGAGCTATACTTTCAAGCCTGAACTGATTTCAAGGGCTGGAATGAGCTCGCTGCGCATCGGTGTCAATGCTCGTAACCCGTTCATGGTCCTTCCGACCGAGAACCGCGATTACAGCGATCCTGAGCAATCAAGGACCAGCGGTAACGACCAGGGTATTGCTGCAGTAGGACAGTATCCACTAACCAGGACATTTGGTTTTAGTGTTAACTTAACATTCTAATAAATACTATGAAAAGAACTAAATTTATATTGCCGATTATAGCAGCCGCCACGCTGTTTTCGTGCAGTGATTATCTGGACATCAACACGTCTCCGAATAATCCAAATGCAAATCAGGTTACACCTAACCTGGCACTTGCCGCGGCCCAAACCGGACCGTACAGGACCCTTACCCGTAATGCTAACATTTTGGGTAATTTGTTGATGAACAACTGGGGCTTCAACGTAAATTCATTCGCGGTCACGAACCCGGAAGAATTCAGCCTCAATTTCAACAACAATACAGGCTCTGCCATCTGGGACGGTCTTTACCTGAGCACTGGAAACCTTTCCAAGATCATCAACCACCCGTCAACCCAGCACGATAACCACAAGGCTATCGCCAAGATGCTGAAGTCTTTCTACTTCCAGTACCTGGTTGACCTTTACGGTGACGTTCCTTACTTTGAAGTTCACCAGGGATCGGTTAACCTGACTCCTGCTTATGACGATGACAAGGTAATTTACCGTGACCTGGTCGTACAGATCGAGGAAGCTATCGCCATGATTGACAATCCGGCTCCAGGCACTGCTGCCGTAGGCCAGGAAGATGTCATGCTGGGCGGAGATATGGATGCCTGGAAGCGTTTTGGAAATACCCTCAAGCTTCGCATCCTTTTGCGTCAGTCTGAAATGACCGATGCCGAAACCACTACTTATCTTGCTGCCGAGTTTGCAGAATTGGCCGGTGCCGATTTCGTCGAGGCTGATGTGACCATCAATCCAGGCTATGCAAACAATGCCGAACAGCAAAACCCATTCTTTGACCTGTTCTACAACGTAGGTCCAGGAACCGGTGCAACGCCTGCCGCACAACTTGCGTCACGTGAGACTACCATTTTCCGTCAGTACCGTGCTTCCGACTGGATCGCTGATAACCTGAACACAAGCCCCGTTGACGCTCGTCGCGGAAGGTTGTTTACCCTTCTTGGAACCCCACCTGCAGTTGTCGGTGTAATCCAGGGAGATGCTGCACAGGTTTCAGGTGGAACAGCTCCAACCAACCTTTCGGCTCTTGGGTCAGGTGTTTTGACTAGCTCTGAGCAGGACGGTTATGTCATGACCCTTGCCGAAAGCAAACTTCTCCAGGCAGAAGCCGCACTTCGCGGATACCTTCCGGGAGATGCCCAGGCTCTGTTCAACGAGGGCGTTTTGGCTTCTTTTGCTCAATTGGGTGCCACTCCGGGTACTTACATTGCTGATGTCAACGGTGTTCCCGGAAAAGGACTTGGCGTAGGATCACTCGAAGAGAAAATCTGGGCTATTTCTTACCAGAAGAACATCGCCCTGATGGGTACGAACTCAATCGAAGCGTACATCGACGCTACCCGTACAGGTTACATCGACGAAATCGACCTCGCTCTGGGTGCCATTGCCAACGGGCGTACACACAAACCAAGGAGGCTTCTTTATCCAACATCGGAATTGGCCGGTAACTCTGCAAACGTTCCTAATGTTTCATTGGAGCAGATCTTCGTGGAAGGACCATTCTGGTTTGTTAACAACGATTAAAACCAAAAATTTGTCTATATGAAAAAGTTATTGTCTTTAGTTATCGCCGGCTCACTTGCTTTTGCTTGTGTGGACGACGACCAGGGTCCACAGGGAGATTTCCAGGGCGCTAAAATTGTTGGATTCGGTTCCAGCCTTGCAACTGTCGAGCACTTCGAGGATGTGGGCGTTGAGCAACGCGAGTTCGCAGTTAACCTTATCGGTTTGGGTAACGGCCAGGTTTCTGACGAGCCCATCGTGATCAACTATACCGTTGACCAGGAAGCTTCTACGGCTACCGAAGGTGTTGAATTTGATTTTGTCGACAACTCAGGAACCATCACAATTCCTGCAGGTGGTACTTTTGGCATGTTCCCGTTGAACATCAATACGGGCAACTTTAACCCGACCGAGAAGACCGAGCTTGTCCTGAAACTTTCAGGTGCATCCGAAGGTGTTGTCGTAGGTGAGCAGTACAGCACGCTGCGCATCGTATTCGTAGGATGCCAGTCGCAGTTGGCAACTCCTGAAGGTGTGACTTACACATCTGTTGTGACCAACAACATTTCAGGATTCCAGCGTACTTTCACCAATGATGTCGTGAAACTTGTGGACGTGAACAGGTTCAATACGGATTTTACCGGAACCTGGCTTGCCGGAGCTCTTGCCCCTGCCACCGATCAAGGTTTCAACTTCATCGATATCTGTGGTGAGATCACCGTTCCTGAGCAATACCTTGCCGACTACTGGGGTAACCTGGTTCGCGGCCTTGCTTCAAATAATGGTGTTGACGGCCACGTCATCGACGAGAATTCTTTCGAGGTTACCTATGAAATCACTTTCGCAGCTGGTAACCAGAACTACACCGCGGTGTACACAAGAAATAATTAATTAATCTATCTATTCAGATGAAAAAACTATTAGGATATAAATTTTTTGTTGCTGCGTTGCTTGCCGCCGGATTCGCTTCCTGCGACAACTACAACGAGGACGAAGACGATACGTTTAACACACGTGCCGACAAGCCCGTCGTTACCGTTAGCGCTACCGATTTCACTGTAACCGAAGGTGAGGATGTAACCATCACTCTGACTGCTGACAAAGCGCTTACGGTTCCTATGGAATTCAAATTGGAACTGCTTCCAAGCAGTACCGGTGGATTCCGTGATTTCGTTGCGTCGGGCGAGGAGACCAGCATCACTACGGGTGCGGGTATCATCGGTTACCTTGTGACAATGCCGGCGTACACGACTTCGTACACGTTTACGATTTCTCCCGAACTGGACCTTGAGGCCGAAGGCACTGAAGTATTCAACTTCAGGCTTTATTCTGCCAGCAACAGCACCGGGCTGATTGCCGAAGGCAACGAGAACATTACCGTGACCGTGAACAACGGTACGTCAAATGATTTCATCGCCAGCGTACGTTGGGGAGGTGACTATGCCGACGATTTCGGAACCCTGCATGCAGGAACTTACCTGGGTGTGGACGGTAACGAGCACGAGTACTGTGATTTCGACTTTGACATGGAAGTATACGATGCGTCATTCAACATCTTTGAAGTTGACTATGACAATTGTCCGGCTACCGTGGTAATCCCTGCCGATGCTCCCGATGGTGACTACATCATCGTACCGAGCTTTTGGGATAGGGCTACCGCTGCGGGATCTGTTCCGCAATCGGGCAACATCATCTATCCGGTATTCGTTGATATGGGCAAGCCCGGCGTTTTCTCGCACACTGTTGACCTGACCGGTACCTTCACGTATGTTGCAGGTGGAGCCAACAATGGCAATCCCGATGCATACGTTCCGGTTGCAATCGTTACAAAGGTGGGTACAACTTACACTTTGAAAGATTACAACGATCCAAGCATCATCCTGGGTCAGGGAAGGGCTGCCTTCATGAACATGTTGCTTAACAAGAAAGCGAAAATCTAATTTCGAGTTCGATTCCATAAAAGGCTGCTTCGGCAGCCTTTTTTATTTTTGGGCGGTTGGTTTTGCGTATTTTTGTCGCAATACCGATTTATGATCCGTCCGTTACTTTTTATATTCCTGATGCTGGGATGGTGTGCAAGCGCCCAGGATGACGGCCTGATCAGGCCAGCCGAAACTCCCCGTGGCCAGGCGCCGGAGGCGGCGCAAGCCCGCGCTTCGATTGACCAGTACCGCATAATCTCCATTGAGCGGGATACCGTTTACGCCGACACTTCCCTTACGATAGCCGCAGAATACCGCCACAACTATTTGCGCCGGGACATCTTTGGGCTGTTGCCCTTTGCCAATGAGGGTCAGCCTTATACGGTCCTGGATTTCGGGATCCGCGAATTCGATGCGTATCCACAGTTTGGCTACCGTGCGAAACATTTCAATTATCTCGGGGTTGACGATATCCGTTATTTTTCGGTGGCCACGCCCTTCACCGACCTCTATTTCAAGAGCGTCATGGAACAGGGGCAGAATGTGGATGCCCTCGTGACGGTCAACACCTCCGAGCAATTGAATTTTTCGGTCGCCTACAAGGGCCTGCGCTCTCTTGGTAAATATATCAACCAGCTCACCAGCGCCGGCAATTTCAGGTTTACGACCAGCTACCATACAAAGAATCGACGCTATATGGCACGGTTCCATTACGCCGGGCAGGACCTTCGGAACGGCGAGAACGGCGGAATCGCCAGCACCGATGATTTTGAATCGGACAATGTCGATTTCAGGAACAGGGCGCGCCTTGAGGTATATTTCAAGGATGCCCAGTCCTTCCTTATCGGGAAGAGGCTATTTTTGGATCACGAGTTTAAGATTACCAAGCCGGACGCGGGCAATGCAATTTCCGTATTCCATCGGATCAACTACGAGTACAAGAAGTTCGAGTGGACGCAGCCAACCGTTGCGTCGACCATCACGAATGCCGATGGGACCACGACCGTCTTCAGCCGATTTGGCCCATCGTACGTAAATGCAGGCATCCATGATCAGGCGCGTTACAACCGCCTTTTCAACAGGGCTGGTGTTTCGTATTCAAATGCTTTGCTTGGCGATTTCAGGTTTTTCCTGGAAAACTTTAGTTGCAATTACTTCTTTGACCGCGTGCTGATCCTGGACAGCGGGACAATCCCGGCTCTTCTCAGCGAGGAAATTAATGCCGCGGGTGCCGAATACCGTTATCGACGCGGAAAGTGGAATGGCGTTTTGCATTACAGCAATTCCATCTCGGAACAACCCATGTCCACGATAGATGCCAAGGTCCATTTCGATTTCAACGAACGCAACCGGATCATGTTCCGCTATGGCAACATCAACAAGGTCCCCGACCTGCTCTTCCGCTTACATCAATCGAGTTTTGTTGCCTATAACTGGAACCGCGGCTTCAAGAATGAGAAGATCAATTTTATCGAGGCTGTTGCCGATACAAGATGGCTCACAGCATCGGCGGAATTCCGGACGCTCAATGATTACCTATATTTTGGCAACGATGCGGTTAATCCGGTGCAGCTGGTCTCGCCGAAGCAATACGACGGAACCATCAATTATTTGTCGGTCAAGCTGTCAAGGGAATTTAAATTCCGGAAGTTTGGGTTTGACACCACGGTACTTTACCAGCAGGTGGAGCAGGAGGAGCCGATTGTCAATGTCCCGGAAATCGTTACGCGCAACACCTTGTATTATAACAATTACTTTTTTAAGCGCGCGCTGTTCCTGCAAACCGGTTTTACGCTGAATTATTTCACGAAATATTACGCCGACGATTACAACCCGCACATCGCCGAATTTTTCGTGCAGCGCGAGCGCGAGATTGGCGGCTTCCCGATGGTGGACTTCTTTGTCAATGCGCGCGTCCGTCAAACGCGCCTTTTCCTCAAAGCCGAACACGTCAATGCATTGCTTAGGGAAAACAACTATTACACTGCGCCCAATTATCCTTACCGGGATTTTTTGGTCCGGTTTGGGATTGAGTGGAATTTCTTTCAGTAGCTGTCAGCTTTCAACTGTCAGCTATCAGTCGTCAGTTGTCAGTCATCAGTAAGTTCGTCGTCAACCCGGATGTTTTCGGTAAATAACTGACTACCCATAACCCATAACTCAAAACCCAAAACCCAAAACCCAAAACCCAAAACCCCAACCATGACCATACTCCAGAGACTCGGCAAAAATCCCAAACTAGGAGACGTTCGTTCCCTGGCCAAGGAAATCAAGAAAGACCATTCGCTTGCAATGGAACTGTGGACTTCAGGTGAATTTCACCCCATGATGCTCGCCATACTGATCTTGGATAAGAAGCAACTTGACCAAGCTGCTGTTGACAAGCTGTTCCGGGATATGGAAAGCCATCCGCGCGAGGAACGCGAACAGCTCGCAGACTGGCTGATGGCAAACCAACTGGCCAAGGATACCAAATTGACGAAATTGATGGAAAGCTGGCGCACCTCACCAAGCGCATTGCAGCGGCGAATATACTGGTACGCTCAGGGAAGGCTGCGTTGGATGGGGAAGGCGCAACCGGGTTCGGAAGGATTGCTTGCGCACATCGAGCGCGACATCATGGCCGAAGCGCCGGAAGCGCAATGGGCCATGAACTTCACCGCCGGCTGGATCGGGATTTTTGAGCCGGAGCTTCGCACACGGTGCGTGGCGATCGGGGAGACGACGGGTTTGTTCAGGGGCGAGATGGTCAGCAAAGGTTGCACGCCAAATTACCTTCCGGAGTTTATCGCGATCGAAGCGGCGAAGCGCAATTTGTAGCGATAATATCATTTTATGTTCGGGGCTGCGTTAGCGGTTGGAGCCAAGTACCGCGTACTGCGGAAAACGCGGGCCGAAGGCAACGCCCAAATTGCTTCAATCACTCTTGATGGTGTCCCGTGCGACATTTGTCATTGGACATTCGTCAGATTAAATTGGCCAAAGCCAATTTCATATCTTTGCCCCATGAAATACGCTGACAACATTTTAGGGACCATCGGAAACACGCCCATGGTCAAACTCAATACCATCACAAAAGAGATCGACGCGCTTGTTTTGGCCAAGGTTGAGACGTTCAACCCCGGGAATTCGGTCAAGGACCGCATGGCCGTCAAAATGGTCGAGGACGCCGAAGCCGACGGCCGCCTTAAACCCGGCGGAACGATTATCGAAGGCACATCGGGGAACACGGGAATGGGCCTTGCGCTGTGCGCCATCGTCAAGGGGTACAAACTTATTTGCGTGATTACCGATAAACAGTCCAAGGAAAAGATCGACATCCTACGCGCGGTAGGGGCCAAGGTCATCGTTTGCCCGACCGACGTGGAGCCGGACGATCCGCGTTCCTATTATTCCGTTTCAAAACGCCTTGGCACCGAGATCCCGAATTCATGGTACGTCAACCAATACGACAACCTTTCCAATACGCAGGCGCACTATGAGCAGACAGGACCCGAAATCTGGGAACAGACCGACGGCAAGATCACGCATTTTATCGTGGGCGTTGGCACCGGCGGAACCATCTCAGGCGTTGGCCGGTACCTTAAAGAGAAGAACCCGAGCATCAAGATCTGGGGCGTCGATACCTACGGTTCGGTGTTCAAGAAGTACCACGAGACGGGAATTTTTGACGAGAACGAGATCTATTCCTATATCACCGAGGGGATCGGGGAGGACATCCTGCCCAAAAACGTCGACTTCTCCGTCATCGACGGTTTCACCAAGGTTACCGATAAAGACGCGGCGGTCTATACCCGCAAGATCGCGCTCGAGGAGGGAATTTTTGTGGGCAACTCGGCCGGTTCGGCGATCAAGGGCGTGCTGCAACTCAAGGAGCACTTCAAGCCCGACGATGTCGTGGTGGTGTTGTTTCACGATTCGGGCAGCCGTTACGTGGGCAAGATGTTTAACGACGACTGGATGCGCGAACGCGGTTTCCTGGATGAGGAATTCCAGCGCGCCGAGGACGTCATCAAGGACCACCTGGACAAACCGCTGGTGATTTGCCGCACTGAGGAACTCGTCTCGCACGCCATCGAACGCATGCGCAAATACAAGATTTCCCAAATTCCGGTCATCGACACGACGGGTTTTGTGGGTTCGCTTGACGAGACGCATCTTTTCCGAGCCTATGTTGAGGACAAGGACATTGCCACCCGCCCCATCCGCGAGATCATGGGCAAACCATACCCCATCGTGCAGGCCGCGACGCCCATAGAGGAGGTTTCCAAGCTCATCGACAAGGACAACCAGGCGGTGCTGGTCGATCTTGGGAATGGCAAGCACCATATTGTCACCAAGTATGATATCATCGGGTCGATCCGATAGTAAAGGCCACCGCGAGGTGGCTTTTTTGTTTATTGTTTGGGGCGTGACGGCGCAGTTGCTATTATAAATTATAAATTTTAAATTATAAATGGGCATTGGAGAAGCCGGGGCGCCGTCGCGCTGTTCGCTGTATCTTTCGCTTCCCTGCGGGTGCGCAAAAGGATGCCGCTGCCATCGCTCACGCTGCGCAGAGGTTAAAATTTAAACTGCGTTCCGCAAGGATGTTTTTGCGGCATCTGCGATGCCGAGGGCCTACCGGCGGTGTACTTTTGGCTGGCGCACCAAAAGTACCAAAAGTGCGCTAGCGGCGGCGGAACCCTGCTAAAAATCTAAAGATTTGCGCAATAAAATCTCGCGAAACTCGCTTCGTTTCACTGCGCTCAGACACGCGGATTTTTGATCGCTTCAATCTTTGATTTTTGACGCAGGAACCCACAAGCCGCGGAGCTGCCAATCATCCAAAATTATCCTGTAGGGAGGGATAGAATCTGCCAGTCGCAATTTTCGTTAATGCTGCTTCGCTGCGGGAATGGAGTTATTGCTCCGGCGAAAAAAGATCACTCGGGCTACACGCGGCCGCTCATGCGGCTTCTGGGAAAACCGTAGATTTGGAGGAAGCGCTGCAGGATTGGCCTTTGAAGCGCCCGTAGAGACGAGGAGGAACGACGAGCGGCTTAGGGCGCGTGGCGGCGGCGCGACGTAGAAATCAAGGTTTGGACAGAGCCGCTTAGGTCCTTTGATTCTTTTGCGACCAGGCAAAAGAATAAATTTTCCCGGCAGCTTACTTTCCGAGTAAAACCCCACTAACATTCCACGAACTAAAACTTCCCCCTTCCGGTTTCCCCTGCGGAATCTGCACGCGCAGCGTGTGTTTTCCCTTTTTGAGGTCGCCCAGCGGAATTTCCACGGGAATCGCGGTCATCCCCGGGCACCAGTTGGAGCGGCTGTAATCGGATGAGGAGAGGCCGTTGGGAAAATTTCCGGAGGCGGGGTTCAGGAGCCGGTAGCTGCCGCAGTCGTCGCGCCACGGAATGAAGGAATGGATTTTTTGGCCGTCGAGGAAAATGGTATTTGTTTTCTTGACAAATTCGTCGCCGTTTTCCCAGCCGCCGTGGCCGGTAGTGATGTACCGCAGAACCGCGCCCGTGACATCGCGTTCCAGTTCGAACTCCACCTCGAGGCCTTTTTCGACATCGAACATCGTCGCATAGTCCTGGCCGGCAACTTCGAGGAAGCTGTTGGTGTTGAAAAGCGGAAGCACGACCGAATATTCCGGCGTGGGAGGATCTTCCGGATGGATCGTGATATTCGCCGCGAGTTTGTGCCCGCCCTTGTCATAATTGCTGATGTTGGCCGCAATCCAGACCTCGCGTTTGCGAAGCGCGGGCGCCAGGTCGGAGATGTCCTGCCGGTAGTAGGCGCTGTCCTGCCAGGTCCTGCCCTTTAGCTTGATGGTGTTGTACTTGCCGACGCCAAATGGGGTGAAGAAGCGCATCAGTTCCAATGACGGTTCATAACTGGCCATCCGCACCACGCCCTGGTATTTTTTGCCGTTTCCGTTTTCGTAAACCGGCAACGATTTCGCGCCCTCGCGGATGCCTTCCATAAAAGTTCCCGGCCCGTCGGGCATCAGGATGATCGATCCGGTACGGTCGTACGCATCGCCGTCGGACCGGGAGGAAACGTCCAGGAACACGCGGCTGCCTTTACCGAAATCCGGGAATCTGACCTTGCGCGCGATGACGGTCCCCTTGGCGAATCGGAACACCGAATCGGCCGCCGCCGGGGAATCGGTGAAATTTATGGTTTCATCTTTAAAGATCGGAACGGTCACAAACCGCGATTTCCAAAGCCGGTCGCGGTAGGTGAGCATGTCAACGGTTGCCGGGTTTGCAAAGGGCGCCAATGCATGTTGCGGGATCGATTTCAGTTTTTCGACTTTCTCCGCGCGAAGGGCAAAGTTTCCGTTGCGTACGAGTTCGAGCACGGTCCCCAGCCCGATGCCCAACGTTGAGGGTGCGGCCTTGAATCCAGTGGCGGTCGTGTACCAAATCTCGATGGTGTTCGAATTGACGATGGTGACGGCCTTTGCGCAGTCGTACCCGAGGATTTTTTTCCGGTCGGGTTTGAGCTCGAACTTCTGGTCAAGGATGGAGGTGCTGTCGGACGTGAAAATATATTTCCCCGATTGCAGCAAGGCGGCCTGCGTCATTCGCGAACCGGAGACCATCGTCTGCTCGAATGGCCTTGAAGAAGTGCCCGCCAGGTTGCCGGATGTGGTGATGACCGTCCGGTGTGCATCGGCGAATGCCAGAATCGGATCATGCGGCTGGACCAATTTGTCGTGCGAATAGCGATTATAGGTAATCTTCACCGCGCCCTTTTGTGCCGATGCGCCGCAAAAGACGAGCATCAGCAGTAAAAAATATTTTGCCATGCACAAATATAAGGTTTGCAGTCCTTTGTACATTTGTGGCGATGACCTTTACAGCAATCGATTTTGAAACGGCCACCGGGCATCCCGAGAGCGCGTGCTCGGTAGGGATCGTTACGGTTAACGACGGCGTGATCTGCGACGAGTTCCACACCCTGATCCAGCCGCCGGAAAACAATTATTGGTACCGAAACATCCTTTGCCATGGGATCAAGCCCGTGATGACGCTTGATGCGAAAACTTTTGACCAGGTTTTTCCCGATATACGAAAGCGCATCTTTGGCCGGAAGATCGTCGCCCACAACGAATCGTTTGACCGCAACGTGCTGGCAAAGACGATGAAGTACTACGGCCTGTATTACGACGAGCTCGAAATTGCCGACAAATGGGAGTGCACGCTGCGAATATACCGGGCCAAGGGTTACAAACCGGCCAATCTCAAGGTATGCAGCCAGCGCCACGGCATTGAGCTCAACCACCACGAGGCGCTATCGGACGCGCGTGCGTGTGCAAAATTATACCTGCTTCGCTGAAGCGATTGCAAAATTCTTTAACTTAGCGCTTTACGCCAAACAGATCATGTCCGTCATTCTTTCCATCCGCCACTTTTTTGAACGCCACGGTTTTGATGCCGCCAGCCGCCTCGCCGACAAATTGGGCATGCGGGCGAGCAGTGTCCGCATTTTCTTCATCTATATTTCATTCGTCACGGCCGGCCTCTGGTTTGGCGTCTACCTGACGCTTGCTTTCTGGCTTAGGCTCAAGGACCTGATACGTGCCAAGCGAAGTTCGGTGTTCGACCTCTAGATAACTCTTAAATTTATATACGCCATGAAAACCATTACACGCCTGCTCACTTTTACAAACCCCCAATATTTCGCAATCGCCGCGCTGCTGTTGCTCGCCATCGCGCTGCAGGTCTTGATCTTTTTTCAGAAATCCGTTGTTCCGATACCTTCCCCCGAGGAAAAACAATGGCTGGCCATGCAGGAAAAACTCGATTCGGCCAGGGCCGCGGAACCGGCGGTCGTTTTAAGGACCTATCCGTTCAACCCCAACTTCATTTCGGATGAAAAAGGTTACCGGCTGGGCATGTCGGTTGCCGAAATCGATAGGTTGCATGCATTCAGGAAAACCGGGAAGTTTGTCAATTCGGCGGCGGAATTCCAAAAGGTCACCCGGGTTTCCGATTCGCTCCTGCAGACCCTGCAACCCAACTTCAAATTTCCGGAATGGATAACGAAAAAGAGCCGTTCCTATCCGCAGGAAAAAGTGGTCACTGCGAAAACCGATATCAATTCGGCCACACCGGAGGAACTCGTGGCGGTCTTTGGGATCGGCCCCGCCCTAAGCGAGCGCATCCTTGAATACAGAGAGAAACTGGGTGCATTTGTTTCAATGCAGCAGATGGAGCACATCTGGGGAATCTCGCCGGAGGTAGCCGGGAAACTACGGGAACGATTCATGGTCAAGGGCGAGCCCGTTATCAAGAAGGTAAGGATCAACGAAGCCACGATGAAAGAACTGGGGCAGTTTCCCTACTTCCGTTATCCGCTATCCAGGCACGTGGTGACCTTCAGGAGCATGAACGGCGCCATTTCACGGGAAAACCTGGCGCAAATCACCAACTTTCCCATTGATAAATTGGACATAATTGCCGTATATTTGGAATTCTAAAAGTTCGCAAGAACCGTTTATCACTAAACCTTATGTATTTTACCGAAGAGCACGAATCGTTCAGAAAAAGTTTCAAGGATTTTTTGCAAAAAGAAGTTGTTCCCCACATTGAAAAGTGGGAGAAAAGCGGAACGATCGACAGGTTTATCTGGAAAAAATTCGGTGACATGGGTTTTTTCGGAATTAATTATCCCGAAGCATATGGCGGGATGAACCTCGACCTTTTCTACACGGTCATTTTCCTGGAGGAATTGCAGAAGGTTCGTTCTTCAGGTTTCGCCGCGGCGATGTGGGCGCATGCCTACCTCGCGATGACGCACCTCAATGCCGAAGGCGACGAGCGCATCAAGCGGGATTACCTGGCGCCCAGCATTGCGGGAGAAAAGATAGGCGCGCTTTGCATAACCGAACCTTTTGGCGGCAGCGATGTGGCCGGCATGAAGACCACGGCCGTGCGCAGAGGCGACAAATTCGTGATCAACGGCTCAAAGACCTTTATTACCAACGGCATCTACGCCGATTATTATGTAGTGGCTGCCAAGACAAATCCCGAGCTCGGTAACAAGGGGATCAGCATCTTCCTGATGGACGCCTCTTCGAAGGGCGTGAGTTCGAGCAAGCTGGACAAATTGGGATGGCGTGCATCCGACACTGCGGAAATCGCCTTTGACAATGTCGAGGTCCCATTGGAGAACCTGATGGGCGAGGAAGGCAAGGGTTTCTCCTATATCATGCAGCACTTCGCGCTGGAACGCCTGATCATGGCGATCAACGCGCATGCCCGTGCCGAATATGCCATCGATTATACCCTAGAATATATGTCTCAACGCGAGGCATTTGGGACCAGGATTGACCGCTTCCAGGCGCTTCGCCACACGATGATGGATCACGCTACCGAGGTCGAGCATTGCAAGGTGTTCAACTACGCCGCCGTGGCGAGGTTGAACCAGGGCGAATACGTGGTCAAGGAAGCCACCATGGCCAAGCTTAAATCGACCAAGGTTGCCGACGAGGCCATCTATAGTTGCCTCCAGATGCTGGGCGGTTACGGCTACATGGAAGAATACCCGCTAGCCCGACTGCTGCGCGACAGCCGCCTGGGACCCATTGGCGGCGGAACCTCCGAGATCATGCGCGAAATCCTCGCCAAGATGATCATTGACAAGAGGAGTTATGAGCCGGCGGTGAAATAGAGCTGTCAGCTATCAGTTGTCAGCTTTCAGCCTGTCTGGCGTCAACCATGGTGTTTAGGATAAAGTCGTAAGTCGTAAGGTCATAAGGTCGTAAAGTCATAAGGTCATAAAGTTGAATCAATTGATTGACATGCGGGTTGAACGAAATCAAACTGACGGCTGATAGCTGACGGCTGACCGCTTTCTGCGTGAAGGATTGAAGCGGAAAGCCCGCAGCGAGGCAACGAGCGAGGACTTGCAGCGGAAAGCCTGACGGCGACGGAATGTTCAGGTAAAGAGAAATGATGTTCGCCGGCACGCCAAAAGTGTCGAATGTCCAATGTCCAACGTCGAACGGAGCTGCAACCGTCAAAAAGCTTTCTTCAAAAGATAAAGTTTGTTGGTTCCCTCATTCGACATTTACTCGGCTACGCTACGTACAATTCGCAGTTCGTGCTCGGGTCGTCATTCGTCATTTACTCCGCTACGCTACGTACAATTCGCACTTCGTGCTCGGGTCGTCATTAGGCGTTCGACAGGCGTCAGCCGTCAGCTGTCAGCTATCAGCGTGATATCGTTCTATCCAAATGTTCCTCTGTATGTT